>JANWJB010000130.1 GCA_025449575.1 Acidobacteriaceae bacterium
GCCACCGCCGTGGTCACCTCAGCGATATTGCGCACCTGTCCGGTCAGGTTGCTGGCCATGGAGTTGACATTGTCGGTAAGGTCCTTCCACGTGCCGGCAACGCCAGGGACGTTGGCTTGGCCGCCCAGCCGCCCTTCTGAACCTACTTCACGCGCGACGCGCGTCACCTCGCCGGCGAATGCGTTGAGCTGATCCACCATGGTGTTGATGGTTTCTTTGAGCAGCAGAATTTCGCCACTGACATTGACCGTGATTTTGCGGGAAAGATCGCCGTTCGCGACAGCCGTCGCCACCTCGGCGATATTGCGAACTTGTCCGGTCAGGTTGCTGGCCATCGAATTGACCGAATCGGTAAGGTCCTTCCATGTGCCGGCCACTTCAGGAACCTGAGCCTGGCCGCCCAGCTTGCCGTCAGTGCCCACTTCGCGGGCCACGCGTGTTACCTCCGAAGTAAACACGCTGAGCTGCTGAATCATCTTATTGACGATCTCCGCCGAGCTCAGGAATTCCCCCTGCAAGGGCCTCCCGTTTGCCTCCAGGCGGACGGTCTGGGTCAGATTGCCCTGGGCTACCGCGGCGATGGCGCGCGTGACCTCATGTGTCGGCCGCAGCAGGTCTTCCACCAAGCTGTTGACGGAGCCCTCCATCTCGCCCCACGCCCCTCGCGATTCATGGAACCGGACCCGCTCCCCGGTGCGGCCTTCTTTTCCCACCGTCTGCCCTATGCGGCGAAGCTGGTGCCACAACTGGTTGTTGGCCGCCACAATCTCGTTGAAGACGTCGGCGATCCTGCCTGAAACTCCGGTCCAAGAATTGGGGAGGCGAACCGCAAAGTCCCCATCGCGCATACGCTGCATTGCGGAAAGGATCAGAGCGCGGTCCGCGGGCAGGCTGGAGGTATCGCGACGAGGTGCATGTCCATTCCCCTGGGCGCGAGTCTTTCCGGAAGCGGCGGCGGCCGTTGAGGGTTCAGCCTTTTTCATCGAACTGTTCTCCGATTGCGGTGGGGCAGTGCGACCCTGGCAACGTCTGGAAATCGCAATTTTTGGGGGAGGGTCTGCAATCCGGAGCGGGCGCTTCCGATGGGCTCGACGAGGTAACCGCCAACGATGGCCGTGAGCATGAAACGAACTACTCTCCGGAATGAATCCCGAGCACGGGGGGCCAAGGAAATTTTAATCTAAAGGTACTTCGATGGCAGATGCGAATTCCGGGAGCGGGGTTGCCCGACCAATGAAAAATACCATTCCGCCCGGTACCCTTGGCATTCGTGCCTCTTGGCTCGACCGGCGATGATCCGATAATTGTGAGCGTGCCTAGTAGAGCCGGAAATTCACGTTGATATGAACTTCGACCGGAACCGGGTGGCCCTGCAGCATGGCAGGTTTGAACTTATAGTGCCGCACCGCCTCCAGCGCCTTCTCGTCCAGCCCCATGCCCACGTGATGGATAATCTGCACTCGCTGCGGGTTGCCCTGCGCATCGACGATGAGCGAGACGACGCAGACTCCCTGATATTTCGCTTGGCGCGCCGCATCGGTGAATTCCGGCTGCTGAGCATAAATCACCTGTGGCGCAGAGACGCCGCCACCCACATGGTAGATCCCGCCGCCGGATCCCGCGCCCTGGCCGGGACCATATCCGATGCCTCCGCCGGAGCCGATGCCGCCGCTCGAGCCGGTGCCGATGCCGCCGCTTACACCCGTTCCATTGGAGGCTGGACCAACAACGCTGGTCCGCGGGTCGCCCAGATTTGGCATATTGGTTTCCGCCAGCCGGATGTTTTGCGGCATCTTGATCGCCGGCGTGACCACCAGCTTGGGATGATCGTTTCTGATAATCATCGGAGGCGCCAACGGCTGCTGTTCTATCTTAGGGAGCTTGGCCTTCGGCGCCTGCAGAACCGCACGCGCGCCTCCCCCGCCACCTCCGCCCATCTGCGCAGGTTGGGGCGCGATCGGGAGATAGGGTGCAATGTCGATCGGCGTTACCGTCTCTTGGACGTGGTGTACCGGCCGCCGGCTGAAAACGAGCGCCAGAACGATCAGCGCCAAGACAGCGACATGCGCGCCCACAGACCAGAAGCTAGTGGATCGGCTGTAGGCGCCCACGGTCAGCGTGTGAAAACCAGGAACTGCGGCAACCGGCCGCAAAACTGTTAGACGCCATTCGACCCGCAGAATGAGCTCGCGCGGCGCCGGGACTCGAGCCAGCGCGATGTGCAGCGCTTCCTCAAATTCATCCCGTTCCTCTTTGGCCGGGAGCAGGCTGAGCTTGTATCCGGCGCTCCGCTTTTTCTCCGGCGCCAGGTGCGCCATGCTTTTTCGCAGCAGCCGAAGCGACCTTTGCAAATTGCTCTTGACCGTAGCCTCCGGCATCTCCAGCGCGCCGCTGATCTCCTCCGGGCTCAACTCCTCCTGAAAGCGCAAAACGATCGCCGTCCTGGGCGCCGGTGGCAACGATGCAACGAGCTGTTGCAGCCGAAGGCTGACGGGCGAGAGCGGCGGACCCACCAGATCGGGAGATCGAGGCAGTCCATCCCAATCCACTTCGCTGTCAGACCGGCGCGAGCGCTGACTCAATAGATCCATCGAATGACGAACTGCGGCCCGGCACAACCAAAAGCGAACCTGCTCCTCCGATTGCAAACCGGCAGACTTACTGTGCAGCTCCAGGAAGACCTCTTCGGCGGCCCGCTCGCCCGCGGAACAATCGCTGAGGATCCGTCGCGTAATGCTGAACACCATCGACTGGTGCTCCAGCATGATCTTGTGAAAGCGCTGAGCTTCTTCTGCTAACCGGCCCGTCAATGGCATCTTTAGGGTTCCCATGCAGCCTCTCTCTTCCGTCCGCCGCCACCGGCACGAAAATCACCGGCAGCGCGGTAGGCGAGCGGTCACACGCAAATCCGCGACATACGCACGCTCCCCATTGAGATGACAAAATGCGGCGGCGAAGCCGCCAGTGGCAAAACAATTAAAATATGGATAGTCCCTCATGGATCTCGAACAAAAGATACGTTCGCTGCCTACCGGGCCCGGCGTGTATCTCTACCGCAACGCCGAAGGCGAAATCATCTACGTCGGCAAGGCCAAGAACCTGCGGTCGCGGGTACGGTCTTACCTCTTAGATGCGTCGCAAGCGAATGCGAAGACCGGCTCACTGATGCGGGAGGCTGTCGACCTGGATTACATCCTGGTGGATAACGAGCATGAAGCGCTGGCGCTTGAAAACAATCTGATCAAGCAGCGCAAGCCGCGCTTCAACATCCTGCTGCGTGACGACAAGACTTATCCCTACGTCAAGCTCAGTCTGGGTGAACGCTATCCGAAGGTCTCCGTCACCCGCCGGCTGCGCAAGGACGGCAGCGCCTACTATGGACCATTTTTTCCCGGCAACCTCGCCTATCGTGTCGTCGACTTGATCCAGCGCTGTTTTCTTCTGTGCAGTTGCAAAATGGACCTCTCGTGCTACCATCCGCGACCCTGCATGCAGTACTCCATCAAGCGCTGCCTGGGACCGTGCGTGGAGGGAT
Source organism: Acidobacteriaceae bacterium (assembly GCA_025449575.1). GTDB lineage: Bacteria > Acidobacteriota > Terriglobia > Terriglobales > Acidobacteriaceae > PALSA-350. The sequence continues at coordinate 3,536 of JANWJB010000130.1, forward strand.
TGACGACGCCGGAGGCATATCAGGAAGCGGTGCACGACGCGCGAATGTTTCTCGAGGGCCGGCAGACGGAGTTGAGCCAGTCACTGGAGGAACGCATGGCCGCCGCCGCCGCCGAGCAGCGCTTCGAGGCCGCAGCCAAGTACCGCGACATGCTCGTCACCATACGCCAGGTGCATGAGCGGCAGCGCATGAGCGCGGTGGAGGGAGAAGATGCCGACGTCTTCGGCTACCACTATGAAAACGGCATGCTGGCGGTAAACCTCTTTCACATGCGCGGCGGCAAAGTGGTAGACCGGCGCGAGTTCTTCTGGGAAGAGCTCCCGGAGTTTCCGCCCGAACCGCCGGCGGAGGGCACGATTTCCGCGCCGTTGGCGGCATCCGATTCGGTGGCCGGCAACGGCGCGCAGAAGGAGCCGGTCTTCGACCAGGACTCTTTCGACCAGGACTCCTTCGACCCGGCGGCCTTCTTCTCCGCGCTGCTCAAGCAGCTCTACATCGACCAGCAGTATGTTCCGCGGATGGTGTATTTGCCCACGGATTTTCCCGACCGGGCCACCCTTTCCGCGCTGCTGGGTGAGCGCGTAAAACACAAAGTCGAGTTGCTGACGCCCCAGCGGGGTGAGAAGCGGTCCCTGGTCGATCTCGCCGCGCGCAATGCCAAGCAAAGTTATGACCAGCGCTTCCGCACGCTGGAGCCATCGAAGAAGGCGGTTCAAGAGGCATTGCAGGACGCACTGACGCTGCCGGAGCTGCCGCGAAGGATCGAGTGCTTCGACATCTCGCACATTCAGGGCGCGGAGACGGTCGCCTCCATGGTGGTTTGGGAGGATGGCAAGATGAACAAGTCCCAATATCGCAAATTCAAGATCAAGACGGTGGAGGGGGTGGACGACTTCGCCTCCATGAGCGAGGTCGTGGGACGCCGCTACCACCGTGTGCAGGAGGAAGGTCAAGCGATGCCCAGTCTGGTGCTGATCGACGGCGGTCTCGGCCAGCTCCACGCCGCCGCCGGAGCACTGGAGCAGATTGGCATTGTCACCCAGCCGCTGGCCGCAATCGCGAAGCGCGAGGAGATCATCTACGTCTACGGCCAAGAAGACGAGCCGATCGTTTTGGAACGACGCTCGCCGGTGTTGCACCTGATGCAGCAGATTCGGGACGAATCTCATCGCTTCGCCGTCACCTACCACCGCAAGCGGCGCGAGATGCGCGACCGCGTCAGCGAACTGCGGGAGATTGGCGGAGTAGGCGCACAAACCAGCCACCGGCTGGTGGCCCACTTCGGCAGCGTGCGCGGCGTGGAGCAGGCCAGCCTGCAAGCGCTGGCCTCGGTGGTGCCGTCCACCGTCGCCGCCGCCATCCACGAGCACTTTCATAAGGAAGACAAGGGCGGCGAATAAACCTGCAGATCCCTTTGACCTGCTTGGCTTCGAGCGAGACGACAGAATTGAGGTCTTCGTTTGGAGGATGACGGAGTTGAGGCCGCGGGGCGGGCGCGCCGCGGTCTCAGGATTTGCGGCGAACAATCTCTTCGTAAATGTGAATGTATTCCTTCGCCGGCTTGGCCCAGGAATAGTCTTGAGCCATTCCGTTACGCATCAACTTGCGCCACTGCTCTTTGTCGGCAAAGACGGCGAGCGCCTGCCGGACGGTCTTCAGCAGCGCCTCCGGCTCCAGCCCATAGAATTTGAAGCCGGTTCCCGTGCCTGCCTCCGCCTTCCACTCCTCTACCGTATCGTCGAGGCCGCCGGTAGCGCGCACCAGCGGAACCGTGCCATATTTCATGCCGTAGATTTGGTTCAGTCCGCACGGCTCAGAGCGCGAGGGCATCAGAATCATGTCTGAGCCGGCGGCGATCTTGTGCGCCAGCGTCTCATCATAGGCGATCCGCACGGCGATCTTGCCCGGATTCTTTTCTCCCAACTCGCGAAAGAGGTTCTCGTAATAAGGCTCGCCCATCCCCAGAACCAGCAGCAGGACATTCTCTTTTTTCAGAGCTTCAAAGATCTGCGCCACCAAATCGAAGCCCTTTTGCGTGGAGAGGTGGGAGACCATACCCAGCACAGCAGTGCTTTCGCCCACGCTGGAAACGGCGAAGGCGTGGAGCAGATCTTTGCGGCACGTCAGCTTGCCTTCGAGCTTCTCGGGAGTGAAGTGAGCGGCGATTTTGCTGTCGGTGGCCGGATTCCACACCCGGTAATCCACTCCATTCAAAATGCCGCGGAAATCATCGGCGCGCTTCGCCAGCACAGGATCGAGGCCGTGGCCGAACTCCGGCGTCCGCAGCTCTTCCGCATACTTGTGGCTGACTGTGGTGATGGCGTCGGAATAGACGATGCCGCCCTTGAGAAAATTGAAGGTGTCGTCAAGCTTCACATGATCGTCCGAATAGACGTCCCACGGCAGCAGCAACTGCTCGACCGTCTTGGCCGGGAAGCGCCCCTGGCGATCCGCATTGTGGATGGTCAGCAGACAGGCGGCGTTCTTGAGAATGGGATCGAAGTAGTAGACGGTGCGCAGCAGCACGGGCAGCACCGCCGGCGGCCAGCCATGCACGTGGAAGAGGTTGGGCACTCCCAACTGTTTGCTGCTCTCCAGGACCGCGCGGGAGAAGAGGCCGAAGCGTTCCGCGTTGTCGGAGTATTCCCCGCTGGGAGTCTCATAGAGATATTCGCGGTCGAAGAGCTCGGGACAGTCGACGAAATAGAACTGCACGCCGTCCAGCTTGCCGGCGTCCAACACCCGCACAAAGCGGTTATAGAACGGGAAGGGGATGGTGAGGCTGGGAATCGCGACTTTGGTTTCTTTCAAATATTTCTGGGCCTGGCGATAGAGCGGAAGGTAGACCGTGGCCTGATGTCCCTGGCGGGCGACCTCCCTGGGCAAGGCAGCGGCTACATCGGCGACTCCTCCGGTCTTGGCATAAGGAACGCACTCCGGCGCGGCGAAGACAATGTGCATGCGCGATACCCCTCCGACGTGCTCTGCTCCCAAGCGCGGGAAAGAGCCTTCCGCCAAATTGGTAGTCTAGACCATTCAGTGAATTTCGATGGCAGCGCACACCGGCAACGCGAGATCCAAGAGCGGCAAACCAGGCATGCCCAAACCGGCGAAGGCCCGGCTGGGCCAGAATTTTCTCGTGAGCCCCACGGCTCCGGCGGCGATTGTGGCGGCGATGGGAGATTTGAGCGCGGCCAGCGTCCTGGAGATTGGCCCCGGCCATGGCGTTCTGACGCGGCTGCTGGCCTCGCGCAGCGGCCACCTGACGGCGGTCGAGCTGGACCGGGCGATGGCGGCATCGCTGCGCCTGGAGTTCGCCAGTCAGCCCCAGGTTTCGATTCTGGAAGAAGACATCCTCAAAATCGATCCCGGGAGTCTGCCGCGCGAGAAGACCGGCCGCTGGCGGATTGTGGGCAATCTACCCTACTACATCACCTCGCCGATTCTGCTGCATCTGTTCGACCACGCCGCAGCGATTGAGAGCGCGGTGCTCATGGTGCAGCGCGAAGTCGCCGACCGGGTTGCCGCATCGCCCGGCAGCCGCGACTATGGACTGCTCTCGGCCACCGCACAGATGCATGCACGCGTCGAGATGCTTTTCTCGCTGCCGCCCGGCGCCTTTTCCCCCCCGCCGCAGGTCCACTCGGCGGTGCTGCGGCTGACCATGGAGCCGCGCTTCGCCGAACTCCAGGTCGAGCGCGCGCCGTTTCTCCGTTTTCTGCGGCAAGCCTTCGCACAGAAACGGAAGACGCTGGCAAACAATCTCCGCGCCGCAGGGTATGACATGGCCAAGATCAAGCAGGCGCTGGGGACCGGCTTGGCGAGCGAGCCGGTGGCGGGCGATCCGCTGCTGGCGCGCGCCGAAGCGCTCTCTCCGGAGATTCTGGCGCGCGTCTTCCGAGCGATGGGCGAAAGCGAAGCGGGGCAGAAATCGAACGGCGACGCGGTATCTTGAATCGGAGCGAAGAGGGACTGCGGGAGCAGCGCGATAAGCGATCTCTGAATCCAGCGATGATGAGCGATCTTGAATCCGGAACGATGAGCGATCTTGAATTTATGAGGGCGGCGCTCGACGAAGCGCGCTCGGCGGCCGCCGCCGGCGAGGTACCCGTAGGCGCGGTGGTGGTGCAGCGTGGCGCGATCGTCAGCGCAATCGTTGGCCGGGGACAAAATCGCGTGCTGCGCGAGCTGGATCCCACGGCTCACGCCGAGATGGCGGCGCTGCGCGCGGCGGCGCGCACACTCGGCAACTACCGGCTCGCCGAGTGCAGCATCTACGTGACTCTGGAGCCGTGCGCGATGTGCGCCGGCGCGATGGTTCATGCGCGGCTGGAGCGGCTGGTCTATGGCGCGGCGGATCCCAAGGCCGGCGCGGCGGGCTCGGTCCTCTCGGTGATCAACCATCCCCGCCTGAACCATGCGATGGAAGTAAGCGGCGGCGTGCTGGCGGAGGAGTGCGGCGAGCTGCTCCGCGGCTTCTTCCGCGAGCGCCGAACGCGGTAATCTTGCCCTATTGAAAAACAGCGAAAACGCGAAATCGGGC
>JANWJB010000131.1 GCA_025449575.1 Acidobacteriaceae bacterium
AAATCCTGCAGCAGATCGTCCGCGTCCTCAATGCCAACGGAGATGCGCACCAGCCCATCGGTGATGCCGATCTTTGCCCGGGCCTCTTCGCCCAAAGAGGCGTGAGTCATCGACGCCGGATGCGAGATCAGAGTCTCCACACCCCCTAGCGACTCCCCGAGAATGCACAAGCGCACCCGGCCGACTACACGCTTGGCCTGATCGAGCGACCCCACGTCAAAGGCCATCATGGAGCCGAAGCCGGACATCTGCCGCTTGGCCAATTCATGATGAGGATGGTTGGGCAGCCCTGGATAGAAGACCTGCTGTACCTTGGGGTGCCGCGCCAACCAGCCGGCAACCGCCTGCCCATTGGCTTCGTGCTGCTTCATGCGCACCGCCAGTGTCTTGATTCCGCGCAGCACCAGAAAGCACTCAAACGGAGAGAGGATGCCCCCGGTGCACATCTGCACGTAGCTGAATCGCTCCGCGTGATCGGGCCGGGTGCCTATGAGAGCGCCGCCCAAGCCGTCGCTGTGGCCGTTGAGGAACTTGGTGGTGGAGTGCATCACGACGTCGGCGCCGAACTCGATGGGCCGCTGAAAGTAGGGCGACATAAAGGTGTTATCGACGCTCAGATCCACTCCGCGGCGGTGGCAAATGTCCGCCACCGCTCGAATGTCGGTCATCTTCATCAACGGATTGGTAGGGGTTTCAATGTGCACTAGCCGGGTGTTGGGCCGCAAGGCGCGGGTCACGTTCTCCGCATCGCTGGTATCGGCGTAGCTGAACTCGATACCGTAGTTAGCAAAGATTTTGTTGAAGAGCCGCGGCGTGCCGCCATAAACGTTGGCTCCGCAAACTACGTGATCGCCGGCTTTGAGCATGGTGACCAGCGCTGTGATGGCCGCCATTCCGCTGGCGAAAACATGAGCCGAGCTCCCCCCTTCGAGCGAAGCCAGGCTCTCTTCCAGCGCCGTGCGCGTGGGGTTGGAGACGCGCGAATACTCATAGCCCTTGTTCTGCCCAATTCCCTCTTGGGCATAGGTGGAGGTGGCAAAGATGGGCACAACGACCGCCCCGGTGGCGGGGTCCGCAGGCTGCCCATCGTGGATGGCGCGGGTGGCAAAGCCGAGCTGCTTGGTTGTCATAACTCTAAGTCTCGAAGATGCGGCCGGTGGATCGCCGCACTGGAACGCTCTGGGTTTTGGCCGCCAAACGCAACTCCAGCTTGAGCAGGTCGGCAGCGTCCGGCGCGAGAATCACTTCATATTCACGCGTGGCGAAGCCGGGGGCCGATAGCCGCAAGTAGTGGACCTTCCCTCGCCTGCCCGGCTTCAACGCAAAATTTCCATAGTGGTCGGTGCGCGTGGAGGCAAGCACCTTGCTAAATGTGGAGTCGCATTCCTCTATCAACACTAGCGCCAGGGGGGAGCCGGCAATCGCCATGTGGACGGAGCCGTCCAGTTTTTTGGCGTGCACCTGCTCCACGCCTTCTTCCTCCTGGACCTCGAAGAAGGCCGGCAGAAGGCGGAGGGGAGAAGGCGCCGCCGATGCCTTTGCGGGCATTTGCGCATTTTCATCCGGCCGCGCGTTTGGGGCCGGTGACGCGGCAATCATCAACCCGCACAGCATAAGTAAGGAGGCGACAGTGCAAAGCCGCCGCGGCCTCATAGCCCGCCCTCGAAGATCTTTTTGGATAAGTAGCGCTCGGCCGAATCGGGAACGATGGTCGCCACGCGTTTGCCCGCGCCCAGGCGTGCGGCGATTTGAATCGCCGCCTCCACCGCGGCGCCTGAGCTGGAGCCGGCCAGCACGCCCTCCTCCACCGCCAGTCTTTTGACCATGGCGAAGGCTTGCGGGTCGCGCACCTGTATGATCTCGTCGCAGAACTCGCGATGGAAGGTTGCTGGGACAAAGGATGCACCGATGCCTTCAACCTTGTGAGGGCCGGGCACGCCGCCTTGCAACACCGATCCTTGAGTTTCGACGGCGACGGTAAGAATGTCCGGGTTCCGCTCCTTCAAAAAACGGGCCGCGCCGGAGAAGGTGCCGCCCGTGCCCACGCCGCAGACGAAGGCGTCCAAGCGGCCTTCCATCTGGTCCCAGAGTTCGCGCGCGGTGGTTTGATAGTGAAACTCAGGATTGGCGGCATTCTCGAATTGCAGCGCGCAAAAGGAGCCGGGAATCTCCGCAGCGGCGGCAATGCAGCGACGGATGGCTCCCGCCATGCCTTCGGCCTCGGGAGTGCGCACCACCTCGGCTCCAAAGCCGCGCATCAAGATGCATTTCTCCTCCGCAAAGCTCTCCGGCACGAAGAGGCGAACCTTGTATCCGCGGTTCACGCCCACCAGAGCCAGGCCCACGCCTGTATTGCCGGCGGTCGCCTCCAGGATGGTGCCTCCCGGCTGGAGCCGCCCCTTGCGCTCCGCGTCCAGAATCATGCCTAGAGCCGCGCGGTCTTTGATGCTGCCTCCGGGGTTGAAGAACTCCAGCTTGGCGTAAACGGCCGCCGCCCCGGCAGGCGGTATGCGGCGGAGACGCAGCATGGGCGTCATCCCGATCAGATCCGCGATGTCCTCAGCCACGCGCAGCGCGCGCGCCGAAGCTTCTTCGGCAAAGGCACTCATGGCTTAAAGGAGAAGTGTAGCAGTAGGGAATCCCACCTCAATTGCCCGCGTCGCGGCCCGAGCGCGCCGGCCGCTTGGTGGTGGGGTAGTAGCCGCTGCGGGTGCGAACGATCAGCTTGGGGTAGCCTTGCGCATGCGCGTCCACATGGATGGTACGGAAGCCCCCTTGGCTGGCAGGTTTGCTGGAGTGGTAGCCGATGGTGTATTGCTGCCGTATGTCCCGCGCCACCTCGCCCGCAATCTCGTCCACCTGGTTGAGATTTTTAGGAAAGTAGGCGACGCCGCCCGTCTCATCTGCCAGTAATTGCAACGCCCGCCGAGCCCGCCGCGTCTCATGGCCGCCGCTGTCATCGTTGAACAGCAGCCCGATGCAGTAGACGACCGGCCCCTGCAAAGCCTGAATTCGCCGCACCGTCTGCTCCAACGTCGTGCTGGATGCATTGTCTTCCCCGTCGGTGATGACCAGCAGAACCTGTTTGGCGAGCTTGGCATTCTTGGCCATGTAATCCGCCGACGCCACTACCGCGTCATAAAGCGCGGTCCCCCCCTTGGAATCAATGTGCGACAGGCCTTCGCGCAGCTTGGGAACACTGGAGGTGAAGTCCTGGTCGATATACGCCTCGTCGGAGAAGTTCACGACAAAGCTCTCATCGTCCTTGTTGGAGGCTCGAACCAGATCCAGCGCCGAGGCGTTCACCGCCTGGCGCTTGGTGCGCATGGAGCCGGAGTTATCCACCAGCAGCCCCAGAGCGATGGGAATGTCCTGATGTTGGAACGAGGTGATGGACTGCAAAACCCCATCCTCATAAACCTTGAAGTCATCCTTGCTCAGGTTCTCCACCAGGTGCTGCTTGTCATCGAGCACGGTCGCGTTCAAGATCACTTCGTCTACGTTGCGCTGGAGCGTATAGCGGCCGTTGGCTCCACGGGTAAGCGGCGTCTCGCCGGTGGGAGCAGCCGGAGTTTGCGCCGCGCCGGCGCCTGGCTGAGAAGACGGAGCCTGGTTTGGAGGCGCGGTTTGGCTTTCTGGCGAGAGAACCGGATCACGGTCGGTGGTAAGAGGCTTTTGCGCCTCCGCCGTGCCCGGCGCCTGAAAAGCCATTAAGAGAGAGCCCGGAAGGCAAAAGCCGGCCAGCAAGATCGCGAGGAACAAAACTCGATTACTGCGCAGGCGCATAGTATCCGGTTCGGGCATGGACTGAGAGCTGAGGCAGCCCTGGAGGCGGCTCCAGCTTCACCTTCAATTTACGCCACTTCCCATTCCGCTTGGTGCTCCCCGGGGTGTAGCCCAATACGTACTCGTTGCGCAGTTCCGCACTGATCTTCGACGCGATGTCGCCCATCTCTCCCACGTCGTCCACCCGAAACAGCTGGCCGCCGGTCTCCGCGCTGATGTCGTGCAGCAGGAGAGGTCCCAGCTGCTCCTCGCGGGTGGCGGCGTACGCGTCAAAGATGCCGATCGAATAGATCTGCACATCGGACTCCCGCACCATGGAGCGCACCTCGCCCTCAGTAAAACGGCTGTGATTGTCTCCTCCGTCGGAGACGATCAGCAGCGCCTTGCGCTGATAGCGGGCCTGCTTCATCTTGTTGAGGCCGAAGTAGATCGCATCCAGTAACGCGGTCCGATGGCCGGACTGCACGCTCAGCAGCCGGGCCTCTATATTGTCCACGTCGGAGGTAAAGTCCTCCACCAGCGCCGGCCGGTCGTTGAATCCAATCACAAAGAATTCGTCTTGCGGATTCGAGGTCTGGAGAAATTGAATGATCGACTTCCGCGCGCGGTTCAGCTTGTCTGACATGCTGCCGCTGAGGTCGAAGATGATGCCGATGGAGACTGGCGCGTCCTGCACCGAGAAGCTGGTGATGGTCTGCTGCACGTTGTTGTCGTAGAGAGTGAAGTCCTGCTTCTCCAGGCCCGTAACCAGCCTGTTCATGGTGTCGGTCACCGTTACGGGGACTAGCACCAGATTCACATTCACCAGAATGCTCTCGTTGGGACGCGCCTTCATCGCCGCCGGTCCTTCCAGCGGTTTCGATCCCGGCTTGCCGCCCGGCATGGGGTTGGCCGGTATATCCGGCTCTGTATTGGTGATCGGAGGGGAGGGAACGTGCACGGCGTTCAGCGGGTCCTGCGCCCATCCAGAGGGACAAAGCGCCGGCAGGAGAGTGAGCAGCAACGCGAAGGGCATCCAGCGCTGCATCCCCGCGCACTCCTTCCCGGCACGCTCCTCCAGAGCGTTGCCGCGCAGATGCCCGGCACGCCACAGAGTGTGGCTTCCTCTTGCCATCGCGCGACTGCATGAGAGCTTCATTCCGCGGGCCCTCGATACACGCTCTCAACCTCGGATCCTAGCACCTTAGACGATACCCGGGCACTTTAGGCAGTCACCGGAGCCGATTCTCCCCCAGCCTATGCAAAGCGGTCAGGTACAATCTGCAGGTACACCATCCGCAAAGAATGCCTCGGCAGAGTTCCGCTGGAAGCCCACACGATCCCGCCGATGGCTGGAGACTAAACCCGAAGAATGGCTCGCATCTACCCTTTTCGCGCCGTACGCTACAACCCATCCTTGGTCCGCCTTGAAGACGTGGTGACTCAGCCCTACGACAAGATCACGCCTGCCATGCAGCAGGCCTATTACCAGCGCAGTATCTACAATCTGGTGCGCATCATCCTTGGCCTTCCTGAACTTTTTGATGAGCCGGGGGTGAATGATGTCTATACGCGCGCCGCGCGCGATTTTGAAGATTGGCGCCGGGCCGGCATTCTCTTTGAGGAGAGCGAGCCCTGCCTCTTCGCCTATTCGCAACGCTATGCCGTCCCGGGAGCGGAGAATGAGGTGCGCGAACGCCGTGGATTTATCGCACTGGGCGAACTGCAGGATTACAGCCAGAATGTCGTCTTCCGGCACGAGCAGACGCTCTCCAAGCCCAAGTCCGACCGCCTGAATCTGCTGCGCGCCACGCACGCTCACTTTGGCCAGATCTTCATGCTCTACTCCGATCCCGGCATGACGGCGGAAAAGCTGCTCTTCTCCTCCACCACTTCGCCGGAGATCGACGTCACCGATGAATTTGGCGTCTCCCACCGGGTGTGGAAGATCGTCGACAGCAATACCATCAACCTGGTGCTGGGCGCGATGGCGGATAAGAAGCTGATCATCGCCGACGGGCACCATCGCTATGAAACCGCGCTCGGCTATTCCAGAGAAAAGATGCCGGATAGCATTCCGGAGACGCGGCGCAACCCGGCGAACACGATCTCCCAGCCGAACTATCCTGAAGCGGCGGCCATGATGACCTTCGTCAATATGGATGCCGGCGGCCTTACCATTCTCCCCACGCACCGGGTGGTCTTTGGCCTGGCCAACTTCAATCCGGCGGAGTTTCTCGAACGGGCGCGGACCTTCTTTGAAGTGGCGCCTGCGGCCGGAGCCCCGCCGCAGCTCATGCAGAATTTAGCGAAGGCCAAAGGAACGGCCTTTGTGGCGGTCACCCGCTCCGGGTCCTACTCCTTACTAGCCAAGCCGGAGACCGTGGCCCAGGCGCTGAAGGAGATTCCCGACCGCCAGCGGCGCCTGGACCTGACCCAGCTCCACTCCCTGGTGCTGGAGAAGATTCTCAACATTACCCCGGAAGCAATTCGCGAGCAGCGCAACCTGCGCTATCTGCGCGATGCCGGGGAGGCTGCCGATCAGGTGGCGCGCGGGGAGGCGGATGTTGCTTTCCTGACCAATCCAGTTACTCTCGACCAGTTGCGGGAGGTCGCGTTTGCCGGCGAGGTGATGCCGCAAAAATCGACCGACTTCTATCCCAAACTTCTCAGTGGTCTTGCCATCTATGCAATGGATTGAGGGCGGGTTAACGCGGCGGGGCGCGGGGCGGGCGGCAATGGACGCTCTGGCTCCGCTTGTGCTGATCGCGCTGCTGGCCGCCTTGCCGGGGACCGTCGCAGCACAGGGGAAGCCGTCCTCCGCGCCGGCTGCAGCATCTCCTGCGCATGGGCAACCGGCGGCTCCGGCCGCGGCGGCAGCGCCTTCCTCAGCCAAGCCTCCCGCGAAAACTTTGCCCGCGCCATCGCCCGCTCAGGCGCCCGCGGCGGAACACCCTGAGCCGCCCGCCCGTCCCGTACGCTTTGTCGTGGTGCTCAATCCCGCGCATGGCGGAGCCGATGGAGGCGCGCGGCTGAGCAGCCAGCTCTACGAAAAAGATCTGGTGCTCACCTTGGCCGAGCGGTTACGCATCGCTCTTGCTGCGCACTCGATTCCCGTCACCATGGTGCGCATCTCCGATGTGGACCTACCCGTGCTGAACCGCGCCCAGATGACCGACCATGCCCGGGCAGCGGCCTGCATCACCCTGCACGCGACCACCAGCGGAAGCGGCATCCACCTTTTTACCTCCTCGCTGACCGGAATCCCCATGACCAGCTTTCTGCCATGGGAAACCGCGCAGGGAGCCTATACCCCGCAAAGCCTGCGCCTTTCCTCCGAGATTGGTACCGTCATGCGCCATGACAACATTCCCGTAACCCAGGGACGCACGGCGCTCCAGCCGCTGGACAGCTTTACCTGCCCGGCGGTGGCCGTTGAAGTGGCTCCCTTGATTCACTCCGGAACCGCCACGCCGCTCTCCGACCCCGCCTATCAGAATCGGCTGGTCAACGCGCTGGCCGCCGCGATCGAGCAGTGGCAGCAGGATTGGAAGAAGGAGCCATGATTCCCCGTCACCAACGCGTTCTTTTCTGGATTCTGCTGGTCGGCTCGGTGGCGATGGCGGTGGTGATCATCCGCATGCGCGAGCGCGCGCACGACCGAATGCTTACCGCCTCCGATACGATGCCGCTCAATCCTCCGGCCCAATCTTCGGCGAAGAGCGTGCCCTTGATGATTGCCAATGACCTGACCGGCGGCGTGCATGAGGAAGAGCAGGAGATGGCCCTGCCCGCCGATCCCAATGCGCGGGCGCGCGTCATCCTGCAGCACCTGATCGCCGACTACGCCCAACCGGCGTCCAAACACCCGATCTCCCCCAACAATGGCGCAGAGAACATTTATTTCATCCCCCTGCCCAAACAGGACGGCGATGCGGGCGGCGTAATGGCCGTGGTGAACCTGAGCGGTTCCTTCGCCGCCGCCCACCCCTCGGGTATCGAGCCGGAGACCCTCACATTGCTGTCGATCATCGGCACCCTGCGCCTGAACTTTCCGCAACTCACCCAGGTCCGCTTTTTGGTCGATGGGCAGCCGCGCGAAACGCTGGCCGGCCATGCCGACCTTACCCGCGTCTATCTGGCCTCCGAATCGCCCGGCGTGAAGCACCTGTGAGCCGCCGGAACCGCCATGAGTGAAGAACGGCTGAAAATAGGCGTTTTCGATTCCGGCTTCGGCGGACTGACCGTGCTGCGCGCGCTGTTGCGCCGCCTGCCCGAATTGGACTTTCTCTACCTGGGAGACACGGCCAGGCTGCCCTACGGCTCCAAATCCCAATCCACCATTGCGCGCTATGCGCTCAGCAGTACGCGCTTTCTGATCGAACAAGGCGCGGAGTTCCTGGTGATCGCCTGCAACACCGCCAGCGCTTTAGCGCTGGACGAGATTCGAGCTTCCACCACGCTGCCGGTACTGGGCGTGATCGACACCGGAGTGAACGAGGCGCAGAGCGGCACCCGCACCCGCGACATTTTGGTGATCGGCACCGACGCCACCATCGGCAGCCATGCCTACGCCCGCGCCAGCCGCGCGCGCGGCCTGCGCGCCATGGAGAAGGCCTGTCCCCTGCTGGTGCCCTTGGTCGAAGAGGGCTGGACCGACCATCCGGTCGCCGCCGAGGTCGTGCGCATCTACCTCTCCGAGTTGCTGGCTCAGGCCGCCGTCGCCGGCCTCAAGCCGGATACGCTGGTGCTGGGCTGCACGCATTATCCTTTGCTCCGCGGCGCGATCGAGGCCGCCGTCCCTCCCGGTATCCGCGTAATCGACTCCGCGGAGGCTACCGCCGATCGGGTGGCGCGCACGCTGGAGCCGCGGCCGGAGAGCGCCGCGGGAACGGGCGAGCGCCGCTTCTTCGCCACCGACTCGGTCGAAAAGTTTCAAAGCCTGGGAACGCGGTTCCTGGGCAGCTCCATCAGGAATATCGAGTTGGTGGATTTAGGCGGCTGACTGCTCTTTGCGCTTCCACGCGAATCCGTGTGTAGCAACAGCTTTCTCCGCGGAAGCCGGAGCCGCACGCTCCGCATGGAGGCCGGAGCCGTCATGCTCCATCGAGATGACGAATCCGCGGGGTCGGGCAGATAGAGTGGATGCACGATAGGTGTACCCCGCGGCAGATGCACCATACGCGGCTTTTCCGCTAAGAAAAGCCGCACTTCTCGAACCACGCTGAGCATCGCAATCGTGAATCCGCTCTCTAGGGAATCTGATATATGCTTACACGTTGATCGAAGGCTTTATGAAGGAGCAGGTGGAATGATCGATCTCAAGGGCAAGACGGCCGTTGTCTTCGGCTTGGCAAACAAACGCAGCATTGCCTGGGCCATCGCCCAGAAGCTCTCCGCGGCGGGTGCGCAATTGGCCATCTGCTACCAGAACGAGCGGCTGCGCAAGGAGGCCGAGGCGCTGGCCGGCGAGTTGAGCGGAGCGGAAACTTTCCAATGCGATGTGTCGAAGGACGACGAGATCGAGCGCCTGTTTCTCGATCTCAAGCAGCGCTACGGCACGCTGCATGTGCTGGTGCACAGCGTCGCCTTCGCACCCCCCGATGAACTGCACAATGACTTTCTGCTCACCAGCCGCGAGGGCTTCCGCATCGCACACGACGTCAGTGTCTACTCACTCATCGCGCTGGCCCGCGCCGCCGCGCCTTTGATGAGCGAAGGCGGCAGCATCGTCACCCTCACCTACTACGGGTCGCAGAAGGTTGTCCCTCGCTACAACGTAATGGGCGTGGCCAAGGCGGCGCTGGAAGCGACAGTTCGTTACCTGGCCGCCGACCTGGGCCGGCAGAATATCCGCGTGAACGCCATCTCGGCCGGGCCCATTCAGACGCTGGCCGCGCGCGGCATCGGCGGGCTAAGCGAGATGTTGAAGCTGCACGCACAGCGCGCGCCGCTGGGCCGCAACATTCAGCAGTCGGAGGTAGGAGACGTCGCCCTCTTTCTGGCTTCGAATCTGGCTTCAGGGGTGACGGGCGAAATTCTCTTCGTGGATTGCGGTTACAACGTGGTCTCCTTCAGCAGCGGGGAGATGGAGCACGCCAAAGGGTAGGGCGGCTTCTCTTGCCACATCCGGGGAAGCACGTTGGGCATATCAGGCGCCGGCGAGTTGGCCGGCGCTGCGAAAGCCGTCAATCCGGCAGCGTCAGCGTGATGGCGCGGGCGTCTCCACCGGCATGCTCAATCTGGATCTCGCCGCCGCTGCGCCTGAGCACACTGGGAAACTTTTCGCCCCACTCCACCAGGACGATGGCGTCCTCCGCGGCAAGCTCTTCCAGCCCCAGCGTCTCCAGTTGACGCTCATTTTCGATTCGGTAGAGATCGAGATGGTAGAGTACGACCGGCCGCTCGCCCAACTCCGCGGGCAGCTTCCCCTGATACTCATGGATGAGCGTAAACGTCGGGCTGGTGACCTCATCGGGGTCGGCGGCGTCCAGTGCATCGGCGATTCCCTTCACCAGCGTGGTCTTTCCCGCGCCCAGTTCTCCGCGCAACACCAAGAATCTGGGCGGAGAGAGCAGCGCGACAATCTGCCGGCCAATCTCGATGGTGCCCGAGCTGCTGTCGCTGGTAAAGCGGCGAACGCTCATTCGCCCGCCCTCAAGTCGCCGGGAAGCCCTTGGAGCCAAACATAACCGGACGGGGCCTGGGACGTGAAGCCGAAAGCCTTGCTCAGGTGAGCAACCGTGTCGGTTGCCAACAGTGTGTGCTGATCGCCGCTCCGCACGGCAAAGTCCGCCGCCAGCCCGTGAAGATAGACTGCCGCATTCACCGCATCGGCGGCTCCCTTCCCGTCCCGCCCGGCATATTGCGCCACCATGGCGGCGACGATACCGGTGAGAATGTCGCCGCTTCCGCCCTTGGCAAGGCCGGGGTTCCCGGTCGTATTGACGGCAAGCGTTCCATCCGGATGAGCGACGAGGGTCCGCCAGCCCTTCAGCACCAGCGTTACCTGATGGCGCACCGCGAAGTTGCGCGCCGTCTGCTCGCGGTGGGCCTCGACCTCGGCGATCGTCGATCCGGCCAGGCGAGCCATCTCGCCCGGATGCGGCGTAAGGACCATCAGCTTGCCGTGGCCGTCGAGCCGGTCCGGATGCGCGGCCAGAATGTTGAGCGCGTCCGCGTCGAGAACGATGGGAACCTGCGCGCGCTCCAGCAGAGCCACCAGATACTCGACCGTCTCCGGCTCCTGCCCCAGCCCCGGACCCACGGCAACGACCGACTTTCGCGTCAGTAATTCATCAAGAGAATCGATATTCGCGGCGGCAACCTCTCCGCGCGCCCCTTCCCGCAGCGGAGCCGTCATCAGCTCGGGCGCAACACGCGCCACCGTGGGCAGCGCGGACTCCGGCACGGCGGCGGTCACTAATCCGGCTCCCGCCCGCAGAGCGGCCAAGGCCGCCATCGAGGGCGCGCCCGCCTTGCCTTTCGCGCCGCCAACCACTAGAACATGACCAAACATTCCCTTGTTGGAGTTGGCGGGGCGCGGATGGCCGGCGATCGCCCGGGAGCTTCCCGTCCACGATAAGCCGGAGGAGGACTCGACCGCTTCCGCCGGGGAGCCGATCGCGGCAACCACAATGGGACCCTGTTCCAGATTGCCGGGGAGCCGCAGCGCACGCCGCTGAGTCAGCATTCCGAAAACGTGCGCCGGCTTAGGCGCGGTAAAGGTAACGACCGCGTCGGAGCGGAAAGCTTCGGGAAATGCAAGGTCGTGCGAGTCGGCGTCCCAGCCCGAGGGCAGGTCCACGGAGACCATAGGTGTTCGCGGATAACGGTTCAGCAGTTTGCCTGCCGCGGCGGCAAGCCCGCCCAGCGGAGGATGAAAGCCCGTGCCTACCACCGCATCGACAAATAGCTCCGCGGCTCCAAAGATCTCTCCCGCGGCGGCGAGCGCAGCTTCGTCTTGCATGGCGTCGGGAGCAAAGGGCAGCCGGTCCAGCATGATCTTGGCGTCTCCCTTCACCTGCCCTGGATCGCCCAGGAGGGCGACAGAGACCTGGCAGCCGGCCGCAGCAAGATGGCGCGCGGCGACATAGCCATCGCCCCCATTGTTGCCCATGCCGCAGAAGACAGTGATGCGACGGCGGCCCGGCAGCTCGCGGAGAATGAAGCGCGCAACCGCGGCGCCGGCATTTTCCATCAGGGACAGCGAGGGCACGCCGAAACGCTCGCTGCTGAGGCGGTCAGCCGCCTTCATCTCCGCCGCGGTGAGAATCTTCATACCTCAACATGATTCCACGCCAAGCGAGATTGCCGCCAATGCAAAAACATTTGCTTTGCCGTCGCCGCGGAAAAGCGGCGGAGAGAACTACTCGCGATTGGCCAAATTGAGCGGGAGAAGAGAGAAACGACGCATTTTTTCACTGCGGTGGCGACTCTTGCTGCCGGGCCCGGAGGACTCATCGCTTGCCGTCCGGACCCGGCGGCGAAAGCCCTATGGAAGCAGGCTGCCGGCGCCGGCAGGCGCCGCGTTTGCATCTTCCGCGGGTGCCTTCTGAGCGAAGTAGCTGTGATCCCAAAGGTCACGGTAGAAAATGCCCGTCAGCTCCGCGGCCTTGGGGCCGAAGGTGGGGCGGCCGCCCTCCAGGAAGAAGACGGTGACGATGCGGCCATAGGATGTGTCGGCAAAAGAAGCAAACCAGCCGAAGCGCGTTCCGTTGTCCGAGCAGGTGCCGGTCTTGCCCAGGATGGGCAGTTGCTTGAAATTCGTGCGGAGCAGGCGGGCGGTGCCATAATCCACCGCACCCTCCATGCCCGCGGTGACCTCGGGGATCAGCTTGGCAATGTTGAGCTGGCGCTTGACGTGAGGCTGGAAGTCAGCCACCTCCTCCGGCGTCGTGGGATGCTGCAGGTAGTAGAGCGTGCCTCCATTGGCCACCGCAGCCACCAGCGCGCCCAACTGCAGCGGCGTCATCTGCACGCCCTGGCCGAAGGAGCACATGCGACCCACGCCGCCCTCCCGGGCGGGAAGCACTTCGCTGGGATAGGTGCCAAGCTGTTCACCGGGAATATTCCATCCGGCGAGCTCGCCCAAACCAAATTGCTTGGCGTAGTGGTGGACGCGCTCGAAGCCGAGTTTGCGCCCTAGCGTCTCGAAGTAGAGGTTATTGGAATGCGCGATGGCCTCGGTCATGTCCAGCGAGAAGTGGCGCCCCAGGGGAACCTGGGTGTCTTTGGTGACGATACCTTCTTCCAACGCGGCGAGCGCGACTGAGATCTTAATGGTGGAACAGGGCTCGGCTCCGCTGGAGAGCGCCAGCTTTTGGTTGACCATGGCGAGGATGCGCCCATCGCTGGGATCAATCGCCACCACGGTTCCATTCATATTGCCCAACGCGTCAATGGCCGCCTGGCGGACCACCGGATCCTCCCCGGCGGTGACGTCTCCCTCCTCAAGATCAGCCGTGGTGTAGGAGCTGGCGGTGAAGCGCTCATAGTAACGATGACGCCGATGAACCCGGCGGCGGGAGCGGGCCACGACCGTGCGATGCCGCACCGGAGTCCTGACGCTGTGCCGCAGGCGCGCCATGTGGCGGCGCGCGCGCGCGCTTTCTTGCACGTGCGTGCTATGGGTGCGCTGCGTGGCCGTTGGGGTGGACTCCGTGGTACTCGCCAGAGCCACCGCTGCGCACATCAGAGCGCCCAAAGAGAAAACCAGCAGAAGATGAAAGCTGCAATAAAACGACCGCTTGGCCACCGGAACCACCACCTCAAATCGGCCCCTCCAGCCGCTACACCGGCTGGAGAATTACCGGAAATCGACCTCGCTCCGCTTGCCGGAGATCGTCACAATATCGCTCTCAAGCTAAACCACCCGCACTTCTATTGCCGAAATTGCTTTATCGGCTGAATCTATAGAAGCACAAGCTCAGGATGAAAGCCTTCTGTTTCCCGATCTTCTAATGAAGATTCGTTTCTGTCCGTACTACTTTGGGAGCACCATCGTAATGCAGCCAAGTACCGCAATTTTGTACAACCATTGTGTTATGTGTTAGTTACAAACTTCCCTTCCGCATGAACGCGGGAATATCCAAATGATCGTCCTGCCGCTCCGGCGGCTCCGCGGAGCCGCCCCGCCCAGCCGGACTGGGAATGATCCTCGCATATTCCTCTTCAAACGGCTCGTCAAAATGCGACGCACCAATGAGAATGCCAGGATTATGGCTCCCCGAACCTGGTGGGGGAGAGTCCTGCTCGCGGCGGCTTTCCGCGGCGACCAACGGCTGTTCTTCTGAGAAAGGCGCCGGCGAAGCCGCGGAGTAAGCCGGCGTCCCCATGCCCTTCGACGCCGGAACAGCTACAGGCGTGTATGGCTCTTCCTCTTGGCTCTGCCTCGAGCCTACGGGGAATGCCTCGGCATCCTGCTCCTCGCTGGCGAATCTCGGTACGGCCGGCGGCCGTTCAATGCGCACCCGGAGGCCCGCCCCCTGCTCAGTGATGCGCGCGCCGGAGCGCGGCGGTTCCTGGCGGAAGCCGGTGGCGATCACCGTGATCTTCACCTCATTGCCCATGTTTTCGTCCAGCACCGCGCCGAAGATGATGTTGGCGTCTTCGTGAGCGGCGCTTTGGATCAGCGTAGAAGCCTCGTTGACCTCACTGAGCTTGAGCGAACTGGAGCCGCTGATGTTGATCAGAATGCCGCGGGCTCCATCGATCGCGCCATCCTCCAGCAGCGGAGAGGCCATGGCGGCCTGTGCGGCGGCGATGGCGCGGTTTTCGCCGCTGCGCACCGCGGTGCCCATCACCGCGTATCCCATCCCCGACATGGTGGTCTTTACGTCGGCGAAGTCGCGGTTGATGATGCCGGGAATGGTGATGATGTCGGAGATCCCCTGGACGCCCTGCCGCAACACGTCGTCGGCGATGCGGAAAGACTCGAAGAAGCCGGCGTCGCGGGCCACCGCAAGAAGCTTCTCGTTGGGGATCACGATCATGGTATCGACGGCTTCCAGCAGTTCCTCCATGCCGCGCTCCGCCTGCTGCATGCGCCGCTTGCCCTCGAATCCGAAGGGGCGCGTAACGACTGCGACGGTAAGCGCACCCATCTCGCTGGCCAGCGAGGCGATCACCGGCGCCGCTCCCGTGCCCGTGCCTCCGCCCAGGCCGGCGGTGACGAAGACCATATCGGTCCCTTCCAGCGCTTCGATGATTTTTTCCGAATCTTCCAGCGCTGCGCGGCGGCCGACGTCGGGGTTGGCCCCCGCGCCCAGCCCGTTGGTGAGCTTGACCCCCAACTGCAGCTTCACCGGAGCTTGGCTGAGCTGCAACGCCTGAGCGTCGGTGTTGGCGACGATGAACTCCACGCCCTCCACCTTGGCGGCGATCATGCGGTTGACCGCATTGCCGCCGCCGCCGCCCACGCCGATCACCTTGATCCTGGCCCCATGCGGAGCCTCGTCGTTGTACTCAATGCGAATCTCTTCGTTATCGCTCATGGGCATTCACTCCATTCCTCTTTGAAAATTGTGATCTGCCGAACTCTGTGCCTGCCGCTCGCCGTTCTGTTTCACTCCAGGCGCTCACATTCTTGCGCTTCAAACCGTACTCAACGGCGTTCCCACGAACCTCATTACACGCTGCCGGCAAAGATGGCGCGCAGCTTGGCGCGCAGCCCCTGATCTTCCGCCGCGCGCAGAACGCGGGTACGGTGGCTGTACAGCAGCATTCCGACCGCGGCGGCAAATTCCGGCTGGATGAGCTCCTCCGGCATTCTGGAGAGCGGCACCGGATAACCAATCCGCGCGGGAACATGCAGCAGGCTCTCCGCAACTTCCAGCAATCCCATCAGCCGGGAGCCGCCCCCTGTAAAGACGCAGCCCGCTCCGAGAGCCTCCAACACGCCGCCCTGGCGAAGATTCTCCCGTAACAGATGGAAGAGCTCGCGCGCGCGCGGCTCCAGGATCTCGCTGAGATAGCGCTGGCGCACCACGCGCGCAGGGCCATTCTCGCCGGGAGCCAGCTCCACTTCGCTCCCGGAAGGCACCGAAGTGACGACGCAGTTGCCATACTGCAGCTTGAGGAACTCTGCTTCTTCGACCGTGGTGTGCAGGCCGACAGCGAGATCGTTGGTGAAGTGGTCCCCGCCGATGGGCAGCGAGGCTGTGTGGGCCACTGCGCCCTCAAAAAAGACGACCAGTTCCGTGGAGCCCGCGCCGATGTCGGCCAGGCACACGCCCAACTCGCGCTCGTCGGCGGAAACCGTGGACTCGGCGGCGGCGATCGCCTCAAAAACCGTGTCCAGCACCTCCAAACCCGCTTTGTTGGCGCAGGTGATCACACTTTGCGCCGCGCTGGCCGAGCAGGTCGAGATGTGAAGATTGACTTCCAAGCGGTTGCCGATCATGCCGACAGGATCGTGAATCCCCGGCTGCTCGTCCAGAATAAATTGCTGCGGCAGCAGATGCACGACTTCTCTGTCGGCGGGCAGAGAAACGGAGCGGGCGCGATCCACAGCGGCGCGAACGTCCTCGCGCGTAATCTCCCGCAGCCTTCCGCCCAAGCTCACGCCGCCCTGGCTGTTTACTCCGCGCACATGCGGTCCGCCAACGCCTACCACGCAGTTGGCGAGCACCGCGTGCGCCATCTGCTCAGCCTCGGTGGCCGCTTGATTGATGGCTTTGGCGGCCGGGTGCAAATCGCTGATGACGCCTTTGCGCATGCCGGCGGAAATAGCCGAGCCATGCGCGCGATAACGCAGCGCGCCATCGTGAATCTCCGCCACCAACACCCGCGTCTTGGCGCTGCCCGCATCGAGAACGGTGATCAGGTCGTCGCTGTTCTGGCTCATCTATGGCTCCCCGCGGAATGCTTCGAACTACGAACCGCGCTGCGCCGCCCCGCCGCGCTCTTGCCGGTCCGGCCTTTTGCCGCCGTTCTCTTAAGCGGATGGTTGGTACGCAGAAGGCTGGCGGCATGTTGCGCGTGATTTGGCGCCTTCGCCGGCGCGGTGCTCGAGCCGCTTCTCGGCTCCGCCCCGTCGCCCGCCATCTCCAAAACCACTTGGCCGTTATAGCGAAGATCGACCGAGGCCAGCCGGGGATATTGCCTTAGCCACTCGGACAAGTGTTGCCGGTAGCGCTGGTAGCGCTGCAAAAAGTCGGTCTCCCCAAAATGAACCAGGAGATCGCCTCCGCGCGTCGGCATGACCGCCCGCACATCTTCCGGGTCGGAGATGTCGACTTCGCTGAGTTGGCTGCTGACCCGAGCGCCGCCGGAATTCAAATCACCGATGAACTTCTGGTAAAGACGCATCCGCGCCGCGCGAACGTCGGGCGCTTCGCCGATCGTAATGCCGGTGACCACGGGAAAGGAGTAGTGTTTGGCCGCCAGCATCTGCGGACTCATGGCCAGAGGCACGCCGGAGGCGTCCACCAGCTTGATGGCGCTGCCATCGCGGAGAAACGCTACCGGCACGCGCTCCACAATAGAAACGCGCAGTTGGTTGGGCAGCAACCGCATGACGCTCGCCTGCGCCACCCAGGGCAGCCGTTCCAGCTGGGCGCGACGCTGGGCCAGCGGGACAAAGAAGATGTTGCGGCCGATGTCGCCGCCAAAGACGGAGAGCAGCTCCGGCCGGGTTACCTGGCTGTTGCCGACGATCTGAATGGAAGCCGCCGAGTCGATACGAAAGCGGGAGTCGTGAAGGAAGAAACTGCGCACCGAGAGAGCCAGCACCACCAGCAGCGCCAGCGAGAGCACAATGACGGTTGCAAAGAGGATGCGTCCCGTCCGGGTCTTGGGAACTACCCCCCGGCGGACCTGCACTCTGCGGCGCGTGCGCAGAAACGGATCGCCGCCACGCTCCTCATCGTCTGCTGCGGGAGGCCCCGGCCACGCGCGAGCTTCGCTCCGCGCCGCCGGCGTCTCCTTGGGGCGGGCAGGCCGCGTTTTCGACGGAGCCGCGGGACGATAGAACCGCTCCGGTTCCTCGTCCTTCTCCACTACCGACGCCAAGCCTGAAAATAAGTCGTTTTTTGCCACGCCCGCGAGCCCGGCCGTGAGATTTGCCAAGCCAAACTATATCGCGCCCGTAGCTGGATCCGGCGGCCAATTTGCGGGAATCTCGAGAGGCGTATCCCGCCAGGTATCCCGGCAAAAAAAATCAGTGACGCGCGAAACCGCGCCGACGCGATTGGCGACTCACTCTCGATGCCTTCGCTCAGCGCGCGATCCCGGGAATCCAATGCCCGGCATTGTCGTGGTAGAGCTTGCGCAAAACAGCGGCCGGCAATTGCAGGCCATGGACCTCGCGCCCGTGGTATTGAAACGTGTCGCCGCTGGAGAAGTAGCGCCAGTCGACCGCATAACGGCTCTCCCATCGGGCAACGGCGCTCCCCGCCCGGTCATTCTGGCGGAAGGCATTGTCTGTGGCGTAGAGGATGCGGTCCTGGTATTTCAGCAGGAAGGCGCGCACCTGCTCCTGCGGCATGGCCATCAGCGAGTCCACCCGTCCGGCGGTATCGATCGCCATGTTCGGGTGTTGGTCTAAACGCCGGGCGATCTGGCCCAGGCCTTCTTTCACGCTTCCCAGGTGCACTCCGATCACGCGCAGCTGAGGATTCTCCTGCGCAATGTGATCGCGCGCCCGCAGAAGCGGCGGCACGGGCAGATTGGCGCCTACATCCGGCACCCGCTGAGCGGAAGCGCCCCAGTCCTCATCGGCTGCGGAGAGATGCGCGAAGAGCGGCTTGTGACGCTCGGCTAGTTCCTTATACACCGGCTCCAGCCTGGGATTGTCGGGCAGTACCGGGTTGCCCGCAGGGTCCTTGATCGCCATTCCAGGGTTTGACCAGATCGTCATCCCCACCGCTCCCTGAGCGAAATCCCGGTTCAGGGATTCAATCGCATTCTTAGAAAAGTCGGGCGAGTCCCAGCCGAAGGGATCGAAGGTAGTGGAGAGGCTGGCGTGGCCGGCGCTGGAGCGCACGAATTGCCACGCATCCTTATGGAGCTCATCGAAGGTGCTATGGGAGGCGGTGTCAGTGGGATCGGCCACCACCATGTCTACGATGTGCACGTTCAACTGCTGAAGCATGGTGGTAAAGGACGGATCACTTTGATAAACGTGGGTGTGCGTGTCAATAGGATGGAGCGCGGTGAACTGCTTCAGCGCCGCGACGGTAAAGCCATACGGATCGCGGGAAGCCCGCTGCGCAGGCTGTCCGGTCGCGCCGGCGGGCGCGGGAGCAGCCCACGCGCTCCCGGCCAGGCCCAAGGAAAAACCGCAAATCAACAATAAAAGCTTTCTCATGCCACCACTCCAGAGAATGAGTCGCCGCCGAGGGGAAACCTCTTCCCCACCTTCCGGCACACCATGCATTCTTTACGACGGCACGGCATTCTGTCATCTCCGTCTCGAGGACAGCGCTTTTCCGCGCCTGCAAATCTTGAGAGGCAGAAGTTTCGCGCCATAAAAGCGAGCGGTGACTCGCGGATCTAGAAATGTTGCCCTATTGCTAAAGTTCGATAGGATGCGGAGGACTTTCAGGGCCCCTCCTGGGAACACGCTTAGGCTCGGATGCGCCACAATCGTTTTGCCGGGCGCCCTTTCCGGCTGGAACTGAGTTCAAAAGCGAAATTGCAGAGCAAGACTCTGACAGACCCGATAAAGAAGCCGGCGATCGATCAAGCTAAGCCGGAGTGAAAAGCACCCCGCCGGGAAGTGGCTTCAGCATTCCGCATCTTCGCATTTCTCATCTTCGCCGCTTCAGGTTGGGAGCCCGTGTTCCCCTTTTGAAAACACTGGCCAGCATACTGTTGGCTCATGATGTACCTTGTTCCAATAGAGAGGTATAAGCCTTTGCCAAAAGCCAAGATCAGCCGGCTGTATCTCATCCCTATCCTGTCAAAATCTTTGGACATTCTGGAACTGTTGGAAGCGGAGAAGAAGCCTCTGATGCTGGAGGATATCTTCCAGCGGCTCGATATCTCGAAGACCAGCGTTTATCGGATCCTCAAGACATTCGTTCATCGCGGCTACATTTCCCAGGCGCAAGATGGCCGGTATCGCGCGATATCCCGTCCTAAGAAGATCCGTTTTGGATTCGCCAGCCAGAGCATCACCATGCCATTTTCCGAAGCGGTCACCGCGAGCCTGCGCAGCGCCGCTACCAGTTCCGGTATCGAACTGGTGATCCTGGATAACAAGTATGACGCAGAGGTCGCCATGCGAAACGCCGAAGAGTTTGTCGGCAAGAGCGTGGACCTGGTGATCGAATTTCAGATTGATGAAAACGTCGCGCCGTTGATCGGGCACACGCTCTCAAGCGCCGGCATTCCGCTGATCGCCATCGACATCCCCCATCCTCACGCCACCTATTTTGGCGTGGACAACTTCCAGGTCGGGTTTGAGGCCGGCGAGCACCTGGCGCAGTACGCGATCGACGAGTGGAAGGGGAAGCCGGACTGGGTGTTGGGGCTGGATATCGCCGAAGCCGGCTCCTTTGTACAGAGCCGCATCACCGGCGCTTTCCAGGGAGTGCGCGCGCGGCTGCCCAATCTTCCCTCCGACCGCTTTATGCGGCTGGAAGGCGGAGGGCTCCGGCAGCGCAGCTATCAGGCCATCATCACCTTTCTGCGGAACCATAGAAAGCAGAAGACGCTGATCGCTGCCGCCACAGATACCAGCGCCCTGGGCGCTTTGCAGGCGGCGCGCGAGCTGGGGCTGGACAAGAGCGTCGCCATCGTCGGTCAGGATTGCATCCCCGAGGTACTCGATGAGATGCGCGCTCAGGAGGACGGTCTGATCGGCTCGATCTCGCACGAGGCCCACACCTACGGTCCGCGCCTCATCCAGTTGGGGCTGGCGATCCTGCGCGGCAGCGCGGTGCCTCCCTACAACTTCGTCAATCACAAATTGGTTACCCCGGCCAATTTGAAGTGAGCCTTCCGCCCCCCTTTCCCGCCGGGGAAGCGGCGGTTGCGGCCGGTTCGCCGCGGGCCGGAACAACTTCCTTCATAATGTGAACTGGTGGGGCGGCCACCGGGCATTCGCGAAGCAGCGTCGGCCTCGATGCTGATGGGATAGGGCTTACGGTCGCCGGTCCGCTCACGCACCCGGATTCGCTTTTGAAGCAGAATTTCGCGCGTTCGCATCTTAAATGTTGGAAGGTAAGGAGACACTACGAATATGAGCAACAAAGGCGTAGCAATTGATGAGGGAAAGGCCCTGCATGTGCCTACCGACCTGAACCCCGAGGCGGTGGGCGAGATATCGCGTGAGCTGCTGCATTTGCTCGCCGATGTCTTCACGCTTTACATGAAAACGAAAAACTTCCATTGGCATATGAGCGGCCCGCACTTCCGTGACTATCATCTGTTGCTCGACGAGCAGGCGGACCAGATCTTCGCCATGAGCGACGACGTCGCGGAGCGCGCACGCAAAATCGGCGGGGTCACGCTGCACTCCATCAGCGAAATCACCGCGCATCAGAGATTGAAGGACAATAACCGCGCTTTTGTCGCCCCTCATGACATGTTGGTTGAGCTGTGTTCCGACAATCGGCTATTCACCCAATTGCTGCGCAGTGCGCATCGAGTCTGCGATCAGCACGGCGACGTGGCCACCACCAGCCTCATTGAGACATGGATCGACGAGACTGAGCGGAGAACGTGGTTCCTGGCCGAGTCAGTTCAGGAGATTTAAGCCAAGCTGGAAGATCGCGGGTGAAAAATGGATGATTCCGCTGCGGCTCCCCAGTCGGAACAGCGCCAACCGTCACAATCTGGGTCGTCTACCGAAGCAGGCGCGCCGGTCCGGGATCCTGTGTGCGGCATGCAAGTTGTGCCGGCAAAGGCGGCTGGGGAAGAACGGTATGAGGGGCAGACGTATTGGTTCTGCTCCTTAGGCTGCAAGAACAAATTTGCCGCTGAGCCGGCCAAATATATCGCCGGCGCAGTGGTGAAGACCCACGCCAACGGAAGCTCGCTGCTTCCAATGTTGCCAGTGTTTCCGCTGCATTCGGCAGAAGATTCCCCGAGCGTCATCGACCCAGTCTGCGGGATGAAGGTCGATCCTGCGCATGCGGCGGCGGCCACGGAATTTGAGGGGAAAAATTACTATTTCTGCCATTCCTCTTGCCTGACGAAGTTCCGGGCGGATCCGGAAAAATTCACTGGCGGCGCCAAACGCGAGGCCGTAGCAGCCGCGTCTCTCCAGGCCGCCGCCGGAAAAGCATCGCGATATACCTGCCCCATGCATCCGGAGA
>JANWJB010000132.1 GCA_025449575.1 Acidobacteriaceae bacterium
AATGAAATTTATTACCCGACCATCGACCGGCCCCAGACGCGGGACATGGGTTTTCTGCTGACGGACGGCGAGACCTTCTTTCACGAGGAGAAGCGGGACCTGGATTGCACTTTCGAGCACATTGACGAGGACGCATTGGCGGTGCGGCTGATCAATCGCGATCGCGCGGGCCGCTACCGCGTGATCAAGGAAATCCTGACCGACCCCCATCATCCGGCGGTGATGATGCGCGTTCGCCTGGAGGGGGACGAGGGCCTGCTGGCGCGAATGAAGGTTTACGCGCTGCTGGCGCCGCACCTGGAAGTGGGAGGCGAGGGCAACTCCGGTTCCATGCTGGATGTTGCCGGCCAGCGTGTGCTGCTGGCATGGAAGAACAACACCTCGCTGGTAATGGCGGCCAACTGCGGATTCCACCGCACCAGCTGCGGTTATGTGGGTAAAAGCGACGGCTGGCAGGACATCTCCGACAACTTTCTGATGGACTGGGAATTTGGCAGAGCGCTGAATGGCAACATCGCGCTGACCGGGGAGATCCAGCTGGAGCAGCTCCCGGGGAAGGGGTGGCGCGAGTTCGTGGTGGTCATCACGCTCGGGGAAGGCCATCACGCAGCGCTCACCCGTGCTCTGGGCGCGCTCAACACCCCGTTCGATGTGGCTCTGGAACGATTTATCGAGCAGTGGCGCAGGGTAGCCACGCCCTCCAGCCTGATGCCGGCCGCCCGCGACGGAGGCCGCCTGCTGCAGATCAGCCAGAACACCATCCTGGCGCATGAGGACAAGACAT
This sequence comes from Acidobacteriaceae bacterium, assembly GCA_025449575.1. GTDB lineage: Bacteria > Acidobacteriota > Terriglobia > Terriglobales > Acidobacteriaceae > PALSA-350. The sequence continues at coordinate 785 of JANWJB010000132.1, forward strand.
TCCCCGGGGCTTTCATCGCTTCGGCCTCGTTTCCGTGGGGCCAGTCGGAGGGAGACGACGACCTCGGCGGCTACCACCTGGTGTGGACCCGCGATATGGTGCAGAGCGCCACCACGATGCTTTACTGCGGGCATGTGGAGACCGCGCAGAGGGCCTTGCTGTATCTGGCTTGCACACAGAAGGCAGACGGCGGCTTTGCCCAGAATTTCTGGGTGGACGGCACGCCGTATTGGACAGGCATTCAACTTGACGAAGTCGCCTTCCCGATCCTGCTGGCATGGCGCCTGTGGAAGCAGAATGCATTGGGAAACTTCGATGTCTTCCCGTTCGTCGCGCGAGCCGCGGGGTACCTGGTACGCTCCTCGCCCGTCACCCAGCAAGAGCGATGGGAAGAAAATGCGGGATATTCCCCCTCCACGCTGGCAGCGGTGATCGCGGCGTTGATCTGCGCCGCCGATATTGCGCGCGCCAACCAGTCGGCGGAGCTGGCGGTTCTGCTGGAGGAGCAGGCGGACTGGATCGAGGCGCACCTGGAGGATTGGACCACGACCGACGACGGCATCCTATTGCCGGAGGTCAAGCGGCACTATATGCGCATCCGGCCGCCGGAGTGCGGGGATCCTTATGAAGAGGAAGGTTGCGGCGACGAGATGGTGCGGCTCAACAACCAGCCTCCGGGAGAGCGGAACCAGTTTGAGGCGCGAGAGATTATCGACGCCGGCTTTCTGGAATTGGTTCGCCTCGGCGTGCGCCGCGCCGATGATCCCTTGATCGTCGACTCGCTCAAAGTCGTGGACCATGTTCTGAAAGTGGAGACACCCTTCGGCCCCTGCTGGCGGCGATATAACCACGATGGTTACGGACAGCAGCAGGACGGCGGACCGTATCTCGGCTGGGGAGTGGGAAGGGCGTGGCCGTTGCTAACCGCCGAACGTGCATTCTATGAACTAGCCGCCGGCCGCGACGTAAGCTCCTACATCAAAGCTCTGGAAGGCTTCGCCTCCGCAGGCGGAATGCTTCCCGAGCAGATCTGGGACAGCGAAGACCTTCCAGAAGCCGGGATGCTGCGGGGGCGCCCCACGGGGTCGGCGATGCCTTTGCTTTGGGCTCACGCGAGCTACATCAAGCTGCTGCGCTCCGTTACCGACGGCCGGCTTGCCGACCGGATCCCCGTGGTGGAGGCGCGCTATGGAAAAGACAGGCGTGGAAACGAGGTGGAAATCTTCCGGCTTGATCGGAGGATCAAGCACATCGCCGCCGGCAAAAAGCTGCGGGTGCTGGCGACGGATCATTTCGATCTGGTCTGGAGCCCGGACGACTGGAAGACAACCACCACGACTCCGAGCCGCAAGGTTGGCTTCGCGGGATATTACGCCGATATCCCGACCAAGCCTGGCGATAGTGGAGGGCTGTCCTTTACCTTGCACTGGATTGCGGAGAGCCGCTGGCAGGGCGAGAATTTTGAAATAGCGCTGCGTCGCGGCAAAAACGTGACTCCGCGGGCGAAGGCGTCATCCAAAGAGAAGTAAAGCCCCTGCGCGGGGGCGAAGAGAATACGGACAGAGCGCGCACCTGAATGGATTTGTGCGGCTCTGCACGAAGCCGGCTTTTTTGTTTTACTTGAAATGTGCAGCGCGAGCCGGCGGAGGCCATGCGGCAAACCCCTCCAGCGCGCAGGCCAGAACTCGCAGCTCAAGGCGGCGCGTCCTCGCGGTCAAGAAAAAATAATCAATGCGGAGCAAAAGTTTCTATGAATGAAATAGATCAGTTGTCGATCAATGCATTGCGATTCCTGGCCGTGGACGCGGTCGAGAAGGCCAAGAGCGGTCATCCCGGCGCGCCGCTGGGCGACGCTCCCATCGCCTATCTGTTATTTCACAAATTCATGAGGCACAATCCGGCGAACGCAAAGTGGGTCAACCGCGACCGCTTTGTGCTCTCCAACGGTCACGCCTCGGCGTTGCTCTACTCGGTCCTGCACCTGGCCGGGTACAAGGTGTCGATCGAGGACCTGCAGCAGTTCCGGCAGTATGGCTCCAAGACGCCAGGCCACCCGGAGCTGGGCGATACCGACGGCGTCGAGGTCACCACCGGTCCGTTGGGCCAGGGCTTCGCGATGGGCGTCGGCATGGCCATTGCAGAGAAGCATCTGGCGGCGCGCTACAACCGGCCGGAACTGCCCATTGTGGACCATTACACCTATGTGCTGTGCTCCGACGGCGACCTGATGGAGGGGATCTCGCACGAATCCGCTTCGCTTGCGGGAACGCTGAAGCTGGGCAAGATGATTTATCTCTACGACGACAACCTGATCTCCCTGGACGGTCCGACGGAGCTTTCCTACACCGAAGACGTCACACGCCGATTTGAGGCCTATCACTGGCACGTGCAGATGGTGGAGGATGGCAACGACCTGGAGGCGATCTCCAAGGCCATCGAAGCAGCCAAGGCGGTCAAAGACAGGCCGTCGCTGATCCGGGTGCGCACTGTGATCGGCTATGGCAGTCCCAAGGCCGGCACCAGCAAAGCACATGGCGAGCCGCTGGGAAGCGAAGCGACAAAGGAAACGAAGAGAAATCTAAATTGGCCCGAGGACAAGAGCTTTTATGTTCCCGACAATGCCAAGGCGAACTGGCTGAAGGCGGTGGAAGCGGGGAAGAAATACGAGCAGGAATGGACGGAGATGTTCGCCCGCTACAAGAAGGCTTACCCCGAGCCGGCAGCGGAGTTTGAGCGCGTGCAGGCCGGCAAGCTGGCCGAGGGTTGGGAGAAGACACTGCCCTCATGGCCGCCCGACGCCAAGCCAATCGCCACCCGCAGCGCGGGCGGCGATGTCATGGAGGCCTTCGCCAAGGTGCTGCCGGAGTTCATCGGCGGAGCGGCCGACCTGACCACCTCCACCAAGACCATCCTCAAGGATGGCGGCAACTTCCATGTCGATCCGGCGGGCCGCAACATTTTTTTTGGCGTGCGGGAGTTCGGCATGTGCGCGATCGTGAATGGAATGGCGGCGCACGGCGGCGTAATTCCTTACGGGTCGACCTTCTTCACCTTCAGCGACTATGCCAAACCGGCCATCCGGCTGGCTGCGCTGATGGGCTGCCACTCAACCTTCGTCTTCACCCACGATTCCATTGGGCTAGGCGAAGACGGGCCAACCCACCAACCGATCGAGCAGCTCGCCATGCTGCGAGCCATGCCCTTCCTCACCGACTTCCGGCCTGCCGACGCCAATGAGACCGCCGCGGTCTGGCGGCTGGTGCTCACTCGCAAATCGCCATGCTTTCTCGCCCTGTCCCGGCAGGTTCTGCCGATCCTCGACGCGCAGAAGTATAAGGTCGCCGAGGGGGTGGCCCGGGGAGCCTACATTCTGGAAGAAGGAGGCCGTTCGCCGGACGTTTTGATCGTGGCCACCGGTTCGGAGGTGTGGCCGGTGCTGGAGGCAGCGAAACAGTTGAAAAAGGATGGCATCTCCGCCCGCGTCGTCTCCATGCCCAGCTTCCGGATCTTCGAGGAGCAGCCGGAGCAATATCGCCAGCAGATTTTTCCCGACCATCTGCCCAAGCTGGCCGTCGAAGCGGCGGCGCCCATGCCCTGGTGGAAGTATGTGGGACGGCATGGGGATGTGATCGGGCTGGAGCGCTTCGGAGCCTCGGCGCCGGGCGAGATCGTGCTGGAGAAATTGGGCTTTGGAGCCGCCAACATTGCGGAGCGGGCCAAGCGGCTGGTAGCCGGGGCACGGCAGCATGACGCTGTGCCGGTTGCCCGGTGAGCACGCATGCCAGACGCGGGCGCGATTCTCTTCGACATCGGTGGCGTTCTGTTAACCAATGGCTGGGATCACACCGAGCGTAAGCGGGTGTTCGAGCACTTCGCCGTCGATCCTCAACCCTATGAGCAGCGGCATGGGCCGGCGAACGACCTATGGGAAAAGGGGCTGATCACGGCAGAAGAATTTCTCGCCCGCACGGTTTTTTTTGAACCGCGGCGCTTTACGCCGGCAGAGTTCCTGGAGCAGATGAAGGCGCAGTCACAGGAATTGCCGCCCGGCCGGGGAGCGATGGACACTCTGCGGCGGCTTCACGCGGCGGGTGGAGTGAAGCTGGCGGCGATCAGCAACGAGGCGCGGGAGCTGACGAGCCATCGCATCGAACACTTTCATTTGGGCCGGTACTTCGAGACGTTCTTCATCTCGTGCTATCTGGGACTGCGCAAGCCCGACCCCAGAATCTTCATGGTTGCGCTCGACGTGCTTCAACTACGGCCGGAAGAAACCGTTTTCGTAGACGATCGCCCGGAGAATTGCGCCGCGGCGAAGAGCGTTGGAATGCGCGCTATCCAGTTCCTCGACGAATCCCAGTTCAACGGGGAATTGCAGCCGCTTGTGAACTTATAGGAGGGCACACATGGCAACGATGAAAGCAAAAGCCTCTCCCGAAGACGGAAAGGGTTCGCGAGAGCAGCTGCACGTTCCCGACCCGACAGTGGTGGTGATTTTTGGCGCCTCCGGCGATCTGACCAAGCGCAAGCTACTGCCGGCTCTCTTTCACCTGGAAGAGGCGGGTTTGCTGCCCGCGGAGTTCGCTGTGGTGGGCGTGGCGCGGCGGGCGCTGGGCGATGAGTTCGCGGCGCAGATGAAGGAAGGCATTGTGGAGTTTGGGGCAGCCAACCCCCCCGACCCCAAACTGCAGAATTTTCTAGAGCGCGTTCACTATCACGCAATGAATTTTGACGACGAGGCCGGATACACCGGGCTGGAAGAGCTGTTGAAGAAGATCGATCGCGAGCGCGGCACAGAGGGCAACCGGCTCTTCTATCTGGCGACCGCGCCGGAACACTTTTCCTTGATCATCGAGCGGCTGGGGGCGCACCACCTGGCGCAGCCCGCCCACGGCACGGTGCGGCTGGTGATCGAGAAGCCCTTCGGCCACGACCTGGCTTCGGCGCGCGCGCTGAACAAGGATGTAAACCGCGTCTTCCGTGAAGACCAGACCTTTCGCATCGACCACTACCTGGGCAAGGAGACGGTGCAAAACATCCTGGTCTTCCGCTTTGCCAACGGAATTTTTGAGCCTATTTGGAACCGCAACTACATCGATCATGTGCAGATTACCGCGGCGGAAGCCATTGGCATCGAGGGCCGCGGACCGTTCTACGAGCAGGCGGGAGCGCTGCGCGACGTAGTGCAGAACCACATGATGGAACTGCTGAGCTTTGTCGCGATGGAGCCGCCGATTTCCTTTGAAGCGGACACGATGCGCCGGGAGCGGGTGAAGGTTTGGCGCGCCATCCAACCGGTGCATCTTTTCGACACTGTCCGAGGCCAGTATGGACGCGGCACGGTGGCGGGGAAAACGCTGCGCGGCTATCGGGAGGAGGAGCGCGTCGATCCTCTGTCGATGACGGAAACATTCGCGGCATTCAAGCTGGTGATCGAGAACTGGAGATGGGCCGGCGTGCCCTTCTACCTGCGGGCGGGAAAGCGGATGGCCCGGCAGCTTACGGAAATCACCATCCAATTCAAA
>JANWJB010000133.1 GCA_025449575.1 Acidobacteriaceae bacterium
CGCCAGAAACTCGTGGACTGCGTCGACGTAGGCCTGGTCGGGATTGACCCAGCTCAGGTTGACCTTGGCTTCGCTGAGCGCTTTGAAGGCGTATTGCTTGATGCGATTCAGAAATGCTTCGCGTTCCTCCGCCGTCTCCATCCGCCAGGGCCACGCTCCGGCGATGGTTTGGTAGAGCAGATATTCTTCATTGCGATCCGGAGCGATCCGGCCGTCTTCCAGCGTGCGCCGGAAACTGGAGTTGATGCGCTGCCAGCTGCGCACCGCCCGCGGCCAGCGGCGCGGCATCTCGGAGAGCACGTTCAGCCGATTGCGCACATCCTCGCTGCGCTTGGTGTCATGGGTGGAGGTGGCGAGCATCGAGTCGGGCGAGTATTTCAGCCGTTCCTCATTGCTCTGGTGCAGCGCGTCCGTAGAGATTCCGAACGACTTGATGGAACCGCCGACTTCGTTGGACGACAAGAAGCGGTTGTATACGTAAAACGCGGTGTCTTCCACGCCCTTGGCCATCACCGGGCCGGTGAGCTGCTGAAACTTCAGCGCGAAGTAAAGCATCTGCGGGTCGGGACCGGAGGAGGGGTCCGGCTCCGAAGCGGAAGTCCTGAGCAGGAGCGTCTCGCGCAAGAAATCGAAGGCCGACCCATCAATATCGGGATTCAACCGCTTGGCCCGCGCGGTCGCCAGCCGGATGAAGGCCACGTCACGCTCGCTGTATTCTCCACGGTCGTCGAAGTAGGTGCGATAGACGGGAAAAGTCGCGATAGTTTGCCGCAGAACCGTTTCCAGGATGTTCTCGGTGAAGTCACGAACATAGCGGTTGGCCGCCGCGATCTGGCTGAGCAGATTGGTGAGCGCATAGACGTCGCTGGCCAGCGACGTTTGCATCACCTGCAGCTTCGACTTGTAAATAATCTCGTCGGGGTCGGAAGGATGGCCGAGCACCTCGGCATAGAAGGAGTTGAAGATTCCTTCGTTAGCACTTTGGATGAAGATCTCATTGGCCAAGTAGACAAAGTCATAGCCAGTGGTGCCGCGCACAGGCCATGCCGCGGGTCGATACTCCCGCGGCTCCAGGATCTTCTCAACCACAACGTAAAGAGGCCCCTGGCTCTGTGACCAGTCATAGCCGCGCATGGCGTTCATTACATCGCACTCGATCCCATTCGGCGCCACTGGGCCCTGCGGCGCCGCTCCCAGACACTGGCTGGCCAGATAGAGCAGTTGGAGCCGGTTGAGATATCGCCGTGGGTTCAGCATCCCGTCGGTGTGGTCGATGCGCAGTCCGGTGATCTGGTGCGCCGCAAGCAGCGAGCGCACCAGGGGATGAGTCGCGGCAAAGACCGCCGGATTCTCCATGCGCAAGCCGACCAGATCGTTGATATCGAAGAAGCGGCGGTAGTTGATCTCTTCCGCCGATGTGCTCCAAAGGGCCAGCCGGTAGGGCTGCGCCTCCAGAAGCTGGTGCAGGCGGTCGAAGCTGCGCGGCTGGCCGGCGACGCCATTGATGGCTGTCAATGCCTTGGCAAGGACCGGCTGCATTGCCTCAGAGCGCAGGGCTTGCCGTAGCTGCGGCCCGAGCTGCGCCAGCCGGGACTGCCGCTCCTGACGGGCTACCTGATCATCGCTCTCATGCGGAGGAATGGAAGGGAGCTGGTCCAGGAGATGGCGAAAGCTTGGCAGCACGCCAAAGTCAGCGTCCTCTTGTTGGGGAAAGAGAATCGGCAGGGAGCGCGGCGATAACGGCATTGCGTGCTCGAAATATTCAATGCTGATCCAACCTTCCCTGGCGACCGCCTGAATATGTTTGCTGTCCAGCTCAGCGCCATACTGCCGCCCCAGGATGGGCAGCAGCAGCTTATCCTGCATCGCCGGCTTGAGCGGATGCCAGTCGATGTCGAAATATTCCGAGTACTTGGACGCATGGCCGTTCTCGAGCACATCCTGCCACCAAATCGAGTCGTTCCCCACGCCCATGTGGTTGGGAACGAAATCTAGCAGCAGCCCCATTTCCAGGCGGTGCAATTCGGCCGAAAAGCGATCGAACCCATGCGGGCCTCCCAACTCCGGATTCAGCCGGTCGTGCCGTGTTACGTCGTACCCGTGGGTGCTCCCGGGCCTGGCTTCGGTGAGCGGAGAACAATAGACGTCGCTGACGCCCAGCTTTTTCAGGTAAGGCAGAATGGCCTGCGCGTCCGCGAAGGTGAACTTGCCATGCATCTGGAGCCGATACGTGGCGACCGGCGCCCGAGCCTCTCGGGCAAGCTCCCGCTCGATACATTGCATCAATTCTGCCGGGATTTTCGGATCTTCTTCCATGCGCGCGAAATTGAAAGTCGGCGGTTGCGGGTGGAGTGTGCTGGTGCATTAGATGCCGCAATCGATTTATCCGCTGTCCGGAAGCATGAGTCAAGGCGGCGAGGGCCGCTTCAAGCCGGAGCAGCCTGCGCCGAGACGCTGAAATCCGCGAAAGGTGTAACAATGAAAGCGTCGGCGTTCTCAAAAGTGCAATCGAGGCGCTGCGCAATAGGACTCTTGCGAGGAATCCAAGCAATGCCACTGACCGGCGAAGCTATCCGAATGATGAATTACGTCGATGACATTTCCACGACGCTGCGGCGCGTTTTAGCCTTGAGCTCCACCCTCTCGCCGGAGGAGCGCAAGCGCGTCAGCACCTACTTGCGCGCCAGCACTCCCAATGTAGACCAGGTGTTGACGGCTTTGGAGTCGAAGTAGCCGCCGCTGCCCGCCTAGAGCGCTATTTCCCGGGCGCGGTCGTGCCCAAGCCCGATCATGACGAAGCCTGACCGTGCCTACCCTTCCAGTTCGGGCATGGGCGGTCGAACCGGGTCGTGGTGCGCGTGGCGCCGGGTCTGCGGTTCGCTTCCGTCCGTATATCCGTTGAAGTCGCGAGAACGCGCCGCCCGCTAGCCCGCCGCCGCTCCCGCCGCCATGCGGTTGCCGCCTCCCACTGCAAGATGACCGGAGTCCGGCTTAAGCAGGAATGCCCCGGCCTGCCATCCCTCCAAACCGCCTGCTTTCACAATGAGGGATCACCCGAGGTGCTTTGGCCGCTTTGCAGTTTCCCGCGCGGCTGTAATCTCTTCCGGGATCCTCGTACACACCGAGTTACCAGAGATTGCAGATTAGTGAATAGATGAAGAGGGGAAGTTAGAAGGCAGCAGCTTTTTCGTACTATAGTGGGACTTTCTTTTTTCTGTTTGTGGTTAGAATAGTCCCAACCTGCTACCTTCTGGGAAGAAAGTCTGGGCGCAGGTTACACCGTGGATGAAACCCCGCAGCCGGTGAAGGTGGACCTTCCATTTGCCAGCTATCGTTCGACGGTGGCGGCGGAGGGCGATGTGCTGCACTACGAGCGCGAGTACGTGGTGAAGCAGGTGGAGGTTCCGGCGGCGCAAGCGGCCGCGTTTCGCAAGCTGGAAGAGGTGATCATCGGTGACGAAAAAAGCATGGCGGTGCTGAAGAAGCAGTAAATGGCGGATCGCATCGCGTGGCGGCGGACTTGCGATTTCATTTTTGAATGCCGCAGCGATGGTGCAATTGCCGGCTTGGCGGTTACCTTCCCCGCATTTGCGAGACGTATCGCCGCTTCAGTCGGGGTCGGCGCGCTTGTAGGGAGTTTGCAGATAGAGGCGCGCTTCATTAATTGCGCCCTGTGTATTGTCGTTGGTCTGGATCGCCTGGCGGTATTCATTCACCGCGCGGTCGCGTTGGCCGGTGACGTCGAAAATCTTGCCTAGAGCAATATGGCTCCAAACCTCAGTCCAGGCCGGCTCATCATCGCCGCGCAGCGCGTCGCGGTAGGCATTGGCCGCCGCCTGATAACTGCGCTGCGTGAACAAGACTTCCGCAATTCGGTAACTGGCCAGAGAGCTACTGGGGTTGGCGGCCAGCGCCTTCTGGTATTCGTCCAGCGCTCCGGGAAAGTCGCCCTGCGCGACTAACTGCTGCCCGCGCAGAATGTGGATGCGCACCTGCATGCCGGAGGAATTCTTAAGCACCCAATTGTCGGGATCGATCAGAATCTGCCGCGGCGCTCCGAAGGTATCAACCATGTATTGGGAATCGGTGCCTACGACATCGATTCGCTTGTTCTCGGTTTTGCCTTCCGTCTCGACGCTCAGCTCAACCGGCATATTGAAGAGGTCGAGGTCCTGCTGGATCTGGCCGATGGTGCGGAAGCCCTTGTTGTTGCCTAGGCGGTAGACCGTGTACTTATCGGTGAACTGCGGCGCGCCGGTGCCATCGAGCCACTGCGCGAAGAAGGGAACCATGTTCAGACCTGACTGAGTCGTTGCGATCCTCTCCACGTCGGAGCTGCGGATGGGCTTGCCGGCGAACTGGAAGAGGATATCTTTGAGCGTCTTGTAAAAGTTTGCGTCGCCCATCTCCCAGCGGAGCATGTGGAAGACCATGGCTCCCTTTTCGAGTGTCATCGATTGAAACTGGGGAGAGAACGGATCCAGCGTGGCGGCGGAGGTCAGCGGAATGGTGTCATACGCCAGCGCGCCGGCGGAGACATCGGTGACGGCGGATTCCAGGGCGGATTTTCCCGCCACATCGCCCACGTAGAGGAGCTCGCCATAGCGCGCCATGCCATTGGTGATCCACGCGTCGTTCATCGTTTCCGGGCTCACCATGCAGCCCCACCACTGGTGAGCCATGGTATTGGCCAGCAGCCGATAGTTGGTCTTGCCGGCGATGTGGGCGCCGGCAATCGCAGCAATTTCCGGCGCCCAGTAGGCCGGAACGGTGTCGTCGGGCAGCTCCACGATGTTGAGCCGCGAAGATTGCGGTGGCCCAAAAATGCCGCTGAAGAAGTCGAATTCCTTGGCCGCGGTCTGCGCATATTCCGGCCCACTCTGCTTATGGGCGTCAGTCAGGTAGAGCCGCACATTGCTTGAGCCGGCCACCGCCATCGGCTCGTTGAACTTGCCCGCGATGATGGTGCCGGGGAAGTCGGGCTTGGTCCAGTTGAAGTCGTATTGCTGGAGCGCTCCCGCGGCGTGGGGGCCGCCTGTGCTGCCGCTGCCGACGACGCGGTACCCGGCGGGAACCTGCACGTGAATCTCCGCGGTAAAGCGGTCGGTCTGGTAGCCGGCCATGGGAAACCAGCGCGCGGCATAGAGCAGATAGGAAACGGGCTCGCCGATCGATGCCAGCTTCAGCCCCTGGACAGGGCCGTTGTCCCCTGTGAGTGTTCCCCCGTAGGTGAAGACGAAAGTAGCGGTATCGCCTTTGTTCATCGGGCTGGGCAGCGCGATGCCGATGGTGCTGTTCGCTCCGCGCCGGCCCTGCAGCAAATGCCCGGCGGCATCGGTCACCTTGTCCACCTTGAGCGCGTTGTTCAGCTCGAAGACCGCGGTGTCGATGCTTTCCCGTGCGGTAAAGGCGACGCTCGCGGTCGCCTGCATGCTGTGATTGACCGGATCGAGTTGAAGATGAATCACGTATCCGGTGACATCGACATTGGACGTGGCTACGGCGGCGTGGAGATGCGCAGGCAGACAGGCCGGCAGCAATGCCAGCACGACGATGGCGAACCAGATAGGGATGACGCGGCGGCGGTCCGCCCTGCCCCTCGCGTGGCGGCGCGGGGCGCGATAGACGCAGAGCGCCGGCGGAGTGTGAGGCGTTCCGGTCTGGGGAGTGCGGGCGCCGGGAATGCTGGAGTCGGGAGTTATGGGCATGGCCGTTCTTCCACTGGTGCGACGGACAGCTCGGATCTTTCCGGTTCGTCCACCAGTCCGAGCGCGATGTCCGCCGCCCGCTCAATGGCCGTTCGATCCGTGAGCGAGGAACCCCTTCGGAGCGCCGCCGCCACTGCCTTGAGATCTGACTGCATTGTTGCACGAGCCGGCCCCTCTTCCAGAAGCGGCTCGAGGTTGTGAACTATGTTGGATGCGGTAAAGCCGCTCTGGATCAGCTCCGGCACGATTCTGCTGCCGGCGATGAGATTCACCATCCCCACGTGGGGCACATCGATCATGCGCCGGACCACGGCATAGGTGAGCGGAGAGACGCGGTAAACCACTAGAAATGGATTGCCCAAAATCGCCGCCTCGACCGTCGCCGTGCCACTGGCCACCACGCTGGCTCGCGCATGGAAGAGCGCGGCCCGGGCATCGTGAACCAGGCGCACGACCGGTTGCGAGGGAGCCTGCCGCATGCCGGAC
>JANWJB010000134.1 GCA_025449575.1 Acidobacteriaceae bacterium
CGCGAACTCCTCTCTGAATCGCAAACTGCAGATTTACCAAGCCGACGACGTTGAGCGCCAGCGCCAGCCGGCGGCTGTAGCCGCGGATGGTCTCCAGCGTGGCAGGGGCAAGATCGACGGCGGGGAGGACGCAGGAGGAATCGCCGGAGTGGATGCCTGCCTCCTCGATGTGCTGCATGATGCCGGCGATTACGACGTCGCGGCTATCGCATAGGGCATCGACATCGACTTCCACGGCGTCTTCCAGGAAATGATCCACCAGCACCGGCCGCTCCTGCGAGTACTCGACCGCTTCGCGCATATAGCGGCGGACAGCATCCGCGTCATAAGCGATGACCATAGCGCGGCCGCCCAGGACGTAGGAGGGCCGTACCAGCACCGGATAACCCACCCGATCGGCTCCCGCCAGGGCCTCTTCGACGCTAGTCGCGATTGCGCCTGGGGGCTGTGGGATTCCCATCTCCTCCAGCAGTTTGCCGAAGTGTTTGCGGTCCTCCGCCAAATCTATCGATTCCGGCGAAGTGCCGAGGATGGGGACTCCGGCAGCCTTCAGTCCCAAAGCCAGGTTCAGCGGGGTCTGGCCGCCGAATTGGACGATCATGCCGATTTCGGCTCCGGAGGAGGCCTCGTGCTCATACACGGCCAGAACGTCTTCCAGCGTCAGCGGTTCAAAATATAGACGGTCGCTGGTGTCGTAATCGGTCGAGACGGTCTCCGGATTGCAATTCACCATGATCGTCTCCCAACCGTCCTCGTGCAGGGCGAAGGCAGCGTGGCAGCAACAGTAATCGAACTCAATACCCTGTCCGATGCGGTTCGGACCGCTGCCCAAAATGATGACCTTGCGCCGGGTGGTGGGCTCAGCCTCATCTTCTTCGTCGTAACTGGAATAGAGATATGGCGTCTCGCTGGCAAACTCCGCCGCGCATGTATCCACCTTCTTGAAAACTGGCTTGAGGCCATGCTGCTGTCGTAGCACGGCAATGCGGCCCTCACCCCCCGGCAGATCCCAACGTGAGGCCAGCAACGCGTCGGAGGCTCCTGCGCGCTTGGCCTTACGCAGCAGCTCCGGCGAAAGGCTGTCGGGCGTCTGTTCTCCCACCGCTTCCAGAATCCTCGTGACCTCGCGCATCTGGTGAAGAAACCAGGGGTCGATCGACGTCATCCGCGCAACTTCGCGGACCGAAAGACCTTTGCGAAAGGCATACCAGATATAGTTCATCCGCTCGGGCTGGGGCGTCACCAGCCGCTGCGTCAGGCGCCGGGGCTCAATCGTCTCCGCTCCGGTCCGCCTGCCGGTCTCGAGCGAACGCAATGCCTTGAGAAGAGCTTCTTTGAAGGTGCGGCCCATGGCCATCACTTCGCCCACAGACTTCATCTGCGGACCCAGGCTTTCATCGACGCCCGGAAATTTCTCGAACTGCCACTTAGGAACCTTCACTACCACATAGTCGATGGTGGGCTCGAAGCAGGCCGGGGTCTTCCGGGTAATATCGTTGGGAATCTCATCGAGCGTGTAGCCCACCGCCAGCTTGGCGGCTATCTTGGCGATGGGAAATCCGGTCGCCTTGGACGCCAGCGCGGAGGAGCGGGAGACGCGGGGATTCATCTCGATGACGATCATCCGGCCGTTGGCGGGATTGATGGCAAATTGCACATTGGAGCCGCCCGTCTCGACGCCAATCTCGCGCATCACGCGGATAGCCGCATTGCGCATGATCTGATACTCACGGTCGGTAAGCGTCTGCGCCGGCGCCACCGTAATGGAATCGCCGGTATGCACCCCCATCGGATCCACATTCTCGATGGAGCAGATGATGATGACGTTGTCGGCCAGATCGCGCATCACCTCCAACTCAAATTCCTTCCAGCCCAGCACCGACTCCTCAATCAGGCACTCATGCACCGGAGAAAGATTGAGACCTCGAGCCAGAATCTCCATGAGCTCTTCCCGGTTGTAGGCGAGGCCGCCGCCCGAGCCACCCAGCGTAAACGATGGGCGCACAATCACCGGAAAGCCGATCTTCACCACGAAGTCCAGCCCGTCGCGGATATTGTTGACCAGCGCGGAGCGCGGCACATCGAGACCGATGCGGGTCATCGCATCCTTAAACAACAGCCGGTCTTCAGCCTTCTTGATGGCCTCGAGCTTGGCTCCGATCAGCTCCACCCCGTACTTATCGAGAATCCCCGCATCGGCCAGATCGACAGCCAGATTCAGCGCGGTTTGGCCGCCCACCGTCGGGAGCAGCGCAAAGACGCCTTTGCGCTCACCCGAGACCTGCTTCATACCCGCTGATTCCAGCCGGATGATCTCTTCCAGATACTCGCGCGTCAGCGGCTCAATGTAGGTTCGGTCCGCTAACTCGGGGTCGGTCATGATGGTCGCCGGATTCGAGTTCACCAGCACAACCTCGTAACCCTCAGCCTTGAGCGCCTTACAGGCCTGAGTGCCGGAGTAATCGAACTCCGCCGATTGTCCGATCACGATAGGGCCGGAACCGATTACCAAAACCTTGCTTATGTCATTCCTGCGTGGCATGCAATTCCTTACTTGTAAACTTCGCGGCGATGGCCGATTTCGATGACCAGGACCAGCAATTCCCGGTCCCGCAGCTCGCAGATCACCCGCCAATCCGCTACCCGGTATCGCCAGAAGCCCTTCCAGGCGCCGGTAAGAGCTTTCCCCAGACGTCGCGGATCAGGCTGTGCGGCGACTCGCCGAAGCAGGTAACCGGCGATGAGAAGCCGATCTCGCTTGTCCAGCTTTTCGAATTGTTTTTCCGCCCTTTGGTCGAAGCTGATCTTCCAGCCCATACTTGCGAATCAACTCCTCCAGCCCGATATGTGGCGCCGCGTCCCGCGATGCTGCAACAGCCAGCTCATAGTCCTCGCGGTCATCGACATATTCACGGATTGCTTCTCGCGCATAATAGCTCTTGGTGCGCCCGGTCTTTCTTGCCAGGGCGTCCAGCCGCCGCTCCAAATCGGGTTCCAGTCTCACCCCAAGCATCTGCTTCTTCTCCTCGAGTGAATGTTAAACAAGTTTAACACGCCGGGCAGCGAACGTATGGAACTTGCCCGGGACGTTGCCTTCAAGAACAGTGTGCCAACGAAGCTCAATCGCAAGATTGATGAATGCAGGCTCACGATCCGCAGTCACCCCTTCCACTCCTTCATCAGCTTACGGAAGTCGCGAAAGAGATAGTGCGAATCGTGGGGACCGGGGCTCGCCTCGGGATGATACTGCACGCTGAAGAGCGGCAGTGAGCGGTGCCTCAGTCCTTCCAGAGTTCCATCGTTCAAATCGATGTGGGTCAGCTCGACCTCGCTCTCTTTGAGCGAGTCCGGATCGACGGCGTAGTTATGATTATGCGCGGTAATCTCGACTTTGCCGGTCCCCGCCTGCTGGACGGGATGATTGCCGCCATGGTGTCCGAACTTGAGCTTATAAGTCTTGCCGCCAAGCGCCAGTCCGATGAGTTGGTGCCCGAGACAGATGCCAAAGATCGGCTTACGGCCGGCGAGTTTGCGGATGTTCTCCTGCCCGTAGGTCACCGGCTCCGGATCGCCCGGTCCGTTGGAAAGAAAGATTCCATCCGGCTGGAGCTCCAAAACCTCTTCGGCCGATGTCATCGCCGGAACCACCGTCACCCGGCAACCCTCACGCTCCAGCATGCGCAGAATATTGCGCTTGATGCCAAAATCGTAGGCCACTACGTGCAGGTCCGGTTCCGGCGGCAAAAGCTCCTGGCCCGGTGACGAGGAAGCCTCCCAAACAAACGGCGCCTCGGCGCCTTCGGCCGTACTGGCCGCACGGCCTTCGGTCGAGTCCCAGAGATAGCGGGATTTGGTGGTGACATTTTGCACCAGATCGTGACCGTCGATCTTGGGGATAGCGCGGGCTTTCGCAATGAGCTTTTCCGCATCCATCTCCAGCGACGAAATGGCGCCCCGCATGACACCCCGGTCCCGAAGGTGCCGCACCAGCGCACGCGTGTCGATCTCGCCGATGGCGGGAATATGAAAGCGCTCCAGATATTCATCCGTCGCCTGTTGCGAGCGCCAGTTGGAACTGACAGGGGAGAATTCACGCACCGCCAGGCCTTCAATGTGCGGGTGTGCCGCTTCATCGTCGGCGGCGTTGGTGCCGTAGTTTCCAATTTGAGGATTGGTCAGAACGACAATCTGCCCTGAATAGGACGGATCGGTGAAAATTTCCTGATAGCCAGTCAGTGATGTATTGAAAACAACTTCGCCAAAACATTCTCCTTTGGCGCCATAGCTCTCACCGCGGAAGATGCGCCCGTCTTCAAGCGCCAGAATTGCCGGCATTGCTGCTCCGTTACGTAATTTTCTCGATTTTATAACGTTTTGCCGGTTCCCGTTGAGAGGTATCTCGCGCCGGCTCAGTGAACGACGCCCACGTCGGCGGCCGGCCAGTAGATGAAAGCCGCTTTGCCATAGATCAGCTTGCGCGGCACCGGCCCGAAATCGCGGCTGTCGCTGGAGATCGAGCGGTGATCTCCCATCACGAAGTACTCCCCGGGCGGAATTGTCGTCTCCTGAAGCGAGCGGTCATCGCGGTACTGAGGAGGAACGTAGGGCTCCTGGACCATCGTTCCGTTGACGTAGACCTGACCATCATCGATGCGGAGATCGTCTCCGGGCAACGCGATGATGCGTTTGATATAGCTCTTTTTTGTATCGAGCGGATAGTAGAAGACCACGACATCTCCACGCTCGATCTTCTCAAAGTGATAAGCGAACTTATTGATGAAGAGGCGGTCGTGATTCTCCAACCGGGGCAGCATGCTGGTGCCCTCAACCTTCACCGGTTGAAAGAGGAATGTGATGATAAAGATGGAAACCGCCAGGGAAAAAAGAACATCGCGAGCCCACATGGGAAGCCCTTGGTGCCGCGGCGACGCGGCGGCGCCGGCGGATGTTTCCTGGGTGTCGAGTTCCTCCTGCTTCATCGTGGACCGAGTCTCTCCAAACGAGTGGTTGCTCGCCGATCAGGGTTGGTTCGGCTTCTTCAATGGCGCCCGATCCGGAAGTGGATCGTATTGCTGCTGCATCGGCGCGGGAGCGTCGTTGGCGGTGGCGCGATGCCTGGCCTCAAGGGACATAGGTCTCTGCAAAACCATTTCCACCGAGTCGCCCGCGGGAATGTTGATATCCGGTCCGCGGCTAAAGAGCGTATAAAGGGCGCCGGTAGCCGCTCCGGCCAAAGAGCCATACCCCAATCCGGCAAGCGCATGTCCCCCTGCGGCTCCCCCAATCACGCCGCCTTCGGCGCCAATTCCTGCTCCCTTGGCAATAGTTGCGGCATCATGTCCCTTGGTTGCCGCTTGCTCGACCTTACCCTCGTTGCCCACCACCTTCGGACCGGTTGAACCGGGAAGACCATCCACCAGTCCCGGAATCGGTACCACCCGCCCATCGGGGAAGATCATGCTTGTGAAATGAAGATTGATCTCGGCGCGCCCCCTCACATGTCCAGCCCGCTTCACGCGGTCAATCACGCCCTGAACATAAGCCCCGGCGGGGATCAGGACGTGTCCATGGACGACTACCGGAAAGGTAGAAACCAAATAAACCCCGTCGCCGGGCCGGGCGGTTTTCGTGTTGATTCCGCTCTTGAGCGATAACAAGACCTTGGTGCCGGCTGGAACGGTGTACACATCGGGTTGCACAGGGGTGGGAGCCTTACCGGAAGCCGACTCTTCCGCCGCTGCTGCCGGCCCCGCGGGCGCAGCAGGCGAAGCGGCAACCGCGAACAGAGCTTTTGCGGTGGATGACGAAGGTGCCGCGGCAAAGGGCGGCCGGCTCTGGGACGGGCTGGCCGGAGCCGCCGGTGCGCCTACGAATGGCCCCTTCGCCGAGGCCTGCTGGGCCGCGGCAACCGTGGATGAGAAGGCCAGCGCAGCAACCAGCATTATCCAGGAGGCCCTTGCTGCACCGGACACCGGCTCCCCTGGCGAGCTCCCGGCACACTGGTTCCGGGCCGTGCCGCGCGCGCAAAACCCCGAGCGCGCCGGACGCATGGATGCCTTTGCCCGTGAGATTGTAGACTTCATTTGCTCACAGCTTTCAGACTCGCTGGCACCTTTCAATGGTAGCGCGTTTGCCTCCTATGCTGTGGCCCTCGACGCCATGCATACACCGCTAGCACCCCTCTCGAAGTCGCCCCCGGACGTACCCTCGGCCGCTTCCGGCCAGCGCGAGCGCTTCGCAGCCGCATATGCGGTGCTGGAGGCGGCGATCGGCGCGAGGGCATTTCCGGGCGCCTCCTTCGCCGTGCTGTCGGCCAATGAGATCGCTGCAATCGACGGGGTGGGCCGCTTTACCTATGATTCATGCTCTCCCGCAGTCACCCGCTCCACCATCTATGACCTGGCCAGTCTCACCAAGGTGATCGCCGCCACCTCCATGGCGATGATGCTCTTCGAACGCGGTGCGCTCACGCTCGACCAGCCGATCGCCGAGTGGCTGCCACAGTTCGTGCAAGATGAGGGCGCAGGAGGCATGCGAAGCCAGGTCACCGTGCGCATGCTGCTGGCGCATGCCTCCGGCCTGCCCGGCTACGCTCGGCTTTTTGAAAGTTGCCGCGACCGGGCATCTCTGCTGGCCGCGGCCATGCGCCTGCCCCTGGAGGCCCCGCCTGGCGAGCGGGCCGTGTATTCCGATCCCGGTTTCATCCTTCTGGGCGAGCTTCTCGAAAGAATCGCCGGGGAGCCGCTGGAGAGCTTTTGCGCCCGCGAGATCTTCGCTCCGCTAGGGATGACCAGCACCTGCTTTCGCCCTCCGCCAACCTGGGCCTCTTCCATCGCTCCAAGCGAAGAGGACCGCGAATTTCGCCGTCGCGTGCTCCAGGGCGAGGTGCAGGATGAGAACTGCTTCGTAATGGGGGGAGTGAGCGGCCATGCCGGCCTTTTCTCCAATGCCCTCGATCCCCTGCTCCTTGCGCGCTGTCTACTCGACGGCGGCCGCGTCGCCGGGGGCGTCCGCCTCTTCTCTCCAGAGACCATCACCCTCTTCACCACACGTGCGAATCTGCCCCCTGGGAGCTCGCGCTCCCTCGGTTGGGATACGCCTTCGCCTCCCTCATCCTCGGGAAATTATTTTCATGCGCGGTCGGTGGGCCATCTGGGCTATAGCGGAACCTCGCTCTGGATCGATTTTGAGCGGCCGCTCGCTGTGGCCTTGTTCACCAACCGCACGTGGCCCCACCGCGAAAGTCAAGCAATACGGAGCATTCGGCCGCGGTTCCATGATGCGATCGTTGATGCAATCCGACCTGCGATCTGAATTTGCCCCAATTCCGCGGCGGTTCGAGATAAAATCGAAGATGGTTGTAAATGGGGGCTCGCGAATGGCTGCAACGACTACACCGCCAGCGCAGATTGGCGACCAGGGCGAAGGGCAGGTCGAAAATCCAGCGGAACTTCATCATCTCATTACCGAGGGTTCCAACGACGCATCGCTTGGCTTTGACACCAAATCCGCGCTCGAAATCGCTCGCATCATCAACCACGAAGATTCCAAAATCTCCGCGGCGATCAAAAAATCGCTGCCGGAGATTGCGCTGGTCATTGACATGGCCGCGCGCAGCCTGCGCGATGGCGGCCGGCTGATCTACGTCGGCGCCGGCTCCAGCGGCCGCATCGCGGCGTTGGATTCCGCGGAATGCCCACCCACCTTCTCCACTCCTCCGCAAAGCGTGCAATACATTATGGCCGGAGGTCCAAAAGCTCTTGCCTCGGCAGTCGAGGTCAATGAGGATTCTCCCGACCTGGGCCAGCGCGACATGGCGCGCCGCCGTCCCACGCGCAAAGATGTGATCATCGGACTCTCCTCCAGCGGCCGCACCCCCTACGTCGTCGCAGCGGTGGAGTATGCCCGCTCCCGGGGAGCCAGAACCGCTGCCGTTACTTGCAACCACAACACGCCTTTGGCCAACGTCGCCGACATTACGGTGGTGGCCGAGGTGGGTCCGGAGGTAATTTCCGGCTCCACGCGAATGAAGGCCGCCAGCGCTCAAAAAATGGTCTTGAACATGATCACCACCGGAGCCATGACGCGCCTCGGCTACGTCTATGACAACCTCATGGTCAACGTCCACATGCAAAACACCAAGCTGCAAGAGCGCGGCATCAGCATTCTGATGCGCGCCTGCGATGTGGACCGCGATGCGGCGGTGCGCACGATCAAGTCCGCCGGTCGCAGCGTGCCCGTCGCTTTGGTGATGCTGAAGGCCGGCGTCGACAAGCCCGAGGCGGTACGCCGCTTGGCAAAATCGGATGGCAACGTCCGGCTGGCCGTTGAAGACACCACACTGGAGCTATAGGTGTCGAAGTAGCAGCCGCACGAGAAGTCAAATGCCCTACGGCGAGTTTTGTCTGGAGCAACAAGTGGTTTCCCCGCCCATTCCTTCATTTCCCGTGACGGAGTTCTCCTCCAGCCGGAATCTTCTGCCGCGATAAGCGTGCCCGGCCGCTTTTTGCTGGGAATAAGACCACCGCACACTTGGATGGCGGGTCACAGATGGCGGGTCACATCGACCCACGCCGCAGCGTTTTCCATTGACACCGGTCCCGCCCACAGGCAGCCGGCCGGGTGGCGGCCTCCGTTTACACTGGAACAACCGGTGCAAAACATCCTCTTTCCGGAGCTCTCCTGAAATTGCGCGTTCTCTATGGATAAATTCGTAATTCGCGGCGGCAACCCGCTCCTGGGAACCATCCGGGTCAGCGGCGCCAAGAACTCGGCTCTGCCGTGCATGTCGGCCGCCATACTCACTGAGGATGAGGTGGTGCTGGAGAACATTCCTCAGGTGCGCGACATCGAGACGGAGCGCAAGCTGCTCACCTCGATGGGAGCTGAAGTGGAGCTGGGCTATGGGCGAGCTCAGCACCGCACCACGATCTGCTGCCGGACGCTCTCCGACCCTGTCGCAAAGTATGAAATCGTGAAGACCATGCGCGCCTCTTCTCTGGTTCTGGGGCCGCTAGTCGCCCGCTGCGGGGTGGCGCGCGTTGCGCAGCCCGGCGGATGCGCCATCGGCGACCGCCCTATCGACCTGCACCTGAAGGGACTGGAGTTGATGGGAGCGACGATCGTGCAGGAGCACGGCTATTTGGAAGCGCGAGCCCAGCGATTGAAAGGCGCGCATATCGTCTTCGATAAAGTCACCGTGACGGGAACAGAGGATTTGTTGATGGCTGCGGTGTTGGCCGAGGGCGAGACGCTGATGGAGAATTGCGCTCTCGAGCCGGAAGTCACCGATCTAGCCGCCCTGCTCACCGCCATGGGAGCGTGCATTCAGGGAGCCGGCACGTCAACCATCCACGTTCAAGGCGTGTCCAAGCTGCATGGAGCGAAGCGCCGCATTCATCCTGACCGGATCGAGGCCGGCACCTTCCTGATCGCCGGAGCGATTACCGGCGGCGATCTGGTGGTCGCCAACTGCCAGCCCGCGCATCTCTCCGCCGTAATCTCCAAGCTGGAGGCATGCGGCGCGCGCATCGAGGCGCTGGGCCCGGACTCCTTGCGCGTCCGCGGCGATGGCCCTCTGCATGAAAACGACGTCTCAACGGAGGAATATCCCGGCTTCCCTACCGACATGCAGGCGCAATATATGGCCCTGGCGACGCAGGCCGAAGGCACCTCAACGGTGAAAGAGAATATTTTCGAGAACCGCTTCATGCATGTGGGCGAGATGGTGCGCATGGGAGCTAATATCCGCGTCGACGGCCGCACTGCGACCGTGCGCGGAAAGACGCCGCTCTCAGCAGCCGCGGTAATGTGCTCGGACCTGCGCGCTTCGGCCCCCCTCATTCTCGCCGCGCTGGTGGCCGACGGCGAATCCATCCTGGACCGCGTCTACCATGTGGATCGCGGCTATGAACGGATTGAGGAAAAGCTCCGCGGGGTGGGCGCGCAGATACGCCGCATGGGCAACGTCTTCGGCAACGGGAAAAAAGCGTGACCCGGGGCCGTCTGCCGGCATCTCAAACACCGGAGCCGCGGAAAATGCCTGCTCGCGAATCGGA
>JANWJB010000135.1 GCA_025449575.1 Acidobacteriaceae bacterium
AAACATCCGCCTTCACGATCTTGGGCGAGCCATGCCCATGCTGGTTCTGCTCCAATCCTCCTCTGCCTACTGTTCTTCGCCATCGGGCCGCCCGCGACCCTCTCCGCGCAGGTTCTCCTCGTCAAGGCCTGCGTCGTGCTGAATGCCCGCCTGAGCAGCTCGTCCATTGAAGCGAGTGCGGCCGCCCCGCGCGGCTTGCCCTTGGCCGGCCCCCAGGATACCCGCAGAATCCAGAGCGCGCTTCAATTGTGCGATCCGGGCAAAGCAGTCGTGCTCCAGGCGGATGGAACGCGCGACGCCTTCCTATCCGATCCTCTCGTCATCCCCCGGGGCGTGGTGCTGTTTGTCCCAAAAGGTGTAACCCTCTACGCCTCTCGCAACCGCCGCGCTTATGATTTATGGCCGCACAGCTGCGGCGTCGCCGGCAGCGCCCGGCAAGGCTGCAAGCCGTTTCTCTTCGCCTACCAGGCCGCCTTCAGCGGGGTAGAGGGAGCGGGAACCATCGATGGCCAGGGCGGCGCCGCCTCCCTAGGCGAAACAACCTCGTGGTGGGACTCCCAAGCCGCGGCGGAGCAGGCGAACAAGCCCTTCAGCGCTCCCGCCCTCGTTTCGTCGTATGAGTCGCAGGGATTCATGCTCGATGGCGTGCACCTTCGCAACGCCGCCGGCATTCACGTCGCCATGTACAAGACGGTGCAATTTGAGAGCAAAGATATCGATATTGCGGCGCCCCCCGCCGCGCACGGAGCAGGCGGCGTGCTGCTCAGCAACTCGCCCCACGCCACTCTGGCCAATGCCACCATCCAGGTTCCCGGCGTGGCCGTCGACCTGCGCGGCAGCATCCTCGGAGCCACCACCAATGTCGCTCTCGCGAATCTCAAAATTAGTGGCGGGGAGGGCATCTCGATGGGAGACCCCGTCTATGGAGGGGTTTCGGCGATCTCCCTGAATCATGCGGTCATAGAGAACGCGAACCGCGGCTTCGGCTTCGATTTGCGAGGCAAATCTCCGGCCTTTGAGCCTCAAAATAAAGCCATCAGCAATCTCCCGGCGCCTCCGCGCGATTTCCATCTCCAGAATGTCTGTTTGGAGGGTGTGGCGCAGCCGCTCCAGGTCATGCTTCCGGTTAAGCCCGCAGCCACGCCGGCCAAGGGCCCGGGCACGCCGCCGGCCGTGTCCTCCGATACCGAGCCCGGCGGCAATTCCGTCAGTGCGCTCCCCGCGGGGCAGAGTATCTCGTTCACCAACGTTACCGTTGCCGGGCTGGGTCCGCTGACGGTCCATGGCGCGGGCCCCGGCGCTTCGGCGTCCGATACTGTACCGAATGCGGAATCCAACGCCGCTGCCACCTGCGACTCCGCCGCTGCCGCCACCGGCGCACAGCAAACCGTCTGGACTGTCGATCTCAGCACGCTGGAGAAGCCCGGGTCCAAGGCCCGCCTCGTGGTCGCACAGGACGGGAGCGGCGATGCCCGCACCGTGCAGGCCGCGGTGGATGCTCTGCCTGACACCGGCGGCGAGATTGACGTCAAGCCCGGCGTCTATCGCGAGGTGGTCACCGTCCGCAAGCCGCATGTACGCCTGCACGGCCTGGGCTCCGCTCCAGCAAACACGGAGATCGTCTTCAACCATGGCGCGCGTACATCGGGAGGTACCTTCAATACCGCGACCGTCTTCGTCGAGGCCGACAACGTGACGATGGACAACCTGACCATAAACAACGATCTCGGCAATCATGGGCAGGCTGTGGCGCTGGCCACCTTGGGCGATCGCGACATCTTCCGCAACGTTCGTATTCTCGGCGCGCAAGACACTCTCTTTGCCGCCAGCAAATATTGTTATGGCGACGATGGGCCATGCGTGCCGGCGCGGCAGTACTTTGAGGATTGTTATGTGGCCGGCAATGCCGACTTCATTTTTGGCGATAGCGCCGCCGTCTTCGAGCGCTGCGAGCTGCACGGCATCGCCGGATCGCACGTCATGTACACCGCGCAAAGTAAGCAC
The DNA here is from genome assembly GCA_025449575.1 of Acidobacteriaceae bacterium. GTDB lineage: Bacteria > Acidobacteriota > Terriglobia > Terriglobales > Acidobacteriaceae > PALSA-350. The sequence continues at coordinate 2,005 of JANWJB010000135.1, forward strand.
AACACCGTGCAGTACAGCGGGTATGTCTTTGACCACTGCCGCCTGACCGCCGATCCGGCTGCGCACGACATTACGCTGGGCCGCCCCTGGCGTCCTCACGCCACCGTCGTGTATCTGGACACGCAGATGGACGCGCCGGTCATCCCCGCCGGGTGGACGGAGGCGCCGCGCTTCGGAGTGTCCAGCCTTCCCATTGCCTATTACGCGGAGTACCGCTCCACCGGCCCGGGCGCAGACCCCGCGGCCCGTGAGCCCTCGTCGCATCAGTTGACGGCAAAGCAGGCGGCGCAGTGGCTGCCGGCCCGCTTCCTTGCCGGAAAAGATGGGTGGAGACCGGAACGCCCGCTCCGGCCGCGGCCGGCGACGGGTACTCTCTCCGGCCGCCCCTGATGCTTGGCGAACGCTTTGCTGACCAGCCGGCGGACGTGCTCAGGCATAACAACATAATTGTGGATATAGAGTCGGAAGTTTCGTCGGACCCGCTCCAGGGCAATCTCGAACGCCGCGAGAGAAACGAGCGCCGGAGTATCGTGCCCGAGATTCCGAAGGACATCGCGTGGGCTGGTCCCATACGAGCAGCCGCAACTCGATTCGACAACGCCGCGTTCTTTTTTGATCGGCTTCTTCGAACTCGACCGACAGCTTGGATCAGGCTCGAAGCACACCCAGAGACCAATCGTGTGAATCACGAACCATTCTGAATGCTGCCTGGATTCGTTGCGCGGGAAGTGCCTAGCGGTCGCCGGAGACCCGCTCTCGGCGCAATGGGCACCGGGCGCATGGGGGGACGCCATAGGGTCCGCGCCCTCGGATCGGGGTCTCCTTGATGCACTCGCCAACCAGGTCGAATCTTTATCGGCGGCTTCCTCACCAAATTGATCATGAGAACGATGAGGAAGGCCTCTGTGACACGCCGCAAATTGCCAAAGGGCGAGAACAGAATGTCCCAGAAGAAGCCAATGAAGCTTAGCAGGTAGAGAGGAGCGAGCGGATGACGGATCTCCGTGAGCCGGAACACGCTCTGACAGACAAGACCGAGCATATAAAACCAGAAGACGCCTCCCAGGATGCCGGCTTCCACCCACGCTCCCGTCAGGTGAGAATGGGTCGGGATACCTTCCGGTTCGTCCGGGTCGGGAATGGCATCGGATGGGTCGTAACCCCACTCGTACTGGTAGTCCTGGAGCATAATGGTGTACTTAATGTCAGACGCATAAGAGCCATGTCCAAGGATAGGGCTGTCTATGATCGCCCGAACGGCGACGGGGCCTTCCGGCCGCCCACCGAAGATAACTCCCATCTTGCCTTGAGACTGGTTTTCAAATTTGTACGTTTCCTCCTGCGAGTAGCGTCCGGAATGAACCATCCAATAGACTGCCTCTTGGCTGATCCACGCTGCGGCGGCTCCTGCTACCAACAGCAGCGCCACTTTGGCCAACCGTCCCAGATGCAACGTCGCTGTGCGGTTCTTCGGGGCGGTAAAAGGAGGCACCAGGAGCACGGCGGCTGCCCCGTATATGAATGCTCCAGAGCGCGCTCCAAAATGGAGGTAACTGGCGGCAAGGACTAGCAAAATGACAACCGAAACGCTGCTTTTTCTCTTTCGAGAATAGTGGTAGCAACCGATCAGCAAAAAGACGATGGCGAAAGTGTTGCCTAGGCCCATCTTCCAAGCAATGGCAATGCCTCCTTTAAGCGGATGGAAGAGCCAGCTCCCAGCATATGAAATCGCCATACCCAGAAAAAATAGCCTGATGCGCCGAAGGTTGTTTCCGACCATCGAGGAGAGGACCATCACATCAACGGCGAAGAAGACGACTCGTGCGATGCCTTTGGCACGATTGTCGAACGGCATGTCCCGGTAAACGTCGGTAATCACCTGGTTGAGGAGCCAGAGACCCATCAAGATATAAAGCGTTCGGTATTCTTTTCGGAAAATGGTCTTCGCCTGGGTCGCAAGCAATGCGGGCAAGAGCGCCAGGGCGAGGATTTCCGAATACGGCAGTTGGCCGATCAGGGTGATGTCGAGAAAGCCGACCGCTGAAATCAGAAAAACAAGGGCGTCGCCCCACAGCGTCTGCATGTCGAACGCGGGACGGCGGGGCCGCAGACGTGGTCGCAGGTCAGGTCGCAGATGCGCTGCAGTCGTGCTAGGCATAGAAAATATCCGGCGGCCTCGCTATTCCTTTTCTCCGAGCGCAGCCGCACTGACTCAAGTTCCCAGCCACACTCTAAACCAGGCTGCTGTGCGTCAGGGACTCTAAAACCGCCAGCGGCGAGAACTCTGGCGCGACCATCGCCTTGGAGTCCACCAGAAATGTCTGTTCCAACGCATATTGGCCCGCCAGCACGGCGTGTGGAACCGTATCAGTAAATACCATCCAACTTGACCCTGGTGGGAACTCGATTCGGAGCCTCGGACACTCCGCCTGGAAAGATGCATTCTCTTTCAGAAAGTTATGGAAACGCATCATGAAATCGTCATATGGCGAGCGCTGGAGGCTGGGAATCGCCTTTCCTGCGCCGCCGGCGCGGGCCAATCTTCCCAATGCCGCATGCAAGAGCCCGGCCGGCTTCGGCAGGGGAATCTGACTGGGCGTGTAGCGAGGAGCAATCGTGGGGAAAGGATCGCTCACCACCCAATCGCGCGTGCGCGAAGGATGAAGGTTGTTGAAGAAACGCAAAATTCGCGCGCCGCGGGTGGGGCGTGTGGGGAAAGCGTCGGTATGCAGCAGATCGTTGCGCCGCCGCAATGGCAGGTCGCGCCCTTGTTCTTCCTGGGGCCGGAAACTGGCGTAGTCAAGGTGCCACTGGGCTCGATATGGCAGCAGAAAGCCGCCCAGGAATTGTTCCACCGCCTGCGAGTAACGCCGCAGGATGCTATGGAGCCGTTGGCTAGCGCCGTCTCCGGCAGCCTCCACGCCACTCAATTTGTCCGCGGCCGGCTTGTAGGCGATGTTTTTATGCAGTCCGCTGCCAGTTTGCCGCTGGCCGAGCAAGAACGATATATCCTCCGGGTCGAGTTCGATCGGCGTCCGGGGAAAATATAGAATGTCGCCCTTTTCCAGCTGGACGCACCATTCGCGCCCTTGGGCGGCGTCGAAACCCGACTGGTCGATAGTGACAAGAGACATGTTGCGGCTCTATGCGGAAAGCTTGCGGCGCAGCCAGAGCGACCCGAAGTAGATCAAGCTGAGAGCCATTACCACGCATGCAGCGGGAAAAGAGATCAGCTTGTAGCTGTCGGCATAGTTGAGACTGTGTCCCATCATGTTATAGATCCCAATGCCCGTAATGGCGAAAAACGTAAGCAGGAAGAAGAACATGACGCCAACGATCAGGGCCATCAATATGCTCGTGAAGAGTCCAAATCCGTCAAGCTGGAGACCGAAAGGGCCGCTTTTGCGCGGCAATCCAGCTTCCGTCCGTTCGTGTGGGCCAGAGCTCATCGCCTGTCCTCCAAATCTGCCTGCGCGCCCATCGCGCAAGTTCGTGGCAGGCTCTAGAATACTAGGTTATGGCTCAAGCCGCCCAGATCGAATTGGTGCCCGCCTCCCAGGTAGCCCAGCAAACCCCGGTTCAGCAGTCGGCGAATGCGATTTGCTACGCCATGTTTGCGGATACCCACATCACTCCCCGAGATTTGGAGGAGATTATCCAGGCGGTGCCCAATCCGATTGCCGCGGCGCTAACCAGCCGCGCTTATTATTTCGTTCCGCTGACCATCGGCGAAACCGAAGAGACGTTGATCGCTCCCAGCTATAGCGTCGCCCTTGGCGATCGCGCTATCTGCCACCGGAGCGTTCATTATGAAGGAGCGGATTGCGTCTTCATCTCCACGCGTCTCATGCAGGACCGCTTTGCGCTTGCCTTTGAGTTCTTTATTAATGTTGGTCATCATTTTGTAGACGCCGCCGGAGTTCCGCAGAGCTTTTGCGATTTGGCATGGTCGCAGGCGATGGCCGGGGTGCGCGGAGAGACGAGCCAGGACGCGCATGAGAATCGCCGCCGCGCACTCCATCCGAGCCAAACGGCCGTGAAGCGAAAAGGGGAAAAGAGCTTTGCGCGCGCCGGCGACCGAGAGGCAGAAAATAAAAAGCCATCGCCTGCAGTAGACGAAAAAGCAAAAACCGACTATTTCGAGGCTGCATTCTCCGACGCTCTGGCGATCTATATGCTCTCGCTCGCCCTCGATTTCAACTATGTCGACTTGCGCGAGCGCGAATACCCGCTACTCGCCCCCGCGGCGCTAGCCGAACGCCTCCGTCACGTAGCCGCGCTTTTCCCGCCTAATCCCAGCTACATATTCCAGATCTCGCATCGTCACAAGGCCTGAGCACATGATTGCCCATCTGCGGGGACAGCTGATCTCCAAGAGCCCCCAACATGCGATCGTCGAGGCCGGCGGCGTCGGCTACGAGGTCCTCATCAGCATTCCAGCCTTTACCGCCCTGCCTGCGGAGGGCTCCGACGTAGCTTTCCATGTCCACATGCACGTCCGCGAAGACACCCTGGCGCTTTACGGATTTCTAGATCCGATGGAGAAGCGGATATTCGAACGCCTTATCACGGTGAACGGAGTGGGGCCCAGACTGGCAATCACTGTGCTGAGCGGACTGAATACAGAGCGCCTGGTGGCCGCCATTCGGGGACAAGATCATGCCACGCTTACCCAGATTCCCGGCGTAGGCAAGAAGTTGGCTGAACGGCTGGTAGTGGAATTGAAAGACAAGCTGGAGGACATGGCCCCGGCTTCACAACCGAACGAAGCCGGGCCGCTGGCCGAAGATGTGCTCTCCGCGCTGGTGAATCTTGGCTATCAGCGTCCCGCGGTCCAGAAAGCGATCACCGCCGCGGTGAACAAG
>JANWJB010000136.1 GCA_025449575.1 Acidobacteriaceae bacterium
AGCTTCGTGATGAGCACCCATTTCCGAAAGTCTTCCCGAAACCAGGACGGTTTCAGCTTGGTGATGGCGTAAGCGCCGAGGAAAATGATCACATAGCGAACGCCGGAGATTGCCGAGACCAATGCGGGACTGGTGCGGCTGAGGGCAAAGATTACCAGAAACGAGCCAACGCCCGCTAAGAAGCGATTGACCATATACCACGTCTTGCTTTTGGGAGAAGCCTCCTTGGAACCTTGGAGGATTTGACGCCGCCATGACGGTGGAAGAAGCAGTGCGAATGCCCCAGCAGTCGTCCCCGCGGTGAAGAAGACGTAGCCGCTGACAAAGTTGGTATGGTTGAAAACGATCTTTTGCAAAACGGATGTGAGGCCAAAAGCTACTGCCGCCAGGAGAATCTTGGGCAGGATCTTTCGAAGAGGCTGCTTTTCCGCGAAAAACATGAGGAAGCCGCCGGCAGTCATGGTTGCGAAGCCAATCAAACTGCCGCCGATGGGATCATGAAGGAGGGGAAGGGCGATGAGCGCGGTAGCGACGGGAGAGAAGCCTCCCATTACGGCCAGTTCCTCAGATGCTTCGCCTGACTGCAGCGCGGAATAATAGAAGTAGCTGGCGAGAAGATCCAATAGGCCGGCGAGAAAACCTATCCCCGCCGTTTGCAGACTGGGCATCTTGAAGCCAAAGGCCATCAGCACCAATCCGAAGATGCTGATGGCCCCCAACCAAAAGACGTACGAGAGGAGGTTCTGCATATGCTTCTCTTCCAGCAGTACCTTGTCCCATACCAGAGAAATCCCAATGAATCCATGCGCGACAATGGCAATCAGAACGCCATCGAGGAGAATGCTTTTGAGGGAGCCCATGGATGGTAAGAGTCCAAATGCGTCTGAGCAGTCGCTCGCAAAGGATGAATTTCCCGGGGTGGCACGCCAGCCATTGGGATCCGACGAAGCGCCAAAACCGCATGGCGCAAAAATCAGTTTCCTGGGGTAAAGCTACTACTTGGCCGCTCCAAGCCGCCAAGCCCTCATTGGGGTTCCACAACCACAAAGTGCGATTCGCCTTGATGGTTCACCAGCAACAGGACCGCCTGGCGCCCGATTCCAGACAGCGCTTGCCGATATTGCGTCACATTGGCGACGGGCTTGCGATTGACCTGTTGAATCACATCCCCACGTTGGATGCCGGCCGAAGCCGCAGCGCTTGACGGGTCGACAGCGGTTACCACCACGCCAGTTTGGGAATTGATGTCTAGCTGCTGCGCCATCTGTGGCGTGAGGTTCTCAACCTGAACTCCTTGGAGCGCGGCTCCCGCTCCGGAATTCGATTGTGGGCTAGTTTGACCGCTTTGCGGATAGGTGCCAAGCGTGACATCCTTCTCCAACGTCTCGCCGTTGCGATATATCTTCAGGTGGGCGACGGTTCCGGGAGTCATCTCCGAAATTTCGACGCTGAGGTCATCGGCGTCGCTCACGGGCTTTCCGTTCAAAGCCAGGACGATGTCGCCTCGTTGGAGGCCGTCTTTTGCCGCGGGGCCGTTGGGCTGGACATCACCGATCAATGCTCCTCCCCCATGAGGCAGGCCGAAGGCTTTGGCCATGTCGGGGCCCACGGCCTGGATTGTCACTCCCAAGTAGCCGCGGACGATTTTGCCGTTCTCAACGATCTGTTGAACGATGTTTCGCGCCATATTCGCGGGGATTGCGAAACCCACCCCTTCGTTTCCGCCGCCGCCTCTGGAGATGATCGCAGTGTTAATACCGACAAGATTGCCATGCAGGTCGATAAGCCCGCCGCCGGAATTTCCGGGGTTGATCGCAGCATCGGTCTGGATGAAGTTCTCGTAATGTTCAATAGATCCGCCCATGGCGCGCCCGGTTGCACTCACAATTCCTGTCGTCGCGGTTTCTCCGATGCCGAAGGGATCTCCAATCGCGAAGACTAAATCGCCGACCTTGAGTTTGGAAGAATCTCCGAATGTAAGTGCAGGTAGGCCGGACGCGTCGATCTTTAATACCGCGATGTCGGTCCGGGGATCGGCTCCGACGAGTTTCGCCTTGAATTTCTTCTGCGCCTGCGTGAACACTTCGATCTCCGAGGCGCCTGCGATTACATGATTGTTGGTCAGAATGTAGCCATTCGGGTTGATGATGACTCCTGAACCTAGGCTGTACTCCCGCTCGGCCTGAGGTCGAGATGGTTGTGGAGCTTGATCCCCGAAGAACTGGCGGAAGAGAGGCCCGCCCAAGGTTCCCGGTAGGTTGTTGGGCCTGCTTACCAGACGGCTGGAAGATATATTGACTACCGCGGGCAAAGCCGGCTCGATCACTGAAGCGAAACCGTTTTTGAAATTTCCCAGGCTGACCGGTTCCAGATTGGTCGCGATGCTAAGAGCAATCTTCTGCTTTCCGACAATCTGCTGGCCGGGCATATGGAGGATTCCGCCACGCAAAAGCCCGCCCACGGTAAGAGCCAGAACCGCCAGAATTACCAATAGCAATCCCAATCGGGCTTTTCCATCCGGAATGTTCATCCTCTTCCCGCCCTCCTTCTCAAATCGTCCCAAGGAAATCTCCATCCGAGCTTGCCGAGCTCATGCGGCGAGCGTCCGCAGCACGCGCAAATACTGCAGAATGTCATCTCGGGAAAGGATCCCCACGACCCCACTCGCGTCGATCACCGGCATTTGATTTACGCCGTCGCGGCCCATCTTCTCCAGCGCCGACCATAGTGTGGTCTCCGGATGGGTGACGGCCAGCTTGCTAAGCGGAACCGTTACTTGCGAGACCTGGGTCTCCGCCCACTCCGAGCGGGAGACGGCCCGCACGGTGGCCGGGGTAACGATACCGGTGGGTCCGGCGGGTCCGCTCACCACTAGGTAGCGGTTACCGTGAGCCAGAAAGTACTTATCCACCATTTCCTGGAGAGTCAGGTTGGGTGGAACGAGCGGGAAGTCACGGCGCATTGCGTCCAGCACCTTGTGCCTGCCCACCAACGCCTTCAAAACCTCTTGCTGAAGCTGGCTGCCGGCTGCGCTCTCCAGATACCAACCGATGAACGCGATCCAAAGACCGTTGATAAATGCTCCGGTCAACGCTTCCCAGACGCCCAGGAAGATCAGAGCAAAGCCGAAAAACCGCCCGGTGGTGGCAGCGACGGCAGTGGCACGCTGATAATTCCCCTTGATTCGCCACAAAATGGCTCGGAGTACCCGACCTCCATCCAGCGGGAAGCCGGGGATCAGATTGAAAATGCAGAGAATCAGATTCAAGATCGCCAGATACTCGACTACCGCGAAGAGCGGAGGCCATGAAGCGGTAAGAGGCTCGACCTCCCAGAACAGGGCAGCGAGCGCGAGGCTGACGACGGGGCCTATGACTGCAATCCAGAACTCCGCGATGGCACTGGGCGGCTCGGCTGCGATCTGCGATACACCCCCAAATAGGAAAAGAGTGATGCGCGGCACGGCAAGGCCGTATCGCTGCGCGACAATCGCATGTCCTAATTCATGAATCAGGACGCTCACAAAAAGCATGATCGCGGTAATTGCGCCAACTGCCCAATATTCGCCTACACTCCAGCCGCGGAATTGTGTTGGGAAATAACTGACGGCCAGTATCCATGTGATTAGTCCTACGACAACGAACCAGGAATAGTCCAGATCAATGGAGATGCCTAAGACACGGCCAATCGGGATGGCATGCCGAAACACGCTGTGATCATCCCCCCGTTTCACGTGAATCGTTGTCGTTTGCCAAACAGGTCCCTAACTGATAAACCTGCGGTCAGGACCTACTCTTCCCAGCCACTAATATTCATCGAGCCAATCTGTTGGATTAGCTTCATGCCCCAAATAGTTGCTCAATCAAGCGGAACACAGGCCGCCAGTCCGGTGCGATAGGAGCAACCAAGTCATCCCGGCGTCTTCGTTCTCCTCCCGAAACTCGGGAAGGAGCGATGGCCCGGGATGCTTCGGCCGTTATGGGAAGCGCTCTTCTTCTTTGGCTTGCAGCTCGGCCGATGCGGTGGCATAGGCCGTCAGCAACCCGGAAGAAACTGCGGCCTCCGCAGCAAGCTGAAGAGACCGCAATTCAGATTTGTGCAAAGCTTTTAAGCCGCTTTTTGAGCCGAAGGGTTTACTCGATCTGCAATCTCGGTGAGAAGCTGATCGAAATGCCCCTCCTCTTTGATCGTAAGATCCAGAAGCTGGGCCTGATCTGCATGGCCTAGGATCTGCGCGAAGCGGCGAACCGTCCCGTAGGTTGCGATTTCAAAATGCTCTACTTGCTGAGCAGACGCAATCAGCACAACATCCCGTACCGATTCATCGCCTGTGTCTTTTAGGGTATCTTCGGCCACATTGATCATCGCGCCCGTCACCTTGCATTTAATAGGCTTGCGCTCCGCGGCAGTCTGCTGAAGTAGATGTTCGAGCCGAGCCTCGTGAGTGTGCGTCTCCTGCAGATGCGACTGAAAGGCCTGCTTGAGCTGCGGGTCGGTAGCCTTCTCGATCATCTTTGGCAGTGCTTCGGTAATCTGTTGTTCGGAAGAAAGTAGCGTTCGCAATTGGTTGATGTATAGCGTGCGAAGGCTATCTAAGTTGGAGGAATGAAATTTCATGTTATCTCCTTAGGCCATGGGGGTATGGTTGTGATTCAGCCTCCGTCGCCTCTCGAGATCTCAACCTGACTGGCCCTCTTCTTTTTGCTTGAGGGCGGCACATTGACACCGGAAAAAGCGGCGTAAGCGATGGGGTAAACCTCATTCGTGCCGCGATTTTCGAGGAACTCCGCTTAACTGCGCAGTTTTGGCGTTCTAGGTTGGTTGGATGCGCGGCCGGACGGAAAAAGAGGCCTTGCTGCTCTCGGTCGAAGACGGACGCCCCTTGCCCATTGATTTCAGACCTTCGCCTCACCGAATTTCGAGGAGGGCTTCGCTGAGCACTGTCCGGCGAGAGCGATGTGAGAGAACGCCGGACGAATTTCCCCGATTCCTGTCACACCCCAAATCGTATTCTTCCGGAACCAGGCCCACCTCATTCCCGAGAAGTGAGCAGCCGCCAAGGGAGATTCAGTCTTACTTGAAACGAGGAAGAGACCGAAGCATCATCCCATGCAATTGTCGGATACAACGCTCGGAGAATCTCTCACTGTCTAACTTCGTTGGGGTGATGGATGGAGGGAACGCAGATGAAAGGCCGAGCTGGTACACAGAGGAAAGGAAAGAAGAAAGCAGCACGCAGAAATGCTAAGGCTGCGAGCGCCAGACGCATGACTGCCCAGGGCAAGCGCAAGTGGGTCCAAGGGGTCAAGACGGTCTCCACATTTCCGCCGCCGGGTCTCTTCACCAAGAGCGCGCCGGAGATTGCCCGCACATTGGCTTCGCCGAAAGTATCGCCCAAAGGGCCTGCTTCAGGGATGCGCATGCTGACCTACTTCATCAATCGCGCGGGCAAGGGGCTGAGTGCATCGCGTAAGGAGGAGCTGCAAAGGGCCAAGCGGTTACTCTCCGAGCGCATACGGGATCAAAAGCGAGCAGCCTGACTTGCAATTGCCGACATCTCAATTGCCGGCGGCGCGTGCAAGGGGCATGGCGAGTCAGTCGGAGCATCCGGCAATCGCTGCGAATCCTGTCACTCGATCGCGTGCAGCATGCTCTAGCTTTTCGCCTGGGCGGCGGCGCGCAGGCCGGAGTGTTGCGCCCCATGCACCGTTCCCCAGTGCCCCGTAAAGTCGGTGTGTTCTCCGGCAAAGAAGAGAGTATCCTCGATCGGCTCGGCAAGCGACCGCATAGCGTCGAACGCGCCTTTTGGCACATACGAATAAGCACCTTGGCTGAAAGTATCGGTTTGCCAGTTATGGGTATGCCAGTTCAATAGTCGCTTCGCGATCGCCTCGGGGGGGACGCGAAAGGCGCGTGCCAGACCGTCGATGGCTTTACGCAGCAATCCGGTGTTCGTGGCGATGGCGGGATCGTGCGCGCGGGGGCCCCCCACCCAGCCGGTCAGCGTCGGCGACGCGTTCGGCGCTGCAGTCCACCAGACCGAGGGCATAGCGCCGTCCAAAAAGAGGAACCGCAGGTTCGCGTAATCGGCGCTCCAGAAGCGCTCCCGAAAGACCATGACGATTCTGACGGCACTTCCCATTGCCAGTTGTGCTGCAGCGTCGAGAGAGCGCCGGGGCACGGGGTTAAAGAGAATATCGCCGCTTTGTAGGACGCCCAGGGGGAGCGACACTATGCATCGCGGAGCGTGAGATTTGCGAGGCAATTGTCCGCGCAGTCCAGACTCCACTCGAACCGACCCCCGGCGCCATTCAATCCGGCGGACAGGCGAAGAGAGACACAAGACGCCGCCAGCTGCCGTGAATTGTTGCGCCAGGTACTCGGCCAGCGAGGAATATCCCTGCTCCACGCGGAAGGCCCTGCTGCCATCTATGGCGTCTTCGGCGCGCTGTTGCACGACAAGACCTCTTATGCCGATGATCCCGGCGTCGGCGGCATTGAAGCCCTCAACATACGATGTGGCGGCCGCAGCAGTGGCGGACGGATAGTGCTGCCCCTGCATCCAGTGTTTGAAACTCTGATCGGGTTCCTCCGGCAATCCGCGAAGAACGGAGAATGCTTCGCCGAAGTCGCCATCCTGCAGCCGCCCATTCTCAGTGCGCAATGCCCGCCCGTCGAGTTCAAAGCAGCTCTTGCCGGCCTCTGAAACCAAGTCCAGCAATTCGGGCGGCTTGCCGTGAATGAACTCCGCGCCCAATTCGATGGGGAGATCGCAGCCCTCGGCGCGAATAGAGTGGAGGCGTCCGCCGGTGCGC
>JANWJB010000137.1 GCA_025449575.1 Acidobacteriaceae bacterium
GCATATTTGGAAGCGGCGAGGCGAGGGAGCTATTTGAGGACGCGCTGGACGTATTCGCTGCCGTCATGATCTCCGGTAGTCGGCTATGTGGTGATGCCGTCAGAGCATTTTCATCTGCTTGCGAGTGCACCGGGCAGAGCATCCCCTTGAGTCAGCCTGGACAACGCATGAGAAGCCAAACTAGATTTGCTTGCTCGCCGCTCGAAACCAAACCCGGGGCTCAAAAGCGAGATCTGGATCACCCGCTCGATTGACGCAAGCCGAACGATGCGCCAGGGCGAATCAGGAAAGGACATACCATGAAAATAGTAGTGTTAGGCGGCACCGGGCTTATCGGAAGCAAAGTTGTTCGCATCCTTCAAGAACAGAAGCATGACGTGCTCGCAGCCTCGGCCAAGACGGTTGACCTGATGACCGGCAGAGGCCTGGACGAAGCTCTGCGAGGCGCTCAGGTAGTGGTCGATCTGACCAACTCACCATCCTTCGAGGACGCCGCGGTGCTCAACTTCTTTGAGACCTCCGCGCACAATCTATTCCCAGCGGAGAGCGCAGCAGGGGTCAAGCATCACGTTGCGCTCTCGATCGTCGGCGCGGACCGCATGACGAACCTCGGTTATATGCGCGCCAAGGTCGCGCAGGAAAAGGCGATCAAAGCTTCGGGGATTCCGTACACCATTGTGCGCGCAACGCAGTTCTTCGAGTTCATCGGCAGTCTGGCCGATGCCGGAACTCAGGGCGGCACCGTTCGCGTTTCAAATGTGCTCATGCAGCCGATCGCGGCGGAGGACATTGCAGGCGCGGTGGCGGAGATTGCTCTGGAGGCTCCAAGAAACGGCTATATCAATGTGGCAGGCCCGGAACGGCGGCGGCTGGATGAGCTGGCGAGAGAGCTGCTCAAAGCAAAAAACGACCCGCGCCAGGTTGCGACCGATCCGAGTCTGGGCTACTTCGGAGGACAGGTGCCCGAGAATGCGCTCGTTCCCGATCACGGCGAGGTGCTGGGAACACTACGTTTCGCCGATTGGCTGGCTCATCAGACTGGCTGAAAGGGCGTGTTCCGCATTCCGTGTTCTGCACTCCGTATTCTGCAATCAGTATTCTGCAACCAGGGATGCGAGCCTGAAAGCCGGCGAGCAAATCGGTTCCCGATGGGCAGCTATCGCCGCGGTCTGCGGTCCGGGCGCCTGCGGAGCCGGAGTTGTGTCGCGCACCTAGCGTGAATCTGCGTCTAGCTTCCCAGAGGGGGCGACTCAACAATGGGCGGCGGAGCTGACCGGTTCTTCTTTGCCTGGCGCTTTCTTACTTGACGGCCGGCCACGATGATCAGCGACACAAAGGTCACGACAAGAAGAATTACAGCAGTCCAGCCATGGAGCTGCGCCACTTCTCCATAGAGGAGCGCGAGCCCCACGAAGACAAAGAACAGATGGGCGCAAAAGACCTGCAGCGATGCCTTGCCGATTGTAAGCAGCGGCTCATGGGAGATGACTTTGGCAAGGTATTTTCGCAGCCAGTAGACCACCACTGTGAACGAGATGAGGTTGGCGACGCGGAGCCAGCCGATGCTCCACTTGTCGAGTTGCATGCCGAGCGCCTCCTGGGTGAGGCGCGGGCCAAGCCAGCTGTGGCGAACCCCGATGAAGAAGAGGCAAACGGCTCCGCAAAGGACGATGGCGGGGCCGCGCACCTTTTTGAGCGGCATAACGCCGCAGGCCATTTCGGCGCCTAACCAGAGGCCGACGATCCAGATTGCCTGCCACGCGAAGAGATTGAACGCGCCGGTCTCCTGCAGAGGAATGTGGAGATGGGTGACGCCGACGATCCAGCTATGGACCAAGTCACGAAGGCCGAACTGTGCCAGGAGCCAGATGAAGACGCTTACGGCGAGAATCTTATTCCACCCAAAGCGGACCGACGCCGAAAGCACCAGCGGCGTGAAGGCCAGGAAGATGACATACATGGGCAGGATGTCGAGCAGGGGCGGGCAATAGAGCAGCAGCACGGAGCCGACGATGGCGGTCCCGGGATGGGCAAGATAAAAGTCGAAGAGATTGGTCAGCGCGGTTTTGTGGGTATGCGCGGCGTAGGTGGCGGCAACGCTGAAGGCGAAAAAAAGCAGCAGCAGATGATAGCCATAAATCTTGAGCGAGCGCTTGAGCAGCTTGAGGTGGGTTTTGGCCTTGTCCTGGAGCATTTCGCGGATATAAATGCGTCCCACGAGCAGCGCGGACATGAAGACGAATCCTTCGGCGGAGGAGATAAAGCCGATGGGCTGGTTCACAAAATCGCTGAAGCGGGTGGGCAGGTGGGTGAGCGTCATCCAGACGAGAAACAGGCCGCGGAGAGCATCCAGCTCCGGACGGCGCTCGAGCTTGGGAAGGTGGATGGTCATGAAGCCTTCATCTGCATTAGACGCGGATTCACGATTGCTATGCGCGACGGTGGCTCCAGAAGTGCGGCTTTTCTTGACGGAAAAGCCGCATTTGGTGCTTCTGCCTCCGGGTACACCTATCGTGAATCCGCATTAGACGCGTCCGCGTGATTTAGTGCTCAAACTGGATGATCGAAGCGGTGCCAGTATGAAGCGAAAAGCAGATTCCCTGACGGGAATGACAGAAAGAAAGGCAAAAACAGGCTGCTTGCCGGAATAAGAAAGGCAAAAACAGGCTGACGCCGGCTGCTTGCAGAATCTCCCGAGACGGTATTAGACGCGAGGCGGGGCGGATCGAGGCGGTACCAGAGCGGTGCCAGTATGAAGCGAAAAGCAGATTCCCTGACGGGAATGACAGAAAGAAAGGCAAAAGCGGGCTGCTTGCAGAATAAGAAAGGCAAAAGCGGGCTGACGCCGGCTGCTTACAGAATCTCCCGGACACGGTATTAGAAGCGAGGTGGGGCGGAGGGAACCTGATCGGAGGCGCGGCTCAGGCCGGCGGCTCGGGCGGCGGAGAGGACTGCAAGCGGCTGCGGCGCAAATCATCATTCAGAAGAATGGCCTCGGCAATCTCGCGCATGGGCTTGCGGCGCTGTCGGCTTTCGCGGTGCAGCATGCGGTGCGCTTCCTCCTCGCTGATTGAGAAATCACGCTGCAAGATAGCTTTGGCGCGCTCCAATGCCTTGCGGGTTTCCAGTTGCTGGGCCAGTTCCGCATTCTCCGACTCGAGCCGCGCCCGCTCGATCTCCGCCCCCACCAGGAATCCAATGGTCGAGATCAGGCGCACCTGCTCCCGCGTATGGCGATAAGGCTGCCGATGCTGGAGGTTGATCACGCCGACCAACTTTCCCCGAGAGAGAACAGGCACGGAGAGGAAGGCTTCAAAGAGATCTTCGGGCAAGTCCTTGAACATTTTGAAGCGCGGATCGCGCAGCGCCTGTGAGGCAATGGCGACCGGCTCGTGATGCTCCGCCACCCAGCCGGTGATGCCCTGCCCCAAGCGAAGCCCCAGGTGATCGACGACATCGGCATGGGGATTTTTGGAGGCGCGGAGCACAAGCTGGTCTTGCTCGAGCACATAGATAAAGCAGGAGTCGCACTGCACGACGGAAGAGACGAATTCAACAATGCGCTGCAAGACCTCGTGGAATTGATCGGCGGAGGCCATACGGCTGCCGATTTCGTGCAGAAACTCGAAGTCCTGGCGCCGCCGGTCGTCCAACTCGGCGGGAACGGTGGCGGAAGAGGAAGCGGCGGTGATGCTCTCTCCCGGAGCCGGAGCATGGTTCCCGACAGCGCTCCGCTTACGCTTCAGCAAGTCCGGCGCTATCTTAGACGCCTCGTTGACCAGAAAGCCCATCTTCGGATGAGGAGGCTCGAAGTCGGGCGAGACGCCAAGACGCTTCAGTTCTTCCGATGTGCTGGGGCCAATGGACCCGATGACGGTGGATTGGAGGCCGCCTCGCAGCATCTCCTCGCAGCCCATCCGGGCGGCAACCTGAAAGAGATGCGCCGCCTGCACCGCGTTCAAAAAGAGGACTAACTCGATCTGACCATGGGTTAGAGCCAGCACCGCTTCGCGCAAAGGCTGGAGATCCTCGGGGAGCGCCCACCGATAGACAGGGACGGTGGCGACCCGGGCGTTGCGCGCCGTAAGCGCATCGGCGAGCTCGGTGCCGGGAGCTCCATATTCCTGAACGGCAACGCGCAGCCCGTCGAGCCCGGGAGCAACGTTCTCTTCTATCGCCCGCAACATCTCGTGCCAGGTGCAGGGCTCGGGAGCGACGGCGGCGACCGGAACCTGGATTTCCCGCAGCGCCGCAAGAGCCTTGGGGCCGCGGGCCGCTACCTTCACCGCGCGCAAAGCGGTGAGAAAGGCTTCTCGCTGACCTTGCTTGTCGGCGATGGTCAACAGGTCGCGGACACCCACGCCGGTAAGAAAGATCGCGAGGTCGAACTCGCCGCGAAGAAGAGCGGAGATAAAGTCGAAAGCCGCGCGGTTCGATTCCAGCGGCAGCTCACGCATGGCCGGAACTACAAGTGGTTCTCCGCCATAGTTGCGAATAAGAGCCGCAATCTCTTTGGCTCGCCGCGCCTCCAGGGCAAGCACCCGCAATCCTCGAAGACCGGGCTCTGGCATCTCCAACCTTCCAGCCGGTTTGCGCGCGGCCGGCCCGCCGTAGGCCGCCCGATTGGGCAGCCGGTATGCAATCTCGTTGCTCATCATTCTAGAGCATGTCTCCTGTTGCTATGTCCCATCGCGATTGCCGCGAGGTGCGGCTTTTCCTGGTAAAAAGCCGCGTTTGCCGAAGCTGTTCCCGGGTATACCTGCACGAGAAATGCTCGATGCCGTTTCCGCCATTGCAGGACCTCTGCCGGCCACCAGCGCTTAGACACAGCCGATGCCCGATGCTGGAGGAGTATCCGCAGCGGGCGCCGGCATTGGGCCGGGAGACGGCGCGGCCTCCTGACTCGCTTCGATGGGAAGCGAGACATAGATATAGCCGTCCTGCACCCGCGTGGGATAAGTGGAGACACACGCCATTTCGGCCGGCCGGAGCACGCTGCCGGTGGAAAAGCAGATCTTCCAGGCGTGCAGCGGACAGACGACGGTGTCACCGGCGACGATGCCATCGCTGAGCGGGCCCCCGCGGTGCGGACAGCGATTCTCCACCGCTACCGCGCGATCGCCGAGGTTGAAAACGGCAATTTCATGCCCCCCCACATCCGCCATGCGCCCTTCGCGAACAGGAATGCCGGTTTGAGATCCCACGCACATCCATCTTCCGTTGGTTTTCATTGGATTGCACCCTCCAGAGCCTGAATTGGAATAAACTGAGCCGCGGTGCGGGGAGCGTCGCGCTCCAACCACGCATCGCGGGAAAGATTTTTCGCCTTGCGCAGACGCTCCAGCAAAGCCTGGCGCTGCTCGGCGGGCGCGTAGACGGTCTCCTTGCGCACGCGGTCGATGCCGACCCGTTCGATGAAGTCGTAGGTACGTTCCATGTAGTTCGCGTGCTCGCGGTAGTACTGGAAGAAGATGGCGGCGGCCTCCAAAGCCCCCTCGGTGCTCTCCACGGTCACCAGCAGATCGGCCTTGCGAACCTTCTTGCCGGCCGCGCCGCCGACAACCACCTGCCACGAGCCTTCCTGGCCGACGAGGCCAATGTCTTTCACGGTAGCCTCGGCACAGTTGCGCGGACAGCCCACCACGCCCATCTTGACCTTGTGCGGAGTAAAGAGATTTTCCAGCCGCCGCTCCAACTCGATGCCGGCGGAGGTGGAATCTTGTACGCCAAAGCGGCAGAACTCGGCGCCGACGCAGGTCTTCACCATGCGCACTCCCTTGGTGTACGCCTGCCCGGACGGCATACCGAGATCGGCCCAAATCCTGGGCAGATCGGCTTTCGCCACCCCCAGCAGATCGATGCGCTGGCTGCCGGTGATCTTGACCATACGGACGTTGTACTTATCCGCGGCATCGGCGATTTTGCGCAATTCGGCGGCCGAGGTGACGCCGCCGCGCATGCGCGGCACCACGGAAAAGCTGCCGTCCTTTTGAATGTTGGCGTGGACGCGGTCATTGATGAATCGCGCGGAGCGGTCCTCTTCATGGTCTCCGCACCACACCATGTCCAGCATGTAGCTCAGGGCCGGCTTGCAGATCTCGCAGCCGGCGCCGTTGCCATAGATCTCCAAGACCTCATGCACGGAGCGCAACTGCTGGCTGCGAACCATTTCCCGCAGTGTCTCCTCGGCGAAAGGCACGCACTTGCAGAGCACCTTGCGGGTTTCCTCTTCAAAATCGGGAACGACGGTCTTTAGCAATTGCCGGCAAAGCGCGGTGCAGCTTCCGCAGCCGGTGGAGGCCCGGGTGCACTCCTTGAGCTGGGCCATCGTGCCAATCCCCTTTTCGTGCACGGCGCGAATGATCTCTCCTTTGGTCACACCCATGCAGCCGCAGACGGTCTCGCTCTCGGCTATGCGCGCGATGTCGATACCGGCATCCTCGACCGGCGGCGGAAAGAGGATGTGGCGGCGCTTGGCGCTGAGATCGCGGCCCGACTTGAGCCAGTCGAGATAGCGTGGGCTCTCCTGGGTGTCGCCAACCAGGATGAATCCGGTGAGGCGGCCATCGTGGAGAACCAGCTTCTTGTACAACCCCTGCGACGGATCCTCATAACGCACCACTTCCAGCGCCGGGTCTTTCGTCTCGTCCCACTGACCGGCGGAAAAGACCTCGACCCCCATGATCTTGAGCTTCGCGGCGGGCAGAGCGGCCTCAAACGCCTGCCCCCGATTGCCGGTGATGGTGGCGGCAAGAACCTTGCCCTGCTCAAGCAGCGGCGCCACCAGTCCGTAGCAAACTCCGCGATGCTCCACGCATTCGCCCACGGCATAGACGTCGGGATGCGACGTCTCAAGATAATCATCGACCACAATGCCGCGGTTCACGGTGAGTCCGGCGTCGCGCGCCAGCGCGGCATTGGGGCGGATGCCCGCTGCGATCACGACCATCTCCGCATCGAGTGAGCTGCCGTCTTTGAAGCGAAGGCCCTCGACATGTCCATTGCCGAGGATGGCGGTTGTACTGCGGCCGAGCAGAACGTCGATCCCCATCCGCCGCATCTGCGCGGCCAGCATAGCGCTGCCGGTCGCATCCAACTGCCGCTCCATGAGCGAGTCCATCAAGTGAATGACCGAGACGTCGCAGCCCTGCACTTGCAATCCGCGCGCCGCTTCCAGGCCAAGCAACCCGCCGCCGATCACCGCCGCACGCATGCCGGGGCGCGAGCGCTCGATCAGCGAGCGCGTATCGTCCAGAGTGCGAAAGACGAAGACGCCATCGCGCTCCAGCCCCTCCATCGGAGGAATGAATGGCGAACTGCCTGTCGCCAGGATGAGCTTGTCGAAAGGCGTCACGCTGCCGTCGTTGCCTTGAACCGTCTTCGCCGTTAGATCGATGGAGACGACGCGCACGCCGAGACGCAGCGCGATGCCGTGGCGCCGGTACCAGCTCAACTCATTCAGAACAATCTCGTCGGCTTGTTTCTCGCCGGCCAGCACAGAGGAGAGCAAGATGCGGTTGTAATTCGCATAAGTCTCATCGCCAAAGACGGTGATCTCAAACTTGGGGGCATGCTTGAGGATCTGCTCGACGCAGCCGATGCCCGCCATGCCGTTGCCGACGACAATGAGCTTTTCCACGCGGTCCACCTCTCCACAAATCAACTCGCTGCTTGGTGCAGCGGCTGCCGGTTCGCATGGCGCGAAGCGGGAAATGGAAGAAACAAAACCGTCCTTCTGCAGAAACAGAGGCGCGATTCTGAAGCTCATCGTGGAGCAGGAGTAAGTCTGTCGATTCGGGGCGGCACGACGGAGTGCCATTGGGGATGGCTTCGAGCAGCTTTGCTCTGCGCATCCCTCCGGAGCGTAGCAGGCGGCGTCTGGGCCGTTGCTCGTCTCCGCTTACGAAATCTGCCGGCGCGGGCAGAGGAGATCGGATGCAGTGATCATAACTTCGGTCTTTGCCGAGTGCAAGCAAATTCCAAATTGCCTGGTCCCTTCTTGCATTGCCGGGGAGTTACCGGGTACTATATCGCTCATCCAGAAGCCGCAAGTCTCCCGAAAAGTTATGAGACTTCCCGGCGCGCTGCGCTCTGCCGCACTCCTCGTTGAGTTACCCGGCTGA
>JANWJB010000138.1 GCA_025449575.1 Acidobacteriaceae bacterium
GGCGCGCCGCTGACCTTCTACTTCAACGACCCCTTGGGCACGCGCCGAGTCGAGACCGACTATGCCGGCGACACCCTGGAGCAATGCTCCAGCCTGCCCTACGGCGACGGCGAAAGCTGCCAGCCCAGCCCCACCGAACACCTCTTCACCGGCAAAGAACGCGATCAAGAATCCGGCAACGACTACTTCGGGGCCAGATACTACGGTTCCAGCATGGGGCGGTTCCAATCGCCCGATCCGTCAGGAATGGCCTTTACAAGTCTGTCGAATCCGCAGAGCTTCAATATGTATTCGTACGTCCAGAACAACCCCATAAATGCGGTTGATCCCGACGGCCTCGACTGCGTTTACATCGACAATGACTCTGGGCAGATGACCGGCTTTAATCGAGGCGATTGCGACAATTCCACGACAGCATCGGCGAACTCTGGTTACTACTTCGATGGAACGGTCAACACGATCTACACCACGACCGGCGATACATCTGGGCAAGTCGTCGGCGTCCAAGGGATGAGCGACGAGACAGGCGGCGATCTCTACCAAGCTAATCCGGCAGGGTTATCGTTCGGCCAGCCCAACGGCAGCACGTCCACAAATGGCATGGACACAACCATCAATACGTGGGGTAATTACTCGCAGACGACGCAGTTCAATCATGGAACCCATCCGTTTAGAGATAACAATCCCGGCGACATCACAGCAGGGCCATTTACGTCTCGTAATGGGCAGCTTGGAACAGATGGTCGATTCGCCGTGTTCCCAGGTGCGGGAACAGGGCGTCAGGCACTGCATACGCTTCTCGCCGGGGCAGGCTATTTCAACCTGTCAATCAATGCTGCGGTAGCGAAGTATGCTCCATCCATGGAGAACAACACGGCAGGCTATCAGCAGTTCCTAACAAACGTGCTCGGAGTCAGTGGTAATACTCCTCTGTCCTCTCTATCGCCTGCGCAGTTCCAAAAGCTTGAAGGTGCGATCTCCCGCGAGGAAGGGTTCAGTGCTCCGGGCAACTACTCAATATCTGTTACGACCAACTTCTGATCCCCAAGAGGTCGATGTGATCCGTCGCACAAAATGCTCGTCAGTCGCTATCCTAGCTCTCGTCGTCGGGGCGGTTGTCTTCATGGGCCATCCAGAAAATCGTGTTCGTGCTCAACAACAAGCAAGAGCCAAAGAAGCAATCTACAAGTGCGATACACCCGGAATCCAGCTAGAAGGAGTGTTGACCCAGCGAACGTTTTACGGCCCCCCTGGCTTCGGTGAAACCCCAGCCAAAGATGCTCGTGAAAAAGTCTATCTGCTTAAGTTGAGAAGACCCGTCACCATGAACCCTATCGACGATCCGAAAGCGAAAACGTGTTGGGATGCTTTCCCTCACGTTCGCGAAGTGCAGTTGTTCATCCCCGATGAGAGCAAAATGGATGCGAGTAAGTTGCTGGGTAAGGCTGTCCTGGCTACTGGAACAATCCGCGAGAGCGATGCACCGAGCGAGCATACCAAGGTCACGATGGATGTAAAGACGCTTCAAGCCAAGTAGCCGATCAACCCTTAGAAGCCCTTGCAGGCCGCCGCGAGGCGGCCTGTGGTTCGTCTGGGGGTGGTGGGTTGATGCTCTGGGCCTACTTGCAGAGAGCGGCGATGGAGACGGCGAGGGCGAGTATGGCGACGATGAGCTGTGCCACGCTGACCCAGAAAGCTGCCTTGGTCATGGTGCGACGGTTCCTTCGGCCCGTCGCATAGGCATCAGGAAGTCGAGAAACGTGGAATCGCCTGCGGGAATAAAAGCATGCTGCCTACGGCAGCGGCTTGAGGGTGACACTCCACCCCTGAAAGGGTTGCGCCTGCAACCGTTTCGGTCGCAAATGGGATCATGCAGAAACTGGGCGTCTTGCGGGTGGAGTGTGTTTTTCGTGGTTGCATCCGCAACCGGCGCGGCTGAGGCCGCCTACACTCCACTGCGGTGGCCGTCAAGGGTCTCCGCTTCGCTCCGATGGACGCACAGAGATCATGCGCCCTTGACTGACGCCTCCGCTGCGGCTGTTTTGATAACGTAGGATTTCTTTCGCACATTTGATTTGAGTTTTATGCTTGGGAGGTTGGTACAAGCAGGAGGAGCGAGACCTCTGAGGCGGGAACGATGGAGCCAACCATGGAAGCAGGATTGGAGGCGGCAAGCGGGATGAAGGCGGTTCCGGTGGAGCAGTGCCGTGGTGCAGTTATCGATGCTACCGCGCTGGAGAAGAAGGTGTGTAGTGATTCAGTCATCCTGGACAACTCATTGGGAACCAAACTAGATCTGCTTGCTCCTCCCCACAGACCAAATCCAGGTTTCAAAGGCGAGAGGCCTGCGCCACCCGCCGGATTGTGCGCACGGTGGCCCGCCACGCGGGGCTAAGGCCACACTTCAGCATGAAACTGCTACTGGGTGCAATTGGATTGATAACCATGGCGGTGCCAGTGATATGTGGTTTGGCGCAACCAACGAAAGAAATGCCGAACTGGCAAAAAGCGGCAGGCGGCAAGATGGCTTTCGAGGTGGCCACCATCAAACCGAACGTATCGGACCATCCTCCCCAAGTGAACTTCACCCTGGGCTCTGGCGATACCTACGCGGAGACTGGAGGCCGATTCCGTGCGAGCAATATCAGCTTGCTCGATTACGTTCGATTTGCCTACAAGCTCACCGACGGACAAATACAGATCTTGCAAGCGAATGCCCCCAAATGGATAGAAACTGCGAGGTTCGACATCGTGGCCAAGTCCGAAAACCCCGATCCGACAAAAGACCAGATGCGCCTAATGATGCAGTCTCTTCTTACCGAGCGTTTCAAGCTGGTGGTTCACACGGAGACGCGCGAACTTCCTGTGTTGGCGCTGGTCTTGGCAAAGCCGGGAAAATTGGGACCGCAGCTTCATCCGCATCCTGCAGACGACGACGCGTGTTCCAATGTCGTAGCGAGCGCCGATCATCCATCGGAGCCTAAAGATCCTTCCGACGTCCCCCCTGTTTGCGGCGGCCTGATGAGTGTGGGTGTACCTGGCTCGCCCAGTCACGTTCGGATCGGCGGACGAAAGGTGCCGCTCACGCTGCTCGCAGCTCATTTGAATGAAATGGGGCAATTCGATCGTCCCATCCTCGATCGGACCGGCTTGATCGGGACCTTCGATTTTGCTCTTGAATGGGGACCTGATCCCGCACATGTTTCAGCAACTCCAGAAGACCATGCTGACAGGCAAACATATCTTCAGGAGGCATTGCAGGATCAGCTCGGCTTGAAGCTGAAGCGGCAAAAAGCGCCGGTGAACGTCCTCCTCATCGACCATATAGATCGGCAACCTACGGAGAACTAGATAAAATGGCTTATGCATCGATCCGGCCCGGGAGTTGCAACTGCGCCAGTTTCCTGCATTCTTGCCAGAGCTGATTGCGGAGGGCCAGAAAATGGATGATTCCTTCGAGAATGCCCCCCCGGCCGGGCCGCTACAAAAGCCCGAATCGACTTCCGACGTTGGCGTGCGCAAGCGGATCCTCGAAGACTTGGTGCTCAAAGTTCTCTATTTGTCCGGTCCCTTGTCGATCCTCGAGTTGTCGAAGCGCATCCGGCTAAGCTTCGGAGTGGCCGATGAACTGGTTCAGCAATTGCGGTCCGAGCAGCTCTGCGAAGCCATCGGCATCTCTCGAAACATCCTTAACATCGCTATTACCTCTCAGGGAAGGCTCCGGGCCTTGGAGTTGCTGTCCCTGAGCCAGTATGCGGGCGCCGCGCCGGTCTCTCTGGAAAGCTATACGAAACAAGTCCGTCAACAGAGCGTGCGCAATGTAGAGGTACATCCGCCCGACGTCGACCGCGCCTTCGCTCATCTTGTGCTGGACAGCAATACCCTACGGCAGCTCGGAACCGCCCTGAATTCCGGCGCTTCCATTTTCCTCTACGGGCCAACCGGGACCGGAAAGACATCGGTCGCTGGAACATTAGCGCGAGTCGTAGCCGAAGACCTGGTCTGGATACCGTATGCGGTGGAAGTCGACGGGCAAATCATTGCCATATACGATCCTTTGATTCACAGGATCGCCTCGGAGCCCGCGCCTCAAAATAGCGACCAGCGTTGGGTTCGCTGCCATCGTCCTGCGGTTCTCGTCGGCGGCGAGCTGACAATCGAGATGTTGGACCTGCAATTCAATCCGTCCACAAGGTTCTACACGAGTCCGGTACAGATGAAGGCCAACGACGGTGTCCTCATCATCGACGACTTCGGGCGGCAGCGACTCCAGCCGGAAGCGCTCCTGAATCGCTGGGTTGTTCCTCTTGATCGCGGAATCGATTTTCTAACCCTGGCGGGAGGAAGGACAGTTGAAATTCCATTCGAGGTGCTAGTGGTATTCGCATCGAACATGGATCCTTCCGAGCTGCTGGATGCCGCCTATTTGCGAAGGATTCAGACCAAAATCAAAATGGATGCGGTTTCCGGCGATCAGTTTCGCGAGATTTTTCGCCGCGTGGCCGGCGAGCACGGACTTGAATGCAACGCGGAGCTCCTCAACGATTTAGTTGGTGTCATTGTTCAGGAACTGGGGCAGCCGCTCCGCCCATGCTACCCCCGGGACATTGTTAACCAAATCCGTTGGAGCGCCCGATACGAGGGAAGAAAACCACATCTCGATCATGCATCTCTTACGCACGCCGTGGAAGCTTATTTTCTGCCTAAATCCTAGAGCTAAGCCGCTAACTCGGCGCAGGTTGCGATGATCGTGTCGAGTTCCTCCAAAGCAGCCCTTTCGTCTTTCCACCGGTCTGCCGCGCTCCAGATGCAAACTTCCCCCCTGGAATCACACGAGCTTCCCTGCAGAAGAGGAGCTTCCGGGTTGCGGGCGCGCCGCCATCCTCGCCTACGAGGCAAGAGGCGGAATCGCCTCTGCCTGCTGCTGCAGCCCAAGCCGGTCAAGCTGCAGCCACGCGCGCACAATTCTGGAGTCTTTGATCTGGAAGATGGCGATCGCCGCGGGGAGACGATGGTTTGCGGAAAATCCGGAGAGGGAGCCTCGCTCGGTCTCCTCCATTCTCGCCATGGCCACCACGCGATCCCTCTCGGCGATCACGTCCTCCAATGTGAATTGAATGCCGGGAAAGCCATCCCTCAGTTGTAGGAGGGTTTCCATGAATCCCCCGGGCCCTCGTTCTCCGGCAGAGCCGACAAACTGGGGATGGATCAAATCTTCCAGCAGGTCGAATCTTCCGGCGTTGATACAGTCCCGGTAAAGCTGCTCGACGAGAAGCTTGTTGGCGTGCTTCACGGTGTTCATGTTGTCTCCTGATTGCGATTGCTTCTATGGGTGGATGACGTACTGCAACGAGAAAAATTGTGGCTCTCTTGTACTTTATTGTGGATACGTCGAGCGATTCCTTCCGCTTCAATACGTTCGAATTTGTACATCGCCAGGGGGAATCGATCACGGGCGGCCGCTTCCGCATCGCGCGCCGAGCCGATCACGCGCAAGCTTGGAGCTTGCGCTGCAGGAATCGCGCTTCCGCTTCGTTGCGCGCCAGATTCAGGGCCAGTTTGAAGCTGCTTCGAGCCTCCTCCCGGCGTCCTGCGCGGAATAGAAATTCTGCCTGCGCCGCCGGATAAAACGGGTAGTCTCGGAGCTTCGGAGGTGGGTGGATCGCCTGTAACGCCGCCAGTCCCTCCCGCGGGCCCCGCGCCTCGCCCACCGCGATAGCGCGGTTCAAAGCCACGATTGGCGTCGGCTTGATGGAGTAGAGCAGGTTATAGAGCTGTTGAATCCTGCTCCAGTCGGTCTTCTCATAGGTCTCCGCGCTGCTGTGCATCGAGGCAATGGCTGCTTCTAAGTGGAACTCGCTGACCTCGTTCTTCGCCGCCGACTCTTCCAGAAAATCAAAGCCCTTCCCGATCAGCGCCCGGTCCCACTTCGACCGATCCTGATCTTCGAGTTGCAGCAGCGAACCTTCGGCGTCCAGCCGTCCCGGCAAACGCGCCGCATTGAAGCAGAAGAGCGCCACCAGGGCAAAGGTGGCAGGTTGCGCCGACCGCGGATGCTCGCTGAGAAGCAGGGCCAGCCGCAATGCTTCGTAACAAAGATCGTCACGAACAGGAGCCTCGGAACGGCTGGAATGATAACCCTCGTTGAAAAGCAGATAGATAGCCTGGTGGACCGTATCCAGCCGCTCTGAAACTGAGGAGAGGTCGATTTCGGGGGCATCCGCTGCACTGCTCGTCTCGCGGAAGAACCTGCGCGCCCGGCCCAACCTCTTCTCAACGGAATCCTCGCCGGCTAAAAGGGCGCTGGCGATCTCCGCCACGCTGAAGCCGCAAAGGGTCTTGAGGATCAGAGTAATTTGAATCTCGCTGGAAAGCCCAGGATGGCAGCAGGCAAACATCATGCGGAGCTGGTCATCCTGGATCTCATTCTTAAAGGCCGGTTCCCGCTCTGGGCTCTCCTCCCGCAGTCTCAGCAGATGGGTCAACTCAGGCGTGAGATGGCGGAGCCGATCGTCGCGCCGGACCAGATCGATTGCGCGGTTGCGCGCGGCGCGCATGAGCCATGCGGATGGATTGTCGGGGAGACCGTGCGTCGGCCAAGTTTGCAGCGCTTGGCAGAGAACGTCCTGTACTACATCCTCGGCAAGATTCAGGCGGCCCAGTCCGAAGAACCTGGTCAGATAGGAAACCATCTTTCCCGCCTCATGGCGAAACAGATGCTCTACACATCCTGGTATGTCTTCCATGAGCCGCCTCCAATCTCTGTCGAAATGACAGCCTGACTTACATCGAAGAGATAGGTCTGACTTCGACCGATCCCCCGGCGTCCAGAACCGGACAACCATGGGCCAGAGCCGTCGCTTGATCCAGATCGGCTGCCTCTACGACGAGATAGCCGCCGATTGTGTCCTTGGCCTCCACATAAGGGCCATCTGTGACGCTCTTCGATTTGCCCCGAACCACCTTGCCCGTGGCGCTCAGCCTGTCCCCGGTCGCGACCAGGTGGCTCTCCTGCTTGAGGCGATCGATCCAATCCATCCACGCCTTCATTTGCCGCTGCATCTCCTCCGGGGAAGATGGCCGTTCATTCGCTGCATGGTGCCGAAACAGATACATAAACCTTGTCATGAGGTTCTCCTTATTCGTGGTGCTGCTTTCCAACCCATTCTGTGCTTGGGAGTCCCGTTTCCGGACTCTGCTTCTATGACGAATGGGGAAGCGGAATCCGGACGTCGGTGGATTGCACCTTGCTGCGCGTGATTTCGCAAAGCATATCGGAATGGATGTTCAGCCCGATGTTGGTCATGTTATACACATGCTCGCTGGCCACCAGCCAGACGATCTCGCAGATCTCACGCTGGGTGTAGTGGCTGGCCAAGCGGGCAAAAGTTTCCGGCGCGACATTTTTGTCGCGCGTCAGCTCAGTCACGTAGTCCAAAGCCGCTCGTTCCCGATCGTTGAACAAAGAGCTGCTGCGATAGTGCTCCAGCGCGTCGATCTTTGCCTGATCCATCGATGCTTGGATGGTGAAGGCCCGGCCGATATCGATGCAAAAGAGACAGACGTTCAGACGCGCCACCTGCTGTCGAACCAGCATGACCGTCTCCGGCGGAAGCACGAGTTTCTTATCCAGCTTGCCGATCTTGCCGTAGAACATGCCGAAGGCCGCCGGCATTCGAGCGCC
>JANWJB010000139.1 GCA_025449575.1 Acidobacteriaceae bacterium
GCGGCTACGGTCGGAATGGTGCTCGCCCGAACCTGCGCGGCGCTTCCGGCGGCGACCTGCTGCAACAGGGTGCGCGCCGCCTGTTCCATTGAGCTGCGCGTCTGCGGCGTCATCTCGCCCTGCAGCGCGCAACTGACGGCGAAGAGCGGCCGGGGAACCAGGAGGGCGAGAAGCAAGCTCAACGCCAGCCCGAGGGCTGCGCGAAGGGCTGCCGAGGAAGCCGGCTTGGCCGAGGTATGGCGTATGAACGGATATGAGTCTGTCATCTAAAATTCCCAGAACCGACTTTCACTAACTGGTGCAAGCGACATAAAGCATGGGATTTGGGGGGATGCCAGTTGCGGCGCGGAGCCTCTCCGAGCGACGCGGGGAAGGGTCTCCGGGACCAGTTCGCATTCCCTAAGAACCACTGCTAGTCTAGTACAGAGATGCGGGACGACGCTCCCGGGCAGGCTGGAGCCAGAGGCAAAAACGAATGCTTCACCTCATCAGTCACGAAAAATTGGATGGCGGTGGCTTGGCCGACGGAGCTTTCGGGCCAGCCAAAGCCTGTGACGAACAAGACATGCTTTCGCGCCCGCCGCGTTGGCTGAGGAGATTTCTGCGGCGAAGCCTCTTCGGCAGCCTGCTGCTCAGCCTGATGGGATGTATTCCCTTGCCGCCGGTCCCTCTGCCTTCGCTGACGCCCACCCTGGAGGCGCAGGCTTACCGGCCGCGGCTCCGCGGAGGAGAGATGCCGGGAATTCCCAATCGGCCGCCTGCGGAAGAGGCGCCCAGGCAGCCCGCGCAACCGGCGCCATCCGTCAGCGCGCCGCCGGCGCAGCCAATCTCCGCTCCTTCCGGCGCGGCAGCGACGGCCAATTCGACACCTGGGCAGGACTTGCCGACCTCCCTGCTGGATCAGGCGGCGCAGCCTGCGAAGATTGAGTTTTCCGCGAAATCGCTCTCGATCCAGGCCGACAATTCGAGCTTGGGCGCAATTTTACGGGAGATTGCCAGCAAGAGCGGGATGCAGCTCCAGGGCTTCGGCCAGGATGAACGGGTATTTGGGAGCTTCGGTCCGGGAACGCCCCGCGAGGTGCTGGACGATCTGCTCAACGGCGCGCCCTACGATTTAGTGATGGTGGGAGATCTGAGCAACGGCGCGCCACGGCAGCTCATCCTCTCTACCGCGACCCCGGGAGGCCCGACTCCACCGTCGCCGCAAGAAATTGCCGCTCAACAACAGGAGTTCGCTCCGCCTCCGGCCCCGGTACGCATGCCGGAAACCGTTCGCCAGATGCCGCCCAGCGCCAATCCTCAGCAGGTGAGATCGCCCCAGCAGATGCTGCAGGAGTTGCAACGGATGCGCGCGCACGGCCAGCAGCAGGGCCGGCAGCAATAGAGCAGTTCTTCGCGGGATTGCGCAAGGCTTTTTAGGACCGCAGCAGAAACTTCCCTGTCAGGCCGCCGGGCATCGTAGAACCGGCCCTGGCGCATTCCTCGCGGAGGGGCAGATGGAAGGTGCGACGTTAAGGCTGATGCAGCAGGGGCGCCTTGCTCCGCTCCATGCGGATGGAACGGGCATGCAGGCGAAGCGCGGTAAAAAGCCCCTTGCAAATCGCGTAGCTCACTATCACTCCAAAGGCCATCGCGGCCAAGGCCGCGGAGACCAACATCACCATAACCATCGCATTCTGCATTTCGCCTTCGATCCCGAGCCCACAACCACCCAGGTTCCGACTCCCTCACTCAACGCGCCTTCCCTCGATTCTCGTGCGCTGTCTGTGATTGTGCCAGAAGCCTTGGAACGTTGACCCTCGTTTCTATTGCCCAATAAGATACCTACAGTAACTCTTTCAAAAAACGACGCGCCTATCACTTGCATGAATCCATCCCCGGTTCCCAACCACGCAATCCGCCTTAAAAGGCGGGCTGCTGCCTGGTCCGGCCTGATTCCGGTTGCTCGCTAAGCACCATGTCCATCACTCACATCTCGGTGCGGGGAGCACGCCAGCACAATCTTCGCGACATCGACGTCCGCATCCCGCGCAATTCGCTCACCGTGGTGACCGGCCTCTCCGGTTCGGGCAAGTCTTCTCTCGCCTTTGACACCATTTACGCCGAAGGCCAGCGGCGGTATGTCGAGACGCTCTCGGCTTATGCACGCCAATTTCTGGATCAAATCGAGCGGCCCGACGTGGATTCCATCGAGGGGCTGAGCCCGGCTATCTCCATCGAACAGCGAACCACCAGCCGCAGCCCTCGCTCTACCATCGGCACAATCACCGAGATTTACGACTACTTGCGCCTTCTTTATGCATCGGTAGGCATTCCTCACTGTCCCAAGTGCGGACAGCCTATCTCGCGGCAGAGCGCGGCCCAGATGGTTGAGCGCATCCTGTCGCTGGAGCAGGGCGCGCGCGTCACCATCTATGCCCCAGTAGTCCGAGGGCGCAAGGGCGAGTTTCGCGAGCTGCTGGACTCCCTGGACCAGCAGGGCTTCCGCGCCCGCATCGACGGAGAGTTGCGCGATCCGGCCGACCCGATTCAACTGGAGCGGCGTAAAAACCACACGATTGAAGCCGTGATCGACCGCGTGGTGCTGAAGCCCGGGGTGGAGAAGCGGCTGGAAGCTTCCGTCACCAAAGCGATTCAGGTGGCCAACGGTCTGGTGCTGGTCGGTGTTTCGGGCGGAGAGGAACAGCTTTACTCCTCCTCCATGGCCTGTCCCGACTGCGGCCTCGACATTCCCAAATTGGAGCCGCGCAGCTTTTCCTTCAATAGCACTTATGGAGCATGCAAGGAGTGCCATGGGCTGGGCAGTATCTATGACTTTGATCCGGCAAAGGTTGTGGTGGATTGGTCCAAGCCCTTGCTGCAGGGCGCGTTGGGACCGGGAGCGGGTTCCCGGTATTTGGCGCGGCTGGTGGAACTGGCTGCGGCGCGCTACAAGATCGACTTGAGCCTGCCCTTCGCCGAACTGGAAGCCAAGCAGCAGAAGCTTCTGCTCTATGGCCCGAGCCAGCAAGAGGCGCCACGCACAGGCTTCCACGGTATTCTGGCATATCTGCGCGATTCGTTGGAAGATTCCCGCTCGGAAAGCTATGGCGAGTGGCTGATGAACTACATGTCGGCAACCACTTGCCCGGCCTGCCAGGGGCGGCGGCTGCGGCCGGAATCGCTGGCGGTGAAGGTCGGCGGCCTCTCCATCGCAGAGTTTACCGCGCTGCCGCTGACGGGGGCGCTGGAGGCGGCGCAGAATCTGGCCTTTACCCCGCGCGAGGCTTTGGTGGCCGAACGCCTGCGTAAGGAGATTGTCGAGCGGCTGGAGTTCATGATCGCGGTGGGGTTGGGGTACCTGTCGCTGGACCGCGGGTCGGCGACCCTTTCCGGGGGGGAGAGCCAGCGCATCCGCCTGGCAACCCAGATCGGCTCGCGCCTGCGGGGCGTGCTCTATGTGCTGGACGAGCCCTCGATCGGACTACACCAGCGGGACAACCGGCGCCTGATCGAAGCGCTGGAATCGCTGCGCGAACTGGGCAACACCGTGCTGGTGGTGGAGCACGACGAGGAGACGATCCGGCATGCCGACTACGTGCTCGACCTGGGACCGGGCGCGGGCAAGCTGGGGGGCGAGGTCGTGGCGGCGGGCACGCCGGAGGAGATCATGGGCACCCCGGCCTCGCTGACCGGCCAATATCTTTCCGGCGCGCTGACGATGGCGCCGCGCCGGGCCCCGCGCCCTTCCAATGGCCATTGGATTACGGTGGAGGGCGCGCGCGGCCACAACCTCAAAAATATTCGCGCCCGCTTTCCTTTGAAGGCGATGACGGTCGTCACCGGCGTTTCCGGCTCCGGCAAGAGCACGTTGATCAATGAGACGCTCTATCCGGCGCTGGCGCGGCTGCTCTACAAATCCCGCCAGGAGGCAATGCCGTTCACGGCGCTGGAGGGGGCGTCGGAGATCGACAAGGTGGTATGGATCGACCAGTCGCCTATCGGGCGCACCCCGCGCTCCAACCCGGCGACCTATACCGGGGTTTTCTCCGCCATCCGCGAGATCTTTGCCCTGCTGCCGGAATCGCGCGAGCGCGGCTACAAGCCGGGACGCTTCTCCTTCAACGTCTCCGGCGGCCGCTGCGAGGCCTGCCAAGGCGAGGGCCAGCGCCGCATCGAGATGAACTTTCTGCCCGATGTTTACGTCCTCTGCGAAGTTTGCAACGGACGCCGTTACAATCAGGAGACGCTGGCGGTCAAGTTCAACGGCTACTCCATCGCAGACCTGCTGGAGCTGCCGGTGGAGGACGCGCTGCCGATTTTGGCCGATATTCCCCAGGCGCGGCAAAAACTGACCACGCTGGTGGAGGTGGGACTGGGCTACATCCATCTGGGACAGTCGGCGACCACGCTTTCCGGCGGCGAGGCGCAGCGCATGAAGCTGGCGCGCGAACTCTCTAAGCGGCAGACCGGCCGCACCCTTTATCTCCTCGACGAACCGACCACCGGGCTGCACTTCGACGACGTGCGCAAGCTGCTGGAGGTGCTGGACCGGCTGACCGCCCAAGGAAACACGGTGATCGTGATCGAGCACAACCTTGACGTGATCCGCAGCGCCGATTGGGTGGTTGACTTGGGGCCGGAAGGAGGCGGGGAGGGCGGCCGCATCGTAGCGGAGGGCGCGCCATCGGAGGTGGCTGCTACACTGGGCTCGCACACGGGGGAATTCCTGCTCCGCTACTTCCCCAAGAGCAGCGCGCCGGTTTCCCCGCTTCCGGCAGACCAGCAGGGGCGGGGAGTGAACGGCCGGCCGGCCCGAGGCGCAGCCAAGGAGCCGGTGCGCAGAGCCAAAACTACAAGATCGCTGAAAAGCTCCGGTTCCAAAGCTCGCTGACGCGCCATGTCGAACGATTCGGAAACTCCGCCCCGCTCCGCCTCCCTGCCCGGCAGCTCCGCGAACGCCGGCTCGGACGATTCCGTGCCCGATCCTGCCGATCATCTCGATCCTTCCACGGGGGAAAGCTGGGTGCGGCCGCTGCCGGAGCCGGGAGCCGACCTTTTGCCGCCGGGAGTGCTGGAAACCTCGTTGCCGCCCTGGGGGGGAATCCCCGCCTTTGGCGAGCAGCCAAAGGAGGAGTCCGGACTGCCCGCGCCGCCGCCCCGAGCCGCGCGCGCGCGGCCTATCCCCAACCTGGGACACACGCTGCTGCTGCTGGTCCTCGCGGCGGTAACCCTCTTCGCGACGGAACTTTTAGTGTTCAGCATTGCGATGGCCACGCACATGTTCGGGCAGGAAAGCTCAGAGCAGCTTCTGCGGGAGCCGCGGCTGCTGATTCCCACGATGGCGATCAGCTATCTCGTCATCGTGGCCTTGGCGTGGCCATTCTTCAGCAATCTCTGGCAGGAGCCGTTCCCGCGGGGGGTGCGCTGGAACGCGGCCGCGGTACGACGCCGCGGCTCTCTTTTTCTAGGCGTTGGGGTGGCTTTGAGCATCTGCGTGCAACTGCTCTCCAATTTCCTGCCCATTCCCAAAACGCTGCCTATCGACAACTTCTTCCGCACGCCGGCCGATCTGTGGCTGGTGGCAATTTTCGGAACGCTTCTGGCGCCGGCCTGCGAAGAGCTTGCCTTCCGCGGTTTCCTGCTGCCGTCTCTGGCGTCGGCATGGGATTGGATGGCGCGGAGCGGAAGCCGGCGGGGGAACGGCGGTTTAGGACGCGATCTCTCGCAATTGGCGCGAGCCATTCAGCCGCGGTGGACCGCCCGGCCGGCCGGCACCGCTCTCTATGGGGAATCCGGCAGCCACGATGGCCTAACCGATGCGCGGCGCAATCCCCTTCCCGATCCAAAGTGGAGCACCAACGCGCTGATCTTCTCATCTATCCTGACCAGCATCGGATTCGCCTTGCTCCACGCCGATCAGTTGGGCCACTCCATGGCTCCGCTCGCCGTGCTCTTCACGGTCAGCCTGGTGCTCTGCGCGGTGCGCTTGAAGTGGCACTCGCTGGCGGCCAGCGCACTGGTCCACGCGGCCTACAACGGCACCATCTTCACGCTGATCTTCTATGCGACGGACGGCTTCCGGCACCTGGACAAGCTTGCTCGCTGAGGGGAGCGATTCCTCAGTTCTGCGCCGGCGGCTCGATGCAACCGGCGACCGAATCGATGAGGAAAGACTCCTCGCATCCGCCGCCGACAAAATGAACGATCTCCAGCTTGTCTCCATCGGCGAGCGCGGTTCCGCTCCACTCGCTTCGCGGAACGATCGCTCCGTTGTATTCGACGGCGATGCGATCGCCTTTCAGTCCGAGGGCTGCGACAAGGTCGCCGAGATGCGCGCCGGGTGCGAGTTGCGGGAAGTCGCGCGGCTGGCCATTGATAGTGACGTGCATAGAAAGAGCGTAGCAGCGTCGTGTTGGCGGATAGAAGAGGCGGCGGGCGTTTCCCACCTGCGGCGCGCGCGCTGAGCTCCGATCGAGACGCCAGAGCAGCGGTGACCACCGGCCTCTGCGCTCCCCCGCGGTACAAGCTGTTGGAATCCATATTGTTCTGTCGTCTCCTACCGTATACTTTCGTAGTTGCCTCTTCTTCCCTCAGTGCGTCGAGTTTCTCTCCGGCCGCCATTCCGGTTCACGCAACTGTTGCGGAACATGCGCCGTGGCCGCACGGCGGCGATCTTTGCCCTGGCTCTTCTGGCGTTCTCCGCGGCTTTTGCCCAGCCGAGGCCGTTGACCATTGCGGCAGCGGCAGATTTGCAGCCGGTGCTGCCGGCGCTGCTGCAAGAATTTCAGTCCCGAACCGGCATCCCAACGGTTGCCGTCTACGCCTCCTCAGCTACGCTGGCCACGCAGATCATCAATGGCGGCCCGTACGACTTGATGCTCGCAGCCGATCTCTCCTTCCCGGAGAAAGTCATCGCGGCAGGCCTGGGAGAGAGCGCGAAGCCGATTCCTTACGCCCGAGGAACCCTGGTGCTGTGGGCGCGCAAGGACTCGCCTCTGCTTCAAGGTGGAAATGATCCGGCTGGGTTGAGCATCGATGCGATGCGCAGTCCGGACCTGCACAAACTGGCGTTGGCCGATGCCAGCCATGCTCCTTACGGGCGAGCCGCCATGGCTGCGATCGCAAAGCTGGGACTGGCCGAAACTCTAAAGAACAAACTGGCGATCGCGGAGAACATCGCGCAGGCGGCCGAGTTCGCCGAATCGGGCAACGCGCAGGCGGGCCTGATCTCGCTTACCTCAGCCCTCACGCCACAACTGGAGTCCAGCGGAAGCTATATCCGCCTGCCCCCCCACTGCTATCCGCCGATCTTGCAGGGCGCTGTGATCGTGAAGGGGGCGCGCCATCAGGCCGAAGCCCAGCGCTTCTTGAATTTTCTGCTCTCGCCCGAAGTCGGCAAGCAACTGGCCGCGCGTGGGCTGAGAGAGCCCTAAGGCGCTAGCGCCTCGGGCTCGGGCCTGGTGCTTCGGGTCTGGTCCGCCGCGGCGGGCTTAGACCCGCGGCTTGGCCCGGAGGGCTTGGGCCCATTCATTCGGGGAATAGCTCAGCGGCAGTTTGACCTCCTTCCGCGAAAGATGCAGTGACCGGTCAAGCAGCTTCGGTAGAAACTCAAACTGAGGCACATCTCCGGAAACAGGTTTGAAAAATCGCCGCGCGGATGGAGAGAGCAGAATCAGCAGAGCCATGCCCGGGGGACGGCGGACGCCGGACGGGATTTTTGATCAAGAAGAATCCTCCTTCTCAGATGTTGACCGGGTGCAGCTATGCTGATTCTGCTCTAGAATCCTCAGGTCCGCGCGATCACGCGAGCGGGCAATTGGTAATCGTGACGGACCGGAAGGCCGGCGGTTCGCGCCCGGCAGGAATACCGGCTATGGCGGGGGGCGCGGCCCGACACTGCATAGATCAGGGGCAGCGGGGATAACGCGGATGGGAGAGTACATGGATCGGCAGGCGCTCCTCCTCACCCTGGAGCTGGCTGCGGTGACGACGTTCATCCTGATCCTGATTGCGGTTCCTTTGGGCTACTGGCTGGCCTACGGCAGGTCGCGCCTGCGGCCGCTGGTGGAGGCGGTGGTCGCTCTGCCCCTGGTGCTGCCCCCCACCGTACTCGGCTTCTATCTGCTGGTGGTTCTGGGGCCGCGCACCGCCTTCGGCAGAGGCCTGACGGCGCTCTTCGGTCATCCACTGGCTTTCTCCTTTTCCGGATTGGTGATCGGTTCGGTGCTCTATAGCCTGCCTTTCGCCGTGCAGCCCATCGCAGGCGGATTCGGCTCGGTGGACGAGGAGATACGGGAGGCGGCGCTGCTGCTATCGCCCTCGCCCGCCGTGGTCCTGAGCCGGGTGCTGCTGCCGCTGATCCGCCCCTCTCTATTGACCGCGGTGGTGCTGGCCTTTACGCACACTGTCGGCGAGTTCGGAGTGGTGCTAATGATCGGCGGGGGCATTCCGGGCGTGACGGAGACTCTTTCCATCTCCATCTACGATCAGGTGCAGAACTTCAACTATGCGGAGGCCAACCACACCGCGCTGGTGCTGCTCTCCTTTTCTTTCGTCACTCTGGTGCTGATTTACTGGCGGCGCGCCAGCGGCCGTACGGAGGCAGCCGAATGACCTCTCCTTTGTCTCCCTACATGCGCATCGGCGCGGAGCAGCGGCTGGGCAGCCTGCGTCTTGACGTCTCCTGCGAGCTGACCGATCCATGGACGGTGCTCTTCGGCCCCTCGGGCGCGGGTAAGAGCTCGCTGCTGCGCCTGATTGCGGGGCTGCCCAGCCACCTGGGCCAACCGGCGGCGGGACAACTGATCTTTCGCGGACAGACGCTGATGGATGTGGGGCGGCGAATATGGACGCCGCCGGCGGAGCGCGGTATCGGCTTCGTGATGCAGCGGCCGGCGCTGTTTCCGCACATGGACGTGGCCGGCAACGTCGGCTTCGGCCTGCGAGGGGTGAGCCGGGCCGACCGCCGCAGGCGCGCCCTTGAGATGCTTAGCCTCTTTTCCGCCGAGCCCTTGGCCAGGAGGAAGCCGAAGAGCCTCTCCGGGGGCGAGCGGCAGCGGGTGGCGCTGGCGCGGGCCCTGGCGCCGGAGCCGAGAATGCTGTTGCTCGACGAGCCTTTCACCGGGCTGGATGCGGCGCTGAAGCAGTCCATCCTGGCCAATCTGATCCCGTGGCTGGGGGAGCGGCAGATTCCGGCACTCTACGTCTCCCATGACGTCGTCGAGGCCTTTGAAACGGGAGCCGACGTTATCGTGCTGCGGGACGGCACGGTGGAGGCGCAAGGTCCAGCGCGAATGGTCTTGGCGGAGGAGCGCGAACGCCTGCTGCGCCGCCTGGACGGGCCGCGAGCCGATGGCCGGCGGTGGAGCGGAGCCGGGCCATTCAGCGAGGAATGAGTCGGGGCCTGCCGACAATGGGCTCAGCCAGAGTGGCATTGCCATTGCTGCGGCTTTGTAGGTAGCCTGGAATCACGCAGCCAGCGTTCGCGCTTGCTTGCGCATGCCGCGGCGCGGGAGTGGCGAAATGGCAGACGCACTTGGTTTAGGTCCAAGCGGAGAAATCCGTGGGGGTTCGAGTCCCTTCTCCCGCACCATCCCAGCCTGA
>JANWJB010000140.1 GCA_025449575.1 Acidobacteriaceae bacterium
CCACAGCGCCCTGTGAACCCACCGACGGGTACAGCCGCCGCTGCCGCATCGCAAAAGAACCTTCCCCAGGTTGCCGCCGACACCAAAGACGATGGGCAATTTACGATCCACAAGAACGTCGATGAAGTGAACCTCATCTTCACGGTCACGGATCGGCATGGGCGCTTTATCCAGAACTTGAAGCAGAAGGATTTTGCGCTGCTCGACAACCAGCGAGCTCCGGCACAGGTTTACAGCTTTACTCAGCAGACCAATCTCCCATTGCGGGTCGGCATTCTGATCGACGCCAGCACTTCGATCCGTCAGCGCTTCCAGTTTGAGCAGCAGGCTGCGATCAGCTTTTTGCAGCAGGTGGTTCGCCCTAAGACCGACTTGGCCTTCATTATGGGGTTTGACGTCACCTCCTACGTCACCCAGCCTTTCACCAGCGACCAGGACAAACTGGAAGCGGGCATTAACAAGCTGCGGCCCGGAGGCGGCACGGCGCTTTATGATGCGGTCTACACCGCTTGCCGGAACGAGATGCTCAACCCGCCCGACAGCCCGCAGGGATTGGTGCGAAAGGCGTTGATCGTAATCTCGGATGGCGATGACAATCAGAGCCGCGCCTATCCGGACGACGCGATCAAGATGTGCGAACGCGCGGGAGCGATCATCTATACCATCAGCACCAACGTCAGCCCTAGCCGCGATCGCGGCGACGAGGTACTCAAAAAGATGGCGGACGCCACTGGCGGGACGCCCTTCTTCCCCCGCCGGCTGGAGGACATGGCGAACAGCTTTCACAACATCGAGGAGGAGCTTCGCAGCCAGTATTCGCTGGTCTAT
This sequence comes from Acidobacteriaceae bacterium, assembly GCA_025449575.1. Classification (GTDB taxonomy): domain Bacteria; phylum Acidobacteriota; class Terriglobia; order Terriglobales; family Acidobacteriaceae; genus PALSA-350. The sequence continues at coordinate 829 of JANWJB010000140.1, forward strand.
CAGCCGGCGGACTTCAAGGCGAACGGCGCCTTCCGCTCTATCTATTTGGTGACTCTGGACAAACGGTATACCGTGCGCGCCAGCCACGGCTATTTCGCGACAAATTATTGAAGAACCAACGGCATCGCTGTACCTGGGCGGAAAGCGATCCGCTGCTTCGCGTCTATCATGACCGCGAGTGGGGCGTGCCTGAGCGCGATAGCCGCGCGCTTTGGGAGAAGCTGATGCTCGACGGCTTCCAGGCCGGGCTCTCCTGGCTGACCATTCTGCGCAAACGCGAAGCCTTCCGCGAAGCCTTCCACAACTTCGATCCGAAAGCGATCGCGCGTTACGGCACGAACGACATGGAGCGGCTGCTCAAGAATGAAGGTATTGTCCGCTCGCGCGCCAAGATCGAGGCGACGATCGGCGGCGCACGCGCTTATTTGGCGATGAAAGCCGCGGGAGAAGACTTTTCTTCCTTCTGCTGGCAGATGGCGGGCGGCAAGCCGATCCGCAACCTCAGGCGAAGCGCCCGCGACGTCCCGGCCAAGACTCCTCTTTCGGAGGAGATGTCGAAGGCGCTGAAGAAGCGCGGCTTCAAGTTCGTCGGCCCGGTGATTGTCTATGCCTGGATGCAGGCCACCGGCATCGTTGACGACCATGTCGTAGACTGCTTTCGTTGCAAGCGGAAGCAAAGCTGAGGGTTCTTCTCGTAGGTGAGCATCGGCGAGCTTCGATACACGCTGAGTTGACGTTCAGGACGCACCCCGCCGAATGCAGGGTTCACCGGGATTCTTTTCATGATGCGCCCCGTCGTTATTTTCGGTGGCGGCGCAGCACCAGGCCGCGAACCAGCAGAGCCGCCCCCAACCATACGGCGACCAAGGCGAAGGGATAGGCGAAGGCGCGAGGAAACAGAATTGCCAGCGCGCAGAGAATCAGCAAGACAGCTCCAGCCGCCAGCGTGATATGCGACTCGATGGGTTCGAGCACGCGCTGGTTGGTCATCGCCGCGGTGACCGTGTTCCCGATACGAATCGCTCCCGCTACCGCTCTCACTCCGCTGCCCCGCCCGGCCACGTGGGGCGGCAGATGGGGACGGGAGTCTGAGCCATAGAGCCGGTTGCGAGCGGTTAGCACCACTTCGGTGGCGTTCTCCAGATCCTCGAGATACATGTCCTCCATCCGATGCGCAAAGTGGGCATCTTCGACGATTACATCCATCTCGCGATTGCCCATCCAGCTGGCCAGATTGAGGTTTGTCGAGCCGACGCGAGCCCATCGTCCATCCGCGACGGCGGTCTTTGCGTGCAGCATGGAGCCGTTCCACTCAAAAACGCGAACTCCGGCCTGGAGCAAGGGCCGATAGCCGGATCGGGAGAGCGGGCGAAGCATGGGCAGGTCTGTCGCGCCGGGGACCAACAGCCGAACGTCGACGCCGTCTTGTGCCGCCGAGCGGAGCGCATCGACGTAGAGCGTGGTGCCTGCGTAATAAGCGTCAGTGAGCCAGAGCGTTCGCCGGGCCATAGCAGCGACGAGTTGGTCCACGCGCAGCAGGCTCGCCGTATTGGGAACCGTGGCTACGATACGCAAGGCCACTTCGCCCGCGGCGGGTGTACCCGGTGGCGGGGCGGGGCAGGTTTGCGGGGAGCGCAAGTTCGGCGCAACGTTGACGACCAGGGCATTTTCCGCGGCCTCCCAGGCCTCGGCGAATCCAGCTTCAATATCCGTCACCGCGGGCCCGCGTACCTCCACGCCGGTATCGCGCCAGGGATCGCGGCCTCGCGCGGGGTCTCCTACCCACGACTGCCCGATGCACAATCCGGTAACGAAGCCGGTCTCTCCATCGACGGCGATCATCTTGCGGTGATCGCGGCTGAGCCAGCCCAGCGGGCTGCCAAAGCGAGGCGGGTTGTAACACCGCACCTCGACACCGCCTGTGCGCAGCCGGTTCCAGAACGAGCGCGAGGTCTTGCCCAACGCGCCCAGCCAGTCGTAGAGCACGCGAATCCGCACTCCCTCCCTGGCTTTGTTCAGCAGTGCGTCGGCGAAGATCCGCCCCTGCTTGTCGTCGGAGAAGATGTACATCTCAAAATGAATGGTTTCGCGTGCGGAGTGGATCGCCTCCAGCCAAGCGGAATAATTTTCCGCCGCATCTTTTAGCAGACGCACGGCGTTGCCTTCCCGCAAAGGGGCGCCCGAGGCGCGGGAAAACATCTGGTTGCCGAAGGCGCGCAAAAAGGGGACTGACGGACGATCTTCGACAGTGCGAGAGGATTTCATCGGCAGCTCGGTTTCCGGCGCTGGCGAGGGAAAAGCCGGTTCCAGGGGGAGTGGATTGGATGATACCTTCTCCCGGACGCAGCTTGCCGAAAAGATTTGCCGTCGACCTTCCCGGCGGTCTCGAGCATCTCAGCGTCCCCCAGGAGCCGGATTACCTCGCTCTGCATGATCCGAATGCCCTTCTGGACCGGCGCCAAGCATCTCCAAAAGCTGCTCTTCCTCCAGCACCGGCACCTTAAGTTCGCGCGCCTTGTCCAGCTTCGCCCCGGCGTCTTCCCCGGCGACAACATAGCTGGTCTTACGGCTGACGGAGCCGGAGACGCGCCCACCTGCTGCCTCAATCCTGGCTTTTGCTTCTTCGCGCGTCAGCCCCGGCATCGTGCCTGTCAATACGAATGTCAATCCGGCCAGTTGGGAGGTCTTCCGCTTCGTTTCTGCGGTAAAGGTCAATCCGGCCTGCCGAAGGCGCTCGACCAGCTCGCGATTCTTCGCTTCGGCGAAGAACTCGGCAATGGCCTGCGCCACACGGGGCCCGACGTCTTCCACTTGCTCCAATTCTTCCGGCTTGGCCTTCATCAGCGCGTCCATGGAGCCGAAGGAGGCGGCCAGCAACTCCGCAGTACGCTCACCCACGAAGCGTATTCCAAGGCCAAAGAGCACGCGATGCAAGGGAGCCTTTTTGGAGGCCTCGATCCCAGCCAAAAGCGACTCCGCCGATTTTTTGGCGACGCGGTCGAGGGTGAGCAACTCCGCCTCGGTGAGGGTATAGAGGCCGGCGATGCCGGTTACCAGCTTATGCTCCAGCAGTTGCGTCACCAGCGCCTCCCCCAGCCCGTCGATGTTCATCACCTTGCGCGCGGCAAAGTGGAGCAGGCTCTCGCGCAGGCGGGCAGGGCAGTTGGCGTTGACGCACCGGTAGTCGGCTTCCCCTTCGGCACGCACCACCTCGCTGTCGCAGACCGGACAGCGCTGGGGAAAATGGAAGGTTCGGTCGCCGCGCGGATGTTCTTTGTCCGCAACCACCTCGACAATTTTGGGAATCACGTCTCCGCCACGCTCCACCAGGACCGAGTCGCCGATCTTTAGTCCCAGGCGCTCGATCTCATCGGCGTTGTGCAGCGTGGCGCGGCTGACCGTCGTCCCACCGATGGCGACCGGATGCAGGATGGCGACCGGGGTCAGCTTGCCGGTGCGCCCCACCTGAACTGCGATGTCCTCCACTCGCGTGATGCCGTTGCGGCTGGCGAACTTGTAGGCCACCGCCCAACGCGGCGCGCGTCCAGTAAAGCCAAGCTGCTGCTGCTGGTCCGTGCGGTTTACTTTGATCACAACGCCGTCGATCTCATATCCCAACGTATCCCGCTCGCTCTCAGCCTTGGCGACAAAGCCCAGCAGAGCCTCGCGGCTATCGACCTCTGTGCGCCTCGGATTCACGCGGAAGCCGGCCGCCGAGAGGGCATCGAGCGCCTTCGTCTGCTCGCCGAATACGTTTTCTCCCTCGTGCAGGGCGAAGTAGCCATAGAAATCCAGTCGCCGCTGGGCCACGATGTTCGGCTCCAAGGTGCGGATGGTTCCCGCCGCCGCATTCCTGGGATTGGCCGCCGGAGGCAATCCCTGCTCTTCGCGCTCCTGATTGAGCGCGAGAAAGCCTTCGATCGGCATCACCACCTCGCCGCGCACTTCGAACTCCGGCGGCATGCCAGAATGCTCAAGGCGCGCCTGCGGACTGGAGAGCGGCACCGAGCGGATAGTGCGTACATTTGTGGTCACGTCTTCACCCACTGCTCCGTCCCCGCGGGTGATGGCACGAAGAAGCACGCCGCCTCTCTCGGTGGGGGCTTTCGAGGAATGCCGGGTGGGCTCCGCGTGGGAGCCTCCAGGCTCGGCGGGCGGACCATAGTGCAGCGCGATGGAAACGCCATCCAGCTTCAGCTCGCAGACATAAGTGACTTTGGCATCGCCGAGCACCGAGCGCACGCGGCGCTCCCAATCGCTTAGCTCAGCCTCGCTGGTGACGTTGTCCAGCGAGAGCATGGGCCGGGAGTGCTGCAGCTTCTGGAAGCCTTCTTTGGGTTTGCCGCCGATGCGCTGGGTAGGCGAGTCGGGGACTATCAGCTCAGGATGCCGCCCTTCCAGAGCGCGCAGCTCGCGCATCAGCACATCGTAGGCGGCGTCGGAGATCTCCGGCGAGTCCTGAACGTAATATTGATAATCGTGGCGGCGTATCTCGTCGCGTATATCGGCGATTCGTTTTTCTGCCTGCTCCGACTCGCGCTCTCGGCTACCGGTTTCTGCTTTGGACATACCGTGAATTATAGAAACAGAAACTCCGCGACTAGTAAGATGCGCTCTGGAGTGGCTCCGCCTCAACCTCAAGGAGGGTTTTGGAACCGATTACCCATCTCCTGACCGGCGCTTGCCTGGCGCGCACGGGGTTCAACCGCAAGACTGCCTATGCCACGCTGGCCATGACGCTTGCGGCGGAGGCTCCCGACCTCGACTTTCTGTGGAGTTTGCGCGGGCCTGCAGCTGGACTACAGCACCACCGCGGCCTCACCCATACATTGTTGGGCGCCCCGCTGGTGGCGCTGGCGGTAACGGCCGCGGTTTGGCTGTTGGTTTGGATATCCGATCGCTCGCTCTTGCGCGGGCGGCGCAAAAGGCGCTTCTCCCCGCCGGCGCGATGGATTCTGATCTGGCTCTTCGCCTGGATCGCCGTGCTGAGCCACATCTTCCTCGATTGGGCGAATAACTATGGCGTCCGCCCGTTCTTTCCCTTCAATCCACGCTGGTATTCCCTTGACCTGGTCTACATCTTTGAGCCGGTTCTCTTCGCATTGTTGCTGCTGGCCCTGGTGATCCCGGCGATTCTGGGCATGGCCGATCGCGAGATTGGCGCGCGGCCTACAGCCTTCCGCGGCCGGGGATGGGCCATCGCGGCGTTGATTCTCGCCTGCGCGCTGTGGGGACTTCGGTGGGGCGAGCACCGGAATGCACTGCGATTGGCGCGGAATACTCGCTTTGGCAATGAGCCCGCGATTCGTATTGCCGCCGAGCCTTATCCCATCAATCCATTCCACTGGTTCGTAGTGGTGGAGACTGCCGATTATTACCAGACTGGCTCTGTCGATACATGGCGCGATGAAGTGGCAACCGGCGAGAATGATGTCGTCTTCAAGCCCCCGGTGACCGCGGCCGTTGCGGCCGCCAAAGACTCCCGATTAGGCCGGGCCTACCTGGATTGGGCTGCGCTGCCGGTGGTTGCCGACCTGGGGCCGGCAGATTTGACTGCCGCCGGGAGTCAAGCCCCCAACCCCAAGGATAGTGTGGTCGAGTTTCGCGATCTGCGCTTTGCCTATTCCACGCCGTTGACAGAGATTCTAGGTTCCGGTGGCGGTGAACCGCCACTGGCCGCCCGGGTCTTTGTCACGCCAGACAATACAATTGACGGCATCGAGATGAACGGCCGCGTAAGAAAGGCGTCAGATTGGAGGTGAGTGCCGGCCAAAGTACCGGCCGCGCTGCGGTGGCGCCGGCAAAAGAGCGAGCCTTCACAGAAATCGCTTGACCCGGGCTTGCCGCACCCGGACAATTGAACTGGCTCCATCTGTGGGCTGGCTCCGCAACCGGTTCCCCGAGGTATTCATGTTTGCATATTTGCTGCTTCTCTTTGCGGCGTTCAGCCGTGTAACTCCTCATGCCGATTGGCTCAATTTCACCGCGGTCGGCGGCTCGCTTCTGTATTTTGGAGCGCGGCGTCCGCTGCGCGAAGCGGTGCTGCCGGTGGCTGTGCTGGCTGCAACGGACTACTATCTCACCTCATTTGGTTATGGCTATTCCTTTCATCTCGGGGCTTATCTCACAACCTGGCTCTGGTATGCGGGCATTGTGCTGATGGGGGCGGGGATACTGAAGTCCAGCGCTTCGTGGAGACGGGTCGGGGGAGCCGCCGTTCTCTCAGCGACGTCGTTCTTTTTGATCAGCAACTTCGCGGTTTGGGCCGGATCGGTGATGTATCCCCACTCTGTGGGCGGTCTCACAGCCTGCTATGCCGCCGCGCTTCCGTTCTATCGCAACGATCTCATCTCCACCACCCTGGTGGCCGCGATCGCCTTTGGCAGCCCGCAGTTGGTCCGCCGGTGGGCACATGCGCCGCAGGCCAACCATCCTGCTGCGGGTTGACGGGCATGCTGCCGGCTGACGCGCCATGACGGTTCTCGCGGGACGATTCCCATTGTCTTGAGCGCCCGCCATGGAAGGGCCACGGCCGGAGAGTTCTCTGCGCCCGCATGATAATAAGGTCCGTTTCCTAGCGCCTTAGGAGCAGCCGTGGCCGGTGTGGGCGAAGGCCCATCGGGATCCCGGGGTGCTGACGGATGGGTGATTTCGTTGGGGTTCGGCTGGATACGCGCGTGAGTCGTCCTTAGACGCTGCGCGGCAGTTCCGCCTAGAGCGAGGTCGCCTTCTCCTCGATGAGGCGCTTCGCGCGGGCGGC
>JANWJB010000141.1 GCA_025449575.1 Acidobacteriaceae bacterium
ATGATCACAACCGGCTGCGGGCTCTTGATGGGATCGCCGGCCCCACCCTCGCATACTGGCTTTTGCGCTGGGGCTTCACGCCGACTCTCATAGAACAGGCGCCGCTACCCCGCACTGGCGGCTACATGATCGACTTCTGGGGTCTTGGTTGGAGCGTCGCCGACCGAATGCATCTGATACCGCGACTTCTACGCACCGGGTATCAGAGGAAGGAAGGTCGATTGGTGAATGAAGATGGTCTCCGGGTTGCCGCAGGTTTTTCGGGCGGCTGCCGGCGTTCTAAACCCAGTTCGCCGTAACCAGAGTACCGCGCGCATGGCTGAATGCTTGGTCATTCGTCACCAGCACAGCACCGGCAGCGACGGCGTGCGCCGCAATTAAAAGATCCATGTTACCCAAAGGTTTCCCTTTAGCCTCCATCTGCGCCCGAAGGCTGCCATAAGCTTTGGCGGCATCGTAGTCCCAGGCAAGAACATCGATGTTCAACAGAAACTGCTCGATTGCATAGCGAATGTCCTTAGACACGGGACGCTTTGTCAACCCGTATTGAACTTCTGCCTCGGTAATGGCCGAGATGCACACCCTCGCCCGTGTGCTAGTTTGGCGCAGCTTGCGACGAGCCAGGGCGGATTGGCCCCGGACGATATAGCTCACCGTGTTGGTATCCAGCATGTATGTCGTCACAGGCGTCAACGCTTCACCCTCTCCTCAATATCCGCTAGCGGACGTTCTTGAGGCGGACCCTGATCGCGATGCGCCAGAAAATCTTGCGGCACAGAGGCCCGATCCAGGGCGCGAAAGACTTCATCCCAATCCGAGGGCTTGCGGGATAGGATCACGTCTCCAGTGCGAGCGTCTCGCTCAATAAAGACTTCGGCTGTATCGAACCGAAAAGCGGCGGGCAGCCGGACAGCTTGACTGCGTCCCGAACGAAATATCTTTGCCTTTAGGCGCATGTCTCACCTCCCATGATATATACCATGGTATATACCGCGATCCAGGACTGCAAGCCTAGGACTGCAAGCCCAGGACTGCAAGCCCAGGACTGCAAGCCTAGTTCGGCGCGGACTTCTCGATATGCTCGATGACCACAACTTGGCAGTTCCATCCATCCCCATCGGGCGCTCCTCTTCCCTTTCGCGCCGGAGGAATGCTCTAAACTGACGGTATGTGTGGCCGCTACCGTCTCCGTTCCGACAAGCAGCGCATCGCAGAGGCCTTCGCGGTCCACGCGGATCTTGAGCATCTGTATCTGCAGCCGGAAGACGACATCGCTCCCGGCTCAATTCAGCCCGTGGTCTCTCTCGATCGAGACGGCGAGCGGCACATTGAGCTTATGCGCTGGGGCTTCAAACTACCCGACCGGCTGCTCTTCAATGCCCGGTCGGAAGGGATCGAGAGCGCAAAGTTTTGGAAGGAACCGTTTAGCAAACGCCGCTGCATCGTCCCCGCGGACGCATTCTTCGAGTGGCAAAAGGCCGGGATCGCCGGGAGCCCTCAAGCCGCCGGACAGCCGCTGCCGGGTAACGATTCCCTGCCCGCCGGGTCCAGACCGGGCGAGCAGCCGAAGGCAGGCAAAAAGCCGAAATTCGAGTTCACCGTGCCCGGCCGCCGGCCTTTCGGTATGGCGGGATTGTGGTCGCCGTGGAAGAACCCGAAGACCGATGCTTGGGAGCCCACCTTTGCCATCCTCACCGGCGAAGCCAACGCCGTGATGCGCCCAATCCACGATCGCCAACCCACCATCCTCGAGCCCAGGGATTATGAGGAATACCTCTCCGGAAGCAATCGGCCACCCACTCACCTTCTCCGCATCCTTCCCGAGGAGGAAATGACCTTCCAGCCCAGTGAGTTGGACACGAGCCGGGGCGAGCAAGCTGCGCTTTTTGACCACACCGGATTGGAAGAGCCGTGACGAATCGCACTATCCTCGTCTCCGGCGCCGGGATCGCCGACCCCACCCTCGCATACTGGCTTTTGCGCTGGGGCTTCACGTCGACTCTCGTAGAACAGGCAACGCCCCGAATTTGGTGTGGATGGGTTTTCGTCGGGAGCAATCCCTGCCTGATACGGCTATGCCAATCCAGTTCCCAATCTTCGGTACTTGTCTAGCAGTTGCCGAGGATGCATAATAGGTCAATAAAATTGACTTATTATGCCAACCTCAAACGAGCGTGAGAAAGGGCTGTACCAGATCGCTGAAGGTCAAGGCGGATACTTTACGACCAAGCAGGCCGTTTCCCTCGGATATGCCAGCAATAAACGGGCCTACCACGTCCAGGCTGGCAACTGGTTCCGTGAACATCGCGGAATCTACAGGCTGGCGCTTTTCCCGGAGCCGGATCGGTCAGATCTGATTCTGTGGTGGCTCTGGTCTCGTGATCGAAGCGATCGACCGACTGGGGTCTACAGTCATCAGACGGCCCTGAGCCTCCACGAACTCACAGACGTGAACCCCTCCCGGCTCGATCTCACGGTGCCACCGTCCTTTCGTCGCGGGGTGCCAGTGCCAAAGATTCTGCGGCTTCACTATGGACTCATACCGGAGGCAGAACAAGAAGTTCTGTTCAGGGTTCCTGTGACCAATGCCCTGCGCACGATCCTGGATGTATGGGAGGAAGGCTCTTTTCCGAAGGACGCACTGCGCCAGGCGTTTCGGGAGGCCAGATCGACCGGAAAGATCACCAGGAAGCAAGCTGCGGATCTGTCGCATGATTCCCGGTTCGCCTCTATCGCGCGGGAACTGGAGGCGGCATGAGCGACAAAGGCAAATACGCCACAGGCCCCGCACTGCGTGCCGCTCTCGAAGAAAGATTGAAGCAGATTGCCAAGGCGGAAAACACAGAACTACAGAGGCTTCGCCGCCGAGTGGCCTTCGACCGCTTTCTGGCCCGTTTGTTTCAGGGTGCGGACACACAATGGGTCCTGAAGGGCGGCTATGCAATGGAACTTCGTTTTCAGATTGCGCGAGTCACGAAAGACCTCGACTTTACTCTGCGCACAGTGTCCTCGCCGGGAGGAGACGCTGTGCTCGGGCATCTTCAGGAAGCAGGTCGTCTCGATCTGAATGACTTCTTCGCGTTCCGGGTTGGCGCTCCAATGATGGCCCTTGATGGTGCCCCTTACTGCGGTTCCCGGTATCCGGTAGAGGCTATGATGGCGCAACGTACATTCGTGAAGTTCCACATGGACGTTGGCATTGGCGATGTAGTGCTCGACCCCGTGGAGCGGATACAGACACGAGATTGGTTTGCATTTGCTGAGATTCCACCCACATCAGTACCCATGATTCAGCGAGAGCAACAGTTCGCAGAAAAGCTCCACGCTTACACTCTGCCTCGCGCCGGGACGGTGAACAGCAGAGTGCGTGACCTTGTCGATATGATTCTGTTGATTCAATCGGGAACGCTTGACGCTGCTGCCGTAGCCAAAGCTCTTGTTCGTACCTTCGACCGTCGCGGAACCCACTCTCTTCCAACTGCGCTTGAGCCTCCACCGTCCGACTGGAGTATGCCCTTTCAAAGATTGGCCGATGACTGCCAACTGGATCGCTCGGTGAACAAAGCTTTCGTTGAACTGGCACAGTTCTATACGGCATTGGCAATACCAACCGCTTAAAAAGACCCTAGCTGAGTGGTTCCGATCGCTCTATTTCAAATAAGCCCTGACCAGATCGATCATGTCTTCGGCCAATTCGTGGGGCGGGGCGGAGCTTCGCTCGGGAGAGAGCAAGTGATGCCGTATATGATCTTCCAGCACCTCGGCCATCAGACTATTAATCCCCCCGCGGACGTTGGCCAAGAGCATGAGAACGTCTGCGCAATCGTCTGCCGTGGTGAGCGATCGTTCGATGGAATCGACTTGTCCTCGAATCCTTTTAATCCGTGCAATCAGTTTCTGTTTTTCTTTATCAATATCGGTCATCTTCCCTCTTGTATATCCTACGGGGGTATGATACAAAATCCAAGGCGAGAGTGATTCTCGCAGGAGAAATGAACCACATATGAGCACAAATTCCGCACAAGAGCCTCCAAGTACCTGGAGTTCTCTCCTGTGTTGCGATGAGCGCTCTGGGATCCGTCGCTAACGACGAATTCTCACCGCTCACCACAGCATACGACCTTGTGACTTGAGCGCGTGAGAATCGTGGTCTAAACAACCCCACTCACACCCCTCCCAAACCTTTCATTCGAGCCATTGCCTTGGGCTCGCGCCTTTGTGCGCGACGATCCATGACTTCCGCTCGGACGGCACCAGGAGGAACCATGAACAAAAAGATTCTTACTATCCGCAGGCCAACTCCACTCGTCCGTGTCTGGCATTCGACGAATGATCCAAGGATGCCGGTCGTAGGCGTCTGGATGCAGACCGATACAGCAAAACTGCGACCAAGCGCCGCCGACCCATTGGATGACGAGACAGGGGGACTTGGCCTATGCGCGTGATGGAACAAGAGAACGATGCCGTGACTACTTCCGCGAAAGGTGTTGTAGTTCGCAGCGCGTGGCAAAGGCGCATCGTGACCTTCCTGATGGTCTTCGGTCCCGGACTGATCGTCATGGAGGCGGACAACGATGCCGGGGCCGTCTCTACTTACATGCAGGCCGGTGGTCAGTACGGCCTGCACCTGCTCTGGCTGCTTGTGGCATTGTTGCCCATCTGCTACTTCATCCAGGAAATGGTCGCCCGTCTCGGCATAGCTACAGGGAAGGGCCACGCCGCGATGATCTATGAGCGGTTCGGCAAATGGTGGGGACGATTCTCGCTTCTGGACCTGCTCATCGTGAACTTCCTCACGCTCATTACCGAGTTTGCCGCGATCTCGCTTGCGCTCAGCGCATTTGGAATCAGCCCCTACATTTCAGTGTCCGTCTCCGCCGTTGGCTTGACGTTGATGGTTGTCACCGGAAGCTACTTGCGGTGGGAACGAATCGTCATTGTGCTGTGCCTGCTGGACCTGACGTGGTTTGCAATTGCATTTCTGGTGCATCCGAATTGGGCGACTGTTGCCCACCGCTCTGTGGTGCCGACCATGCCACCCGGTGGCATTACCAGCAGCCTCGTGTTTCTTGTTATCGCGATTGTAGGGACGACCATCGCTCCGTGGCAGCTCTTCTTCCAGCAGAGTTGCGTAGCCGAGAAGAGGCTTCGCTTTGCCGATCTGAAATGGGCGCGATTGGACACGCTTCTTGGAGCGATCTTCACGGTCTGCGTCGCTGGGGCGATGATGCTGGTCGGCAACTATGCCCTGGAACACAAGATTGCTTTTCAGGACCCGGCCCAGCTTGCACTTGCGCTTGGCCCCATTGCCGGCAGCTTCGTTCGCAATGGCGTTTTGCTGCTGATGGTCAATGCTGCCGTACTCGGAACGACGGCCATCTCGCTGGCGAGCGCGTGGGCGTATGGCGAGGTGAAGGGATGGGAGCATTCGCTGCACAAGAGGTTGTGGGAAGCCCCTGGCTTCTATGCAACCTACATCGCGTGCGTCGGTACGGCGGCGGCTATTGTGCTGATTCCTCATATGCCGCTGCAACTAGTCATCATCAGCGTCCAGGTATTCGCGGGGCTGATTCTGCCGTCGGCCATCATTTTTCTTCAACTGCTGCTCAATGACCGGGAACTGCTCGGCGACCGCTGGGTCAACCGGCCATGGAACAACTACACCAACTGGACGATCATCGCCGTACTCTTCGCCCTGTCGCTGGTTTTGACGGCGCAGGTCATCCTTCCCAATCTCTTTCCGAAATGAGGTGAATGACATGGCAACGTTCCATGCGGCCCCAAACGTGAACGAATTCCGTGTTGTGCATCCGCTCGACGATGTAGCGGAGAAGAAGTGTTCCAGTGATGGCCTGGGCAGGATGCGCATGACGCGTTCGGTGAGCCTGTCCCTGTTCGTCCTTCGTGGATATCTCATCGTGATGACGCTGATGCTCGTCTACCACGTGCTTGACCTTGCTGGCGTTCTTCCCATGCTGCGCTAATGCTGTGTAAAAGGAGGGGGTAAGAATGCGATTCCTTGCAAGACTTTCGATCATCCTTTTTTTTTGCAGCCATGGAGTCGCCCAAGCGATGGGCGGTGACAACTCGATGCTTTCGGGCGGAGCCAACGAAGCACAGTTGTATCGGGCGCCGTTGACCATGTTTCCCCACAACGACAGCTCGCGTTATCTACTCGCAGGACAGGCCAACATTATTTTTCAGTCGCATCCGGCCTTTCACTCGCCTTATGAAGGGACGAATTCACTTCTGGCTCGAGGGGAGTACAAGACCTCGATGGTAGGGACGCTCTATACCGGGGTTAAGGTAAACTCCAACCCGCGCTATGAGACGGACGCCATCTTCGATCTTGAAGAAGCCGCAGGCCGGGGTGTCTCAGAGGCTCTGGGTCTGGCGGGCTTCACCAACCTGGATGTGGTGCGCAATCCGAATCTTGGTCGTGTGCCCTATCTCTCCCGCTACTTGATCCATCAGACCATCGGGCTAACCTCCAAATTGACGGACAGGAAGCGCATCCCCTATTCTTCGCTCGCTATACAGGTCCCGGAGCGACGTTTCGAGCTATCGGCAGGAAAGATGTCTCTCCCCGATGTCCTGGACGTGAACGGTCCGGGTTCCGACTCGCATCTTCAATTTATGAATTGGACGGTCGATAACAACGGGGCCTGGGACTATGCTGCCGATACCCGCGGCTATACCTACGCCTTCGTCACCGAGTATGACGACATCGACTGGTCTGCCCGCTATGTGATTGCTCTGATGCCGACGGTTGCGAACGGCGTCCATCTTCAGTGGAATCTTCGCCACGCAAGCGGTCAAAACGTCGAAATCGAATACCGGAAAACGCCTTTCGCGCTGCTCTCCAGACGCCTTAATACTGCCGACCGCAAAGGTGCGATCCGTCTGCTTGGTTACGTCAATCACGCCAACATGGGGAATTATCGCATCCAGGTTGAAAAGGCTCTCTATGAGCGCGCTCATGGTGATCCGACCGCAGTTCCGGCCATCACGAACCATCCTCTGCAGAGCACGGTCAAATATGGTGTTGGGGTTAATTTCGAGCAGGAGTTGACGCAGGACGTTCGGCTCTTCGGACGGTTTGGCTGGAATGATGGACAGCACGAGAGCTATGCCTATACCGAAGTCGACCAGACCTTTGAGTTAGGCGGCGATTTGGCCGGAACCCGCTGGGGGCGGGCGAATGACACGGTTGGGATTGCTGGCGTCTCCAATGCCATTAAGCACTACCACCAGGAATATCTTGCACTGGGAGGCCTGGGCTTTCTGCTTGGCGATGGCCGCCTGGACTACGCCCGTGAAGACATTCTTGAGACGTACTACAACGCCCACAATTGGCGGGGTCTCTACACAGCGTTTGATGTTCAACTAATCGCTCATCCGGGATACAACCAGGATCGCGGCCCCGTGGCGATGTTTAGCGTCCGCACCCATGTAGATTTTTGAGGGCCGATTTTTCTGGAGGAAGCCATCATGGACATCAACACGATGGCGCCGGACGTTCCCATCCTCGACGGCTGCACGCCGGCGCAGAACTGGTGAGACCGTACAGAGCGCCCGTTCTTCGAAGGAAAGCGCTCTAGCGGTCGCGGCGATAGAGAAATGCATTGCCCGCCCGCGGCATCCCAATGGCCTCATAGAATGGAACCGCGTCGGGCGCCGAGACTAGCAAGCACATGGACTCCGGTCCGGCGGCCTTTCTGGTTTCCTCAATCAGCCGCCTGCCGATGCCGCGTCGTTGATAGTCGCGATCAACCGCCAGATCGGAGAGATAGCAGCAATAGGAAAAATCCGTCAAAGAACGCGCAGCGCCGACCAGAAGCCGGGTCTTCGCATCGCGTGCAACGATCACCAGGTCGGCATTGCGCAGCATCCGGCCAATTCGTTCTTTATCTGTCGCAGGCCGCCGCTCCGCCAGTCCGGAACGGTGAAGAAGACCGATGTAGTCATCGGGAGTGAGGCCGGGGGCCTGGTCATATTCAATGCACATTCAAATTTGTCCTAAAGCAAGAATCTGTTCCGGCAGGTTTCCTGGGTCGAGTGTTGCCCGCCCTGAGCCGGCGGCCCAAGCGGCGGCGGTGCTATTCAAACGCCTGCACGGCGCCGCGGCCCAGCAGTTGCTCCGCGCGCTCGATGAAGCCGCGGTCTGCCGCCACGGAAAATCCATCCGGTTCCAGCATCACGCAGTATTCGCCCTTGCGTTCCAAGTCGATCATGAGCCGGCCCGGCCCGGGCGCGTCCACAATGATGTCGCGCAGCGAACCCAGCGTGGCTTCATCGGCGCGCTCCAATGGCACGCGGATGCGCACATTCTGCGGCAGGCGGACCTTGACGTCTTCCAACGGCTGGATGCTGACGACAGAGAGTTTGGGCGCGGATTCCTCATCGTCGGCACGCAACGTACCCTTCACCAGCACGGGTACTTCGATCTTCAAAGACTCCGCCAGGCGCGCATAGTCCTTGGAGAAACAGATCAGATCGATCTTGCCAACGGTATCCTCCAGCGACGCCTGCGCATACATCTCGCCGGAACGCTTCGATTTGCCGACTTTCAGGCCGGCGATCACGCCGGCGATGGCAATGGTGTTCTCCGCTTCGCCGTTGCGCCGCCGGCCGCCGGAACCCGGTGCAGGCCGCATCTCCAAAGCGCCCGCCGTGTCCACTACACTCAAGTTGCGCAACTTCTCGGCGTACTTATCGAGCGGGTGGCCGGATACGAAGAAGCCGAGCACCTCTTTTTCCGCTTGCAGCCGCTGGTTCTCATCCCAATCGGCCACGTTGGGCAGCGTGTCTCCCGCGATCGTCTCCGCCGGGGAGCCGTCAAAGACACCGCTCAGGCCGGCAAAAAGCCCGTGCTGGCCGGCGGCCAGATCGCGCTGTGTCTTCTGCGCCCGTTCCATTGCTTTGTCCACGGCGGCCATGAGCTGCGCCCTGGTTCCGAAGCAGTCGGCCGCGCCGCTCTTGATCAGCGATTCCAGCACCCGCTTGTTCATCAAGCGCAGATCGACCTTCTGGCAAAACTCCCAGAAGGACGAAAAACCCCGGCTCTGGGCGTCGCTTGGGGAACGCGCCGTGAGAATAGAGTCGATCGCGTTTCTACCCACATTCTTGATCGCGGCCAGGCCAAAACGGATCGCGTCTCCATTCGGAGTGAAGTTGGCTTGGGAAACCTGGACATCGGGCGGTTCCACCGCGATGCCCATCTCCCGGCATTCCTTGATGTACTTGACTACGTTCTCCGGCTTGGAGGTTTCCGAGGTTAGCAGCGCCGCCATGAACTCAACCGGGTAGTGAGTTTTCAAATACGCCGTGTGATACGCCACCAGCGCGTAGGCGGCAGAGTGCGACTTGTTGAAACCATAGCCCGAGAACTTCTCCATCTGATCGAAGATCTCCGCCGTGGCTGTCTTGGGATGCCCCAGCGCCGCCGCGCCGATCATGAACCGGTCGCGTTGTTTGGCCATGGCTTCGGGATCTTTCTTTCCCATCGCCCGCCGCAACAAGTCCGCCTCGCCCAGCGAATAGCTGGCGAGAACGTTAGCGATCCGCATCACTTGTTCCTGATAGACAATCACGCCATAGGAGTCCTTCAGAATTCCTTCCATCTCCGGCACCAGGAACTCGACCTTGCGCCGGCCCCATTTGCGCTCGATGAAATCGTCGATCATATCCATGGGACCGGGGCGGTAGAGCGCGTTGAGGGCGGTCAGGTCCTCCACGGTATCGGGTTTGTAGCGCCGCAGAATGTCCCGCATACCCGGCGATTCAAACTGGAAGACGCCCGACGTGAGCGCCGTATGAAAAACGCGCTTCATCGTCTCCGGATCGTCGAGCGGAACCATTTCGATATCCAGCTCTTCCCCGCGCGTCTGCTCGATCAGCTTCAGGCAATCGGTGATCACCGTCAGCGTGGCCAACCCAAGGAAGTCCATCTTGAGCAGGCCCATTTTTTCCACCGCCTTCATGTCATAGGCGGTCACGATTTCCTCATTCTTGGTGCGGTTGAGCGGCACCAATTCTGTGAGCGGTCGCGGCGCGATCACCACGGCCGAGGCATGCACACCGGCGCCGCGGATCAGGCCCTCCAGCTTTTTCGCGGTATCGATCAGTTCCTTGATCTGAGGCTCTTTCCCGTAGGCCTCCTGCAATTGCGGCGAATCGTGCAAAGCCCCGTCCAGTGTGACCCCGGCGCCCGCCGGCACCATCTTGGCGATGCGGTCCACCTCTCCATACGGCAGGTCGAGTGCGCGGCCCACGTCCTTGATCGCCGCTCGCGCCGCCATGGTATTGAAAGTGACGATCTGCGCGACCTGCTCGCGGCCGTACTTGCGCGTAACGTACTCGATCACCTCGCCCCGGCGGTTCTGGCAAAAATCCACGTCGATGTCGGGCATGGTCACGCGCTCGGGATTGAGAAAACGCTCGAAGAGCAAGACGTTCTGCATGGGATCGATGTTGGTGATCTCCATGGCATAGGCAACCAGCGAGCCGGTCGCGGACCCTCTGCCGGGGCCAACGGGAATGCCGTGATCGCGAGCGTACTTGATGAAGTCCCACACGATGAGGAAGTACCCGGAGTACTTCATCTGCTTGATAATGCCAATTTCGAAGTTCAGCCGGGATTCGTATTCGTGAACAGGCGTGCGCAGCACTCCGCGGATTTCGAGGTTGCGGACCGCTGTTTCGAGGCGCTTCTTCAGGCCCTTCCG
The DNA here is from genome assembly GCA_025449575.1 of Acidobacteriaceae bacterium. Lineage (GTDB taxonomy): Bacteria > Acidobacteriota > Terriglobia > Terriglobales > Acidobacteriaceae > PALSA-350. Next base: position 10,728 of record JANWJB010000141.1, read on the forward strand.
GCAAACCTCCTCGAAGTAGCTGTCGATGGTGTGCCCGGGCGGAACCGCAAATTCCGGAAAGGGATTGTCAACCTTGCTCAGCTTCAGCGAGCAGCGCTCGGCAAATTGCATGGTGCGGGCGACCACCTCAGGCGCGTGGGGAAAGAGCCGCTCCATCTCCTCCGCGGTCTTCACATAAAATTGGTCGCTGTCGAATTTGAAGCGCTTGGGGTCATGGATGGAGGCCGCGGTCTGCACGCAGAGCAGCACCTCGTGTGCGTGATGATCGTCTTCGCAGAGATAGTGGCTATCGTTGGTCGCGACTAAGGGGATGTCCAGTTCCCTCTCCAGGCGGAAAAGATCGGCGTGAATCTTCTTCTCCAGTTCCAATCCCTGGTCCTGAATTTCGAGGAAGAAATTGCCTCGCCCGAAGATGTCCTGGTACTGGCCGGCGGTCGCGCGCGCCGCGTCGTAGCGGCCCGCCACCAGGTTGTCGCAGACTTCCCCGGCCAGACAACCGGAGAACCCGATCAGGCCCTTGGCATGCGAGGCCAAAAACTTCTTGCTTATCCTCGGTTTGCGGTAGAAGCCGTGGAGAGAAGCCTCCGAGGTGATGCGCACCAGATTGCGGTAGCCCTCCTCGTTTTCCGCCAGCACAAGCAGGTGGTGGTACCCCTTGCCTTCTCCGGCCCCCTCAGGGGCTGCACGATGATCCTCCTGGCGGCATACATACAGCTCGCAACCGAGAATGGGCTTGATGCCTTTCGCCTTGGCGGCAGTAAAGAAATGCACCGCGCCGTAGATGTTGCCATGGTCGGTGATGGCCACGGCTTTCTGGCCGACGCTCTCGACGCGAGCCGCCAGCTTATCGACGTCGCAAGCTCCATCCAGCAGAGAGTAATCGGTATGCAGGTGCAGGTGGGTGAATTCTGCCATGGGGATGAGTTCATTTTAGAGCACCCAAGCAAGGAGACCGGGATGTGCAGAACGGCGGCCGCTTGAGGAAAAAGCATGGAAAAAGCATGCACGGCCGGCCTAAAGTTCTCACCTTGAGCGCAGAACAAAAACGGGATTTGAAACGCAGCCCCTTTAACGAGATGCGGCCGCTCTCGCGAGCGCAGTCCTGTCTACAAGAAGGCGAAAAGCGCCCTACGCCACCAGAGTCAGCGTCAGAGCATGCGCTTCGACCGGGGCTGGCAAGCGTCGTCGCATGAGCGAGACGTGGTCTTGGCCGGCAAAGCGGAAGTCAAATCTCTGCAGACATGCTCCGCAGAGCCAGAAGTGTTCGACAATCGTTTGCTCACCACCGCAGTGAACTACGCGTACGACCCTGCCGCTCCTCAGATAATGAAGCTTCTGGCGGCAGTCCGGATTCATGCATTCGGAAACCATGCGCACCTCCCAGTTGGGGCGCTGAGGGTGGGAACCGTGCCAAGAGCCTGCTGCTTCACAGGCTCGCTGCTTCGAGTGGCGCTCCTGATGGCTATGCTCACAATCCAGAATGCAAGTAGAGCAGCCGTCCAGGGCAGAGATCGGATACAAGCTCTCTTTCCTGGTGCATCTATTGGGGAGTACCGCTCTACCTTCGATTATGCGCCCTCAGTAGACGTGAGGAAAGCCCGAATTTCGAGTGTGCGGTGGAAAACTTCCAGGCAAAACGAGCGGTGAGATCGCTTCGCGCAAAGTGCCGCTTGATCAAAGCACCGGCCCGGCGCCATCGGAGGCGCGGCAAAGATAGATCTCGGTAACGATTCCGGTGGCCTCGCGGTATCGTTGGCGAAGCGCATCGCAGAAGGCTTCAGCCTGAGATACATCGATCAGGTTGACGGTGCAGCCCCCGAAACCGCCGCCCGTCATACGGGAGGCGTAGCAACCCGGGAGATGGGAGGCAATCTCTACCAGGAGGTCCAATTCGCTCGAACTGGCCTCGAAGTCGTCGCGGATGCTGCGGTGTGCTTCGCGCATGAGGTTGCCGAAACCGGCAAGATCAGACCGCTCCAACGCGGCGGCGGCGCTCCGCACGCGGCGATTCTCTGTGATGATGTGGCGGCAGCGGCGAAAAACATTATCGGGCATCTCGCCTCGCGCGGCTTCCAGATCGGCTTCCGTGGCGTCACGCAGAGTTTCAATCCGCGGCCGGCAGGCGCGCAGAATGCGGAGGCCCTGGTCCGCCTCGGCCCGGCGCAGGTTGTATTCCCCACCGGCGTTGGAGTGCTCCACCATAGAATTCGCGATGGCCAGCCCCACGCCGGATGGAATGGGGAGCATGCGATATTCCAGGGAGCGGCAATCGAGCATTATCGCATGATCCTTGCGGCCTGCGCAGGCGATAAACGGATCCATGATCCCGCTCTGCGCGCCGACAAAGGTGTTCTCCGCGCGCCGGCAGGCCGCGGCGATGGCGGGGATTGACATGGCATGACCGCAGAGAGCCAGGACCGCATAAGCGGTTGCGACCTCGATGGAAGCGGAAGAGCTTAGCCCCGCTCCTAAAGGGAGATCACTTGAAAAGCAAAGATTGAATCCTTCCAGGCGAACCCCTTCATCCCGCAAGCTTCGCAGCACTCCGATGGGGTAATCACACCAGTTGTTGCTGCGTCTTTCAGGCAGCTCGGCCGCCGGGCAGACGCATTCTCCAGGCAAATTCTCCGACCGCAGAACGATCTTTCCATCGTTGCGCGGGGCGATAGTGGCGACGGTTCGCAGGTTGATGGCGGCCGGCATCACCAGACCGCCGCTGTAGTCGGTATGCTCGCCGATCAGGTTTACACGGCCGGGAGCGGCAAATCTCATCTGGCCTTGCTTCAAGGATGGCTCCCCATCTCGCTCCGGGTTCGATTTCGGTCTTTCCGTTAGGACTGGCGCTTGCGCCGGCGCGTGACGCCGGTCGGTCCGATCAAGTGTCAACAACTTCCTCCTAGGAAGTTCGCACGCTCCCGAGGGTGCATCGCGAACAAAGCTTTGGGCAGCGTGCGTTCCAGCCTGGAGAAACTCCCATTTCCAGGTGCAATCGCTTAGTGTAATGGCTTTCAGATATTGAGTCTAAATGCCAGGCCGGCAGCGCTTCTTCTGCCCGCGATCAGCTTCCGGCGCTCAGCCCTTCTCTGGAAGCAAGTCCCGCAGAGGCCGCACCATCCGCCGTCCGTCCGGGACCATCACGGAAGAGGGCCCGCGAAAATGCTCTGGTTCCAAGGTCGACAGCGTGAGCGGCCAACGCTAGAAGGATTGGAAACGCTTCCAGCGTGTATCGCGGTTCCGGCGCCGCCACGGTAAGAAGCAGCAGGCTGCGCACAATCAGGTACCCCAGCATCGCGCCACGGAGGCGCGGCCACCAAAAAGCTCCCGCGGCGGCGGCCAGCAGGAAAGCGAGATTCAGTGCGCCGTAAGCGAAGGAGAAGCGGGTCTCCGCCCGGTGCCGGCCGTATTGCCACCAGCGCAGTTCGATGTTCAGCATCTCCACCCGCGGGCGCAGCCACATGTCCGCCAGCCGCAGCAAAGGAAGTTCCAGCCGTGAACGCCAGGGGTGGGCATGTTCCCGCTGCGCGGCCAGCGCAGCAAATCCAGCATCCATCTGCGGAGTCAGGCGGTGCCCGCGGTTGTATTCGGCGAAGAGACGCTGGGTCTCGCGGTACTGCGCAGCAGAATCGAAGGCACGGGAAGGCAGAGCATGGAAATCCGCATAATTTCCAGGCACATTCCAATAGATCTCATAGGTGGAAGCGAAATCGGCCATCCAGGTCTTGGTCCACGCCTCAAAGCCGGGCGCTGCAAATTCCCCCGGGTCGACGGCCGTCCGCGGGGCCAGCGGCTGAAAAACATGAAACGTGGTTGCGTTTCTCCAGGCCCATGCAACAAAAGGCGTGATTGAGATCGCGGCGCACACCAAGGCAGTGCGAAGCGCCCGTGCCAGTCCCGGCGAACGCCGGCCATAGAAGACCATGGCCAGAAAGAGCACGACCGCCAACAGGGCTCCATCGGGCCGTAACAAAGCGCTGTAGCTCCAAGCAAAGGTCAGCGTGGCGGCGGTCCGCCAACCAGGACAATCCAGCCAGCACGCCAGCGCATAGAAGCCGAGCGCGACACAGAAGATGGAGAGCGTCTCGGTCAGCGGCATGGCCACATAGTTTGCGGTGAATGGACAAAGCGCCGCCAGCCAGAGCGCGATCATCGCAGCGCGAGGGGAGCAGAGGCGCCGCACAAAGCCCGCGATAAGCAGGCATGTAGCCAGATCGATGGATGCTTGCAGGTAAAGGACAGGGCGGTAAGTGTCCAGACCGAAAAGCTTGAAGCATAGCGCCAGAAACGCCGGGTACCCGGGCAAGCGGATCAGGGTGGGAGAAACGGACCATGCCCCATGAACGTTTCGCGAAGAAAGACCGTAAACACCGTGGACCAGCCAGTTGGAGGCGATGTCGCCATAGAGCAGTGCGTCGCCCTGGATCTGAGGGAAAGCATGGATGAACCAGACCCGGAGCGTCGCCCCCGCCAGGAGGGCAAGAAAGATGGCCGGCCGGCGGCGGAATCCAAAGACGCGCATTGCACTGAATCATACAAAATGCGAGCGGTTTCAGAGCGATCCTCGCGAACACGACAGGAAGGCGAAACAACCAAACCGGCGTCTCGCATGGATTTGGTAAACTCGGTGCACACGGCGTGGGAAACACCTGCACGCGTGTGGTTCGAGCGGGAGTAGCTCAATGGTAGAGTAGCGGCTTCCCAAGCCGTTGGTTGCGGGTTCGATCCCCGTCTCCCGCTCCAGTGTTTCGCCCGACTACTTCTTCTCTTCTCCGAACGCTCCTCAACATTGAGCGGATCCTGCGCTCTACCTCAGGTTGCCGCGGCCAGCGCCTTGGCCCGCTCGAAGACGCGCAGCAGCATGGGCCGAGTCAGCTTGCCGGTATTGGTGTTCTGCAGCGAGGGGTGGAAACTGGCGAGCAGGGAGCGATGGTCCGGCAGCTCATATTCCGCGCCGTGGAAGAAGACAAATCTCTTCTTCTCTCCGCCCGGCGCTCCCTTCCCGATTACGCCGGTGCGCGCCAGATGTCTCAAGTATCCCTCGAACGCCACGCGCCCCAGGCAGACGATGACTCTCAAATGGACCAGCGATGCAATCTCACGGTCTAAAAAGGGGGCGCAGTTGGCCAGCTCGCCGATCCCGGGCTTGTTCTTCGGCGGCGCGCACCGGACGACAGAGGAGATCCAGCAGTCGTCGAGCCGCAGACCGTCATCTCTGGAGACGGCATTGGGTTGCGAGGCAAAACCGGCGTCGTACAGCACCGGATAGAGGAAATCGCCTGAGCCATCGCCCGTAAATGGGCGGCCGGTGCGATTGGAGCCGTGCGCCCCCGGGGCCAGACCAAGGATGAGAATGCGTGCTTGCTGGTCGCCGAATGAGGGCACCGGCTTCGCCCAGTATTCCCATTCGCGGTAGGCACGCCGCTTCTCCCGTCCCACCGCCTCGCAGTAGCACCTCAACCGGGCACAGCGCTGGCAGTCTGTGATCTCGGTATTCAGCCTTTCGAGCAGCGTTGGAGGAGCGGGCACATGGCAATTTTAGAAGATGCCCCCCGGCCACACCGTTCCGAGATCTGCTCTAGAATGGGTGCGCCATGAAAAAGACGCGCATGCATGCACAGACGCAGCCCTTCCTAGAGCCCACGACAGAGTCCATGACGCACTTCCGGCCGCAACCTGGGCGGCCACGGCATGGCGGAAGTCTGCGTTGGATCTGTATCGCCGCGGTTTGTGCAGCGCTTCCGCTGGGCTGCAAGCAACGTCCGGCGGCGCCCGCCGAGCACGAGAATCCCGCTGCTGCCGCGCTTCCCCAGGTGGGCGGGGAGAATGTGGTTCAGCTGGAGCGGAAGCCGACCACCGGAGGCGGCAAACCGGAGTTTCTCACTATGACGCTCTTTCCCGGTCGCGGCATGGACGTCTTTCAAATCACGGCCAACGTGCCCGGCAAAGGCGTGATTCCAGTCTTGGCTTCCCCCTCGTTGCAGGATGCCGCCAGCCAGTTCACAGGCACGGGAAAAGATCAATATGGCAACCTAAGCTTCTCTTTCGGGGGACCTTTTCTCGTCCCGTACCCGAATCGCATCATCGGCAAGCTCTCGCCGGACGGGCAGAGCGTCCTCACCAGTTGGCACGGTCACACCCTCACCTTGCCCGCCAACTGGCAAGGCAAGAAACCTGGAGCGCGGCGGCACGCCATGCACGGGCTGATCCTCGAGGATAAAGTCGAAGATCTGCACACAGAGACCACGCCCGACGGGCAGACGGAGACTGGCGTGATCCACGCCGGCAACTTTGGCGGCCATTGGCTCTCCAGCACCGATCTCAACTTCACCATTGCGCTGACCGGTCCCTCGATCGAAGCGACCATCACCGCGAAGAATGTCGGCACAGTAGACGAGCCCATGGCGATAGGCTGGCATCCCTACTTCTCTATTCCCAGCGGAGATCGCATGCAGGCGCGGCTCCACGTCCCGGGCTCCATGCTGGCGGTGGTCAACAATTATGACGACGTCTTCCCTACCGGCAAATTGGTGCCCGTGAAAGGAACCGCCTACGACTATCAGGCTCCTGACGGGGCGCCGCTCGACAATCATTATCTGGATGACAACTTCTCTCACCTCACCCGGACCAATGGCGCGGTTCAGGTGCGTTTGACTGATCCGGCATCGCACTATGGCATCCAGCTTGATGGGCTATCGCCGGAGATCAAGACCGTACAGGTGTATGCGCCGCCAACGGAGTCCTACGCCGTCATCGAAGAGCAGTTCAACTTCGCCGATCCTTTTGGGGCGGAGTGGAAGGGGATGGACACCGGCATGGTGACGCTTCATCCAGGCCAATCGGTGACCTGGAAAGTCCGGCTGGAACTGATTCCTCCGGAGTCTGCGGCAAAGTAGGGTTGGGGCAGCTCCCTTTTTGGGAAGGAATCCCCTGGCCCATTCGTAAGCGTCTTCCACCAAAGAGCGGCAGGCCGCCGCTTTTGTGTGAGGCGGCGTGCTTGACTTGCCACCCCGCGAGGTTTGACCCTCCTGACAAAGCCTCATACCATGAAAGAGGCAACGCGCACACGCAGCCGTCCATAGCCGTATGAAGGCCACCCGGCACACGCTCCCTGTGAGCAAGCACATCTCGGAAGGCATACGTTGACATCGACTGACACCATCGAACCTACCTCCCATTCGAGCGAACTGCCGCCGAACGGCGACACAGTCCCTGCAATCGCGGAAACGGGGCACGAACATCATCACCATGCGCCTACGTTGAATCCGGCGTGCACCCGCGAAGTCGAGATTGATGTCCCCGTGACGGAAGTCTCAAAAGCCTTCCGCAGCGTGACCAAACGATATCAATCGGCCGCTCGCATACCCGGCTTCCGCTCCGGCAAGGCGCCGGAATCGCTGATCCGCGGACGATTCGCAGAGAAGATTCGCCAAGACGTGATCGAGGCGCTTCTGCCCGAGCAATTTCGCCGGGCCATCACCGAGCGCAATCTGAAGCCGGTTTCGCAGCCCCAGGTACTCAATCTGGAGCTCGAAGAGGGCAAGCCGCTGCGCTTCAAGGCGGTCTTTGAAGTGGTGCCCGACTTTTCCCTGGAGGGATACGGCGAGGTCAGAGTAGAAAAGCCGGACGTGACATTGAGCGACGCGGAGTTTGAGCAGGAGGTGGAGCACATCCGCGACTCTCGGTCCACAATGGAGCCGGTGACGGAGCAACGCCCGCTTGCCGATGGCGACTTCGCACAAATCAGCTACTCCGGCCTGGTCTCGCCGGAAAAAAATGGAAGCGTTGAGGTGGCTGATGAATCTAAACAAGACAGTCTATCGCCTGCGGCGGAGGAGAAGCCGATCGCCGGCGAAGATATTCTTATCGAGGTGGGTGGAAAGAACACCCTCGAGACCTTCAATGGCGCACTGCGTGGAGCAGAGCCCGGTCAAGAGCTGAAATTTGAGGTCCCATATCCAGAGGATTTCGGCGAAAAGAGGCTGGCCGGCAAGACCGTCGCCTACGACGTGACAGTAAAGGGCATCAAGCGCAAGGTCCAACCCGAGCTAAATGATGATTTCGCAAAGGAATTGGGCCATTACGAGAGTTACGCCGACTTTGCCCGCGAACTGCGCGATCATATGCAGAGAGAGAAGCGTCGCCGTCTGGAACACGAAGCACGCACCCGTTTGGTGGACGCCTTAGCGGAGCGCTATCAGTTTCCTGTTCCCGAGTCGCTGGTGCAGCAGCAGATCGACTTGAGGCTCGATCGCGGCCTGCGAGCGCTGGCTTCGCAGGGGATGCGCACCGAGGAGATGCGAAAGCTCGACTTCGACCGCCTGCGAGACGGCCAGAGAGAAGCCGCCACAGCGGAGGTCAAAGGCTCGATTCTGCTCGATCGGATTGCGGATGCCGAAGCGGTCCAAGTGCCGGAAACGGAGGTTGAGACCGAGTTGGAGGCGGTTTCGAACCAGACGCAGGAACCTCTTGAGGCACTGCGCAAGCGTTTGACTGAAAACGGTGGCATCGCTAGAATCCGGGAACAATTGCGGAGGGAGAAAGCCGGCGCATTGCTGTACGACCGGATGGCTTCTTAAGTCGGACTGATTTACCCGGTCCCACCAGAGGGTTTCGCACTCACATCAAACCGGAGACTTCTCCGGTTCACGAGATAAAGGAAGAGCATGGCATTAGTACCGATGGTGATCGAGCAAACGAGCCGGGGCGAGCGCGCCTATGACATCTATTCCCGGCTGCTCCGCGACAATATTATTTTTCTGGGAACGCCGATCGACGATCAGATCGCCAACCTGATCATTGCCCAAATGCTCTTTCTCTCCGGCGAGGATCCGGAAAAGGATTTGCAGCTTTATATCAATTCTCCCGGCGGATCGATTACTGCCGGTCTGGCGATCTATGACACGATGCAGTTCATCAAGAACAAAGTGGTGACCTATTGCATCGGCCAGGCGGCGAGCATGGGGGCATTCCTGCTGATGAGCGGGACTCCCGGCAAGCGTTTTGCGCTGCCTAATTCGCGCATCCTGATCCACCAGCCCTCCATGGGCGGCCTTTCCGGTCAGGCAACCGATATCGATATCCACGCCCGCGAGATTCTGCGTATCCGCGAGATCACCAATAAGTTAATGTCCAAGCATACGGGGCAGACGCTGGAACGCATCGAGCGCGACGTGGAAAGGGATTTCATCATGAACGCGCAGCAAGCTAAAGAGTACGGAATCGTCGATGAGATTATCGACAGACCACGCACCTGAGGTTCGTGGAGGCAAAGGAGTTGTTGTATGAAGCCGCCAAGGGGAAATGACGATACTCTTCGTTGTTCGTTCTGCCATAAGTCGCAGGATGCTGTTGCGAAACTGATTTCTTCGCCCAGCGACTACCCGCGCGCCTATATCTGCGATGAGTGCGTCGCAGTCTGCAACTCCATTTTGGAAGATGACCGAAGCGAGACCCCGGCCGGGGTTGCGCCCACGCACCTGCCCAAGCCGCAGGAAGTCAAAGCCTTCCTCGATGAATACGTCATCGGCCAGGAACAGACCAAGAAGAAGCTGGCAGTCGCCGTCTACAACCACTACAAGCGCATTCAGATGAACCGGACGCGCGGCAGCGACGTGGAACTATCCAAATCCAACATTCTGCTGGTAGGGCCCACCGGCAGCGGCAAAACTCTGCTGGCTCACACGCTGGCTAAGATGCTCGACGTGCCCTTTGCGATCGTCGATGCCACTACCCTCACGGAAGCCGGCTATGTAGGGGAAGATGTCGAGAACATCATCCTTAAGCTTCTTCAGGCCGCGGATGGAGACGTGGCGCGCGCGCAGACCGGCATTATCTATATTGACGAGATCGATAAGATCGGCCGCAAGGATGAGAACCCATCGATCACCCGAGATGTCTCTGGAGAGGGCGTACAACAAGCGCTGCTGAAGATTCTTGAGGGCACTGTGGCCAATGTGCCTCCGCAGGGTGGACGGAAGCATCCTCACCAGGAGTTCACTCCCGTCGATACCACCAATATCCTCTTTATTTGCGGGGGAGCTTTCGTCGGTCTGGAGCGGGTGATCGGACGCCGCGTAGGCAAGAAAGCGCTGGGGTTCAAGGCCACCTCCGAGAAAGACGCGCCGGAGAATAGCACGCCTGCGCAGCGTGACACGGAGTTGCTGCGCCGCGCCGAGCCTCAGGACCTGATCAAGTTCGGCTTGATTCCGGAGTTTGTAGGCCGTCTGCCGGTAATGGGCATCCTTGATGAGCTGGATGAAGTTGCCCTGGTGGAGATTCTCACCAAGCCTCGCAACGCCATCCTGAAGCAGTACCAGCGCCTCTTTGAATATGAAGGCGTGCGCCTCCTCTTTGCGGAGGATGCGACCCGGGCCATTGCCACCGAGGCCCTCCATCGGAAGGTGGGCGCTCGCGGGCTGCGTATGATCCTTGAAGAATTGATGCTGGATCTGATGTATCACCTCCCCAGCAACAAGAAGATCAAGGAACTGGATATCACCGCTGAGATGGTGCAAAAGCGCGATCTTTCCGTCACCCTGCTGGAGAAAGCCGGCTAGCTGGCGCTTCTCCTGACCTCAACGGGACGGCCGACCATTCCATTCGCGAGCGGGCGCGAGTTTCGCGCCGAACCATGCGAAGCCGAACCATGCGAATTCGAAATTCGCTCCTCAGCCTTGCTGAAGCGAAGTGAACATCCGGACCGTCTAATAACGCAGCAGCATCAATAATGCGCTGAAGAGGCAGTGAAACCGCCCAGTTTGAGCTTCACTGGAGCCATATGCGTCCGCTAAGCGGATTCACGATTGTTATGCCCACCGTGGTGCCCGAGGTGCGGCTTTTCTGAACGGAAATGCCGCGTATGGTGCATCTGCTTCGGGGTAGGCCTATCGTGACCCCGCCCCAAGCGGTCTTTTCAGCAACCAATAGAAATAGAATGGAGCTGCTGGCATCGAAAACGAAGAAGCGTAGAGCCCGCACGATGCGAAGTATGGCAGGTATATGCTTTGCTTCTCCCCCAGAAACGTCATTTCGCGCGCAATAGGGAGAGAGCACAGTACAGTACAGTAGAGAAGAGGGGCTTCGACAGCTTCAAACAGTGGCCGACAGCGCATTGGCCTCACTTGCCGCGCGTCTCTCACGAGACGGCAGCGAAAGGAAACCCGCGTGACACAGGCAAAGGAAACTCGCGAACCGAGGGAGAAAGGCGATCTTCGCAAACTCCCCATGATGCCCATCCGGGACATGGTGATCTTCCCCTACATGATGACTCCGTTTGTGGTGGGCCGGGAGTCCAGCGTACGCGCGTTGGAAGAGGCGCTGACCGGCGACCGCAAAATTTTTCTTGCCACCCAGCGCGATGCCGGCATCGATGAGCCGCGGCCTGACGATATTTATTCCGTCGGCACGATCGGCAACATTGTGCAGAGCGTCAAGATGCCGGACGGAAATATCAAAGTGCTGGTGGAGGGTCTGGAGCGAGCGAAGGCGGTAGAGATAAGCGACTCTGACGGCTTTTTTGTCGCCACCGTGCGCTTGGCCAAGGGACATCCGGAAACCAACCCGCAAATCGAGCAGGCAATGCAGCGGGTGACTTCCCTCTTCGAGCAGTACGTCAAACTGCAGCAGTCTCTGAACTATGAGACCATGATCGCCGCTGTACGCATGGACGAACCGGCTAAGCTCTCCGATACCATCGCCGCCAATCTCCAAATATCCATCGAAGAGAAGCAGGAACTGTTGGACATATTCGATCCCGCGGACAGGCTGACACGGGTTGCCGATGTGCTGGATGTGGAGATTGAAAAGTTGAACATGGACCGCAGCATCCAGAGCCGGGTCAAGCGGCAAATGGAGCGTGCGCAGAAAGAGTATTACCTCAACGAGAAAATCAAAGCGATTCAGAAAGAGCTGGGGAGGGGCGAGAAGAGCGAGTTCGACGAACTGCGCAAGAAAATCGAGACGGCCGGCATGCCCAAGGACGTTTTCGAGAAGGCCACCCAGGAGCTGAAAAAACTGGAGGCGATGCCTCCCATGTCGGCGGAGTCCACCGTCTCTCGCAACTATCTGGATTGGCTGTTGGCTGTGCCCTGGAAGAAGAAGAGCAAGGAGACGCGCAGCATCGATCACGCCGAGAAGGTGCTCAACGCCGATCACTACGGATTGGAGAAGATCAAGGAACGCATTTTGGAATTTCTGGCCGTACGGCAGTTGGTCAAAAACCCCAAAGGCTCAATCCTCTGCTTCGTTGGCGCTCCGGGCGTCGGCAAAACCTCGCTGGGCATGTCGATTGCCAAGGCGACGGGGAGAAAGTTCGTGCGCTTGTCTCTTGGCGGAGTGCGCGATGAAGCCGAGATTCGCGGCCACCGGCGGACTTACATAGGTGCGCTCCCCGGGCAGATTATTCAGTCCATGAAAAAAGCGGGAACCAAAAACCCGGTTTTCATGCTGGATGAGGTGGACAAGATGGCCTCCGATTTTCGCGGAGATCCGGCCTCGGCGCTGCTGGAAGTACTCGACCCGGAGCAGAACACCGCCTTCCAGGATCACTATCTTGATGTCGAATACGACCTCTCTCAGGTGCTCTTTGTGGCAACCGCGAATGTACTGCACACCATTCCGGCGGCGCTCCAGGATCGCATGGAGATTCTGCGGCTTCATGGCTACACGGAAGCCGAAAAACTCGAAATTGCAAAGCAATACCTGGTAAGGAAACAGCGCGAGAACACCGGCCTGGACGAGAAGAACGCCGTCTTTACTGACGGGGCGCTCACTGAAATGATCCGGAGCTACACGCGTGAAGCCGGGGTACGGAATTTGGAGCGTGAGATCGGCAACATCTGCCGCAAGGTGGCCCGCCGTGTGGTAAAGAACGGCTCCAAGCATAAGGATGAGATCACAGCGGAAAATCTCAACGAGTTTTTGGGTGTGCCCAAATTCCGGAGTTCCCAAGTACACGAAACCAGTGAGGTTGGATTGGTGACGGGGCTGGCATGGACAGAGGTGGGCGGAAGCATCCTTTCCACCGAAGTTCAAGTGCTGGATGGCAAAGGCAAGCTGACCCTGACCGGTCAACTCGGCGATGTAATGCAGGAATCGGCGCAGGCCGCCCTCTCCTACATTCGCAGCCGCTCGCATCACCTTGGGCTGCCACGAGATTTCTACCGCAACATAGACATTCACGTTCACGTTCCGGAAGGCGCCATACCGAAGGACGGGCCATCGGCGGGCATCACCATTGCCACGGCACTGGCCAGCGCGCTGGCCAAGGTGCCGGTTCGCCGCGACATAGCAATGACTGGAGAGATCACGCTGCGCGGCAAGGTTCTAGCCATCGGTGGCCTCAAAGAAAAGCTGCTTGCCGCCCACCGCGCCGGAATCTTCGAAGCCATCCTGCCGCAGGAGAATCAGAAAGACGTGGCCGAGCTTCCCGATAATCTGCGCACCGCGATGAAACTGCACTTCGTCGACCGGATGGACGATGTGCTGAAAGTCGCACTGGAAGGGCCATTGCCTGAGATGCGCGAGGAGACGCCGGAGGCTTTGGCAACCGTCGCACCGCCGCCGGCCAATAGCGACCAGCCGCGCGCTCATTAGTCGGGTCCAGTGTGGGTTCGCGTCCCCTGCGATAACGCTGGAGCAGAGTGCCGAGCACTTTGCATCACCGGCCCAATCGCGTGGAATTTCCCGCATTTTCCTGGATGCAATATCGAAACCCTGAGAGTCCTGCATCCGCAAGCAGGGCTCTCAGGTCACAGTGCCGGGCCCTCGCTGCGCTGCCAAAACTTTCCTCTGCCCCTCAAAGATGAGGGAAGATAGATCGACCTTATGAGACCAGGTCTGACCACTAAATTCTTGCTGTCGGCGATGGCGGAGGGGCAATTCCCTGCTCCTGCCGCTCCGGAATTCGCCTTCCTGGGCCGCTCCAACGTGGGAAAATCCAGCTTGATCAATGCGCTTCTGGGTGAGAAAGCGGCGAAGATCTCCTCCTCGCCCGGGCGCACCCGCGCGATCAACTTCTTCGCTCTGCTGCCTTCTCCCTCAGCCCGCGAACCCCGGTTGCTCTTCGCCGATCTGCCAGGCTACGGCTACGCCAAGCTGTCAAAGTCGATCTCCGCAGAATGGCCCTCGTTCATCAACCCCTACCTCGCACAGCGGCCCAATCTGAAGATGTGCATCTGCCTGGTCGATAGCAGGATTCCAGTGCAATCGAGCGACCGCCAGCTGCTCGACGCGCTGCGCGCCATGGAGAGGAGTTTTCTCGTAGTCGGCACCAAGGCCGATAAGCTGTCGGGCAACGACCGCGCGAAGGCTGTGTCGCGGCTGCAGCAAGGCCTGGAAACAGATGACCTCCTGCTCTGCTCCGCGAAAACAGGCGCCGGGATCAAAGAACTCTGGGCGCGCATCCTGGCCGAATAGCAGCGCGTTTTTTAAGGCTTCGGAACGACCTTCTTCGGTGCAACAGACCCGGCAACTCAGGAAAG
>JANWJB010000142.1 GCA_025449575.1 Acidobacteriaceae bacterium
CGCCGCCGTCAACGTCGTCTTCCCGTGATCAATGTGCCCTATCGTCCCTACGTTGATGTGCGGCTTCGTCCGGTCAAACTTCTCCTTCGCCATGCCTCGTCCTCTCCTCACTCCCCTCGCCGGGGAGCCTATGTCGTGAGGTTCTCGTCAGAACCCGCGGAAGATATCCGGGGTCTCAATAGTATGCGTACATTTTTAAAAATTTGGCCCGCAGCTCAGGCGCAACCCGCTCCACCAGCGACAGGTACAGTTCACGAATCTGGCCGCGGTCGGCGTCGCCTAACGTCTGATAACCACGGGTCACCGATTCTCCCAATAGACCACGGCGAAGCGCCCCTTCAAAGTCCCGCGCCCGCACTTTGGAGCGCTGCAGCCGCCGCAGATATGCGGCGACCTGTCCCACTGCGAACAACTGTTCCAGCGCGGATTTGACTTCGCCAAACTGCGCCGGATTCTCGGGCGGTATTGATGCTTGCTCAAACATAACGGCTCACCAGATCGAACGATTGGAGCGGGAGACGGGAATCGAACCCGCGACCAACAGCTTGGAAGGCTGTGACTCTACCACTGAGTTACTCCCGCAACAGTCAAAAGCAGCTTCTAGCTCCCGGTCTCTCGCTCTCTGTTGCCTTCCCCGTGCAGCGTCCGCGCGAAATCCTGCTGACGGCGCCACAGAGCCGGTTAACGCAAAGAGCCTAGAAACGAGAAGCTGATTTTTGGAGCTGATGACCGGGATTGAACCGGTGACCTCTCCCTTACCAAGGGAGTGCTCTACCAACTGAGCTACATCAGCCTATTCCAATAGTACAAGGCCGCCCTTCCCGACGTTCATCCATATCAGCGGGAAGATGCAGCCACAATTCTGAACCCAAAAACCCCAAGCAAAACCAAAACCACCAAGCGAATTTTGCCTGGACCCAACGTCGTCCAGGCCAGCACGGCGAGGATCGCAAGCAGCGCCAACGCGATCCACTTATGGGTGCGGGTGCGGCGAGGCCCGGCATCTTCTTCCGGCGCCTCCTGGCTCTCCCGTTCTTCCAGGGACGCGCCGTTTTCTTCTTGCGGTGATTCTTCTTTCCGCGGCTTTCTGCCCTCTTCCATGTCCTGGTGCACAGGGGAGGATTCGAACCTCCGTAGCTCGCAAGGAGCGGCAGATTTACAGTCTGCTGCCATTAACCGCTCGGCCACCTGTGCACATCCTGTGATGGGAGTCGCTGCTGTGAGAGGCGTCGCCGAGACCGGCGCTCCCGGCCTAGACGCACATCCTAAATACTCTTGCAAAAACTGCCAGCGGCCACTCTGGAGCTGGCGGAGGGATTCGAACCCCCGACCGTCTGATTACAAATCAGATGCTCTGCCAGGCTGAGCTACGCCAGCTCAAAACACCCTGAGTCTCCGGCGCCACAAAGAGAGAGGAATGTCCAGCCCTTGCACTCCGGTTATGAGTAACGAGAGTATCACAGCGGTCCTCTTGCGGCAATTTGCCGCGGCCATAATGGCGTTTCAGCCCCCTGGGGCGGGATGACGTCCGCTTGCGTCCGGGCGCGGATGCTATGATGCGTTGTTGCTTTTCCGGTGCTTTGCGCTTCCTTGCAAACCTCCGGTAAAGGCTTTTGCCGCCGCGGTTCATTTGCACTGCGCCGGGGCACAGAATCCCCCATGCGAAGGCGCGCCAACGCGACCGTATTGATCGTCCTGGTCATTCTGCTTCTGCTTGCCCTGGCGGCCTTCCTGCGGAAAAACGCTCCGCCAGAGGCGGCCCGGCTGCTGCCGGAATCCGACGGCATTCTCTATTTCAACCTGCGGCCACTGCGCGCCTATACCCATTTTGATAAGCACCCGGTGCCGCACGACCCGGCCTATCAGCGATTCATCGACGCTACGGGCTTCCAATTCGAGCGCGATCTGGATCAGGCCGCCTTCGCCGTCCACCGCATGAAGAACCCTCTGGGCCCCAATGGGCCGCTCGCCTTCTCGGAAGTCTTCATCGGGCACATGGATGGAAAACGCCTGAGCCGATATTTCGCCTCGCTGGCCAGAACACAGGAGCAATACGCGGGACATACCATTTACGAAATTCCCAGCCAACGGCGCACTGTCCGCGTGGCCGTTCTTGGTTACGACATTGTGGCCGCATCCAATGCACCTACCCCCGAGCAGATTCACTCCATGGTGGACCGTTATCGGACGGCGGCCTTGCCCTTCTCCGGCTCCTCGCTGTTGCGGCAGCATTATTCGCAGGTGCCCCTGCTTTCGCTCGCCTGGGGTATCGGCAAGCTCAGCGTGCCGCTGAAGCGCGATGGAATCGCCATTCTCGGCTTCCATGTGCCGCTGTCGGTGGACACGACGTTCATCGCGTCGCTGCGCTGGGCAGGCGCCCTGCACCTCAAGGTTGAAGAGCTCGCGCCCAACGCGGCGGCGGCCGCGGCCTCCGCCGACGCGTTGACTACGTGCGTCGCGATTCTGCGCGCCGCCGAAGACAATCTACCGTCGCGCATGACCAATGCCGACTTGCGCAGTGTGGTCGACTCAGCGCACATCCAGCATCGCCGGGACCATGCCGTCGCCGAAGCCACCATACCGGTATCGTTCATTGAGAAACTGCTCACTGCTCCCGACTCGCTGCACTCTCTGCCACGCAGTCCGGAGCCCGCGGCGAATGGAAACGGTCATTAGGCGCAACGGCGAAGCGAGATCCGGCCCGTCTATATAATTTGCTCGTTAAGCGCCGCCAGGGAGAACCACATGAGACCACGCACCATCACGACCTGCTTGCTGATGCTAATCGGAACGGTAAGCCTTGCCGTGGCTCAGGGGCCGTTTGTAGGAACCTGGAAATTGAATACGGCAAAGAGCCATCTGACGGGCGCCGTCATCACCTTCGGTCCAGCGGAAAACAACGCGGTTCAACTCACCGCCAATGGAGCGGACTATTCCTTCCGTGTGGACGGGAAGGCATACCGGATGGCCTCCGGTGACCTAGCCGTTTGGCAACAAGACAACTCCACGACCTGGAAAACCGTCTATCGCGACCCTCAGGGCAAACTGCTGAGCACCGATACCTGGACGCTCTCGCCAGATCGCCGAAGCCTCACGGTGGTCCGCAGCGGCATGCGGCCGGACGGACGCGCCTATTCCGGCAAGACGGTCTATGCGCGCGCGGTGGCAGCGCGAATGGGTGGCTCGCCGGCAGCATCCAGCCCGCCTACAGGGTCGTTGACCTCGTCCTTGATGGGCTCCTGGGAGAGCACCGCGGTGACCGAG
The DNA here is from genome assembly GCA_025449575.1 of Acidobacteriaceae bacterium. Classification (GTDB taxonomy): domain Bacteria; phylum Acidobacteriota; class Terriglobia; order Terriglobales; family Acidobacteriaceae; genus PALSA-350. The sequence continues at coordinate 3,265 of JANWJB010000142.1, forward strand.
AGCGCTCCCGAGGAGATGATCATCGCGGCATATGGCCTGGGGGGCCTTTCCTTTAAATTTCCGGCTCAAAAGATTTCATTTCTGGCCGTCTATGGCGGCAAAGAAGTAGCTCCTACCGGCCCGCAGGTTCCTCCCACGTTGACCATAGCGCTGGAGCGTGTCGGAGCTTCGGGCTTCCGCTTGATCCGTCGGTTCAGCGGCGCTGTCACCTACTCCGCTGTCTACACCATCTCCAGCGACGGCAAGACGATCAAGCAGACCGGGAATGCCAAGGGCGACCCATCCCAGACGTTGATCTGGGAGAAGCAATAGCCTTTCGTCCGCCGACGGCGAGAGTGCATCTAATCTTCAAGTCCCGAGGGCCGCGGCAGTCGCTGCATCTGCGGACCCGGCGGGGCAATTCGGCTCCAGGTGGAAACAATCTTGACCGGACGGTCCGGTGTCGTCTTTGCAGCCAGATCTAGAAAAGGATTTGAAAGCATGGGTCACCGTTTTTTCATGAGAGCCGCTCTGCTGGCATTCCTGGCGTTCGCCTTGGCGCCCGCCGCCAAACTGCGCGCGCAGTCGTATGTCCCGACACCGGAGGAACTGGATCAGCTTTTGGCTCCGATAGCGCTCTATCCCGACGCATTGCTGGCGCAGATCACCACCGCCTCCACCAACCCGCAGGAAATTCTGGATGCGGACGATTGGCTGCGCCAAAACTCCGGCCTGCAGGGGCAGGCCCGGTCCGACGCGGCGGAGGCGCAGGGCTTCGACCCCGCGTTCGTGGCGCTGGTGAATTTCCCCCAGGTACTGGACATGATGGCGCAGAACATCGACGACTATGCATCCATCGGAGCCGCCTTCGCGGATAATCCGGACGAGGTGACCGCCTCCGTGCAGCACTTGCGCGAAATGGCCTATAACTCCGGCGCGCTGCGCAGCACTCCGCAACAGCGCGTGAGCTTCGAAAACACCCCCGAGGGACCGATCATCGAGATTCTGCCGGCCAATCCACAGTTCGTTTACGTACCGACTTACAATCCGGAAATCATCTATAACGGCGTGGGGCTTTCCCCCGGACTGATTGTCTTTGGAGGAGGAATCGGGCTTGGCTGGGGCATTGGCCATCCTTGGGGCTGGGGTAATTGGGGATGGAACTGGAGAACGCGGGCACTGCTCTATAACCGGCAGATCTGGAGACCACAGTACAACCGCTACAGGTCCCGGCGTCCCTTCCAGGTACGCCCGCCTAACTACTCCAACCGGCCTGAAATTCGCACCGGGCGACCAGGATCATCGCGGCCATCAACGAGACCCACAAGAGGCCCGAACCGACCGGGTGCTCCCACGAACCGGCCCACTCGGCCCAATCAACCCCAGGAGAGGCCGCAATCACGGCCTTCGAATGGTCCCCGGCCGGCTCCCTCGCAACCCCGGTCCACGAACCGGCCCACTCGGCCCAATCAACCCCAGGAGAGGCCGCAACCAAACCCTTCGAATGGTCCCCGGCCGACCCCCTCGCAACCCCGGTCCACGAACCGGCCCACTCGGCCCAATCAACCCCAGGGGAGGCCGCAGGCAGGGCCGTCGGGCCCTGCACGGCCCACGAACGGAGTAAGGCCGGCTCCCGTTCCTTCACACTCGCGCAACGCGGCGCCATCCAACGAACAGCGCCCTGCACAGCCCCGCACACAGCCCGGGCGGGAGGGAAATACAAGAACGGAAGGAAATCCGGGGGCTCGTCCCCAACAGCAGCGGCAAGCGCCGGAGCGCCAGCAGGAGGCCAAGCCAGAGCAGCAGCAGCGTCAACCGCCCCCAAAGCATGAGCCGCCGCCGCAATCGAACAATCCATAGGCGGCTGGAACTCTAGCCGCCCGTTCGCCCCTCAGCAGTTGCGTGAAGAAATGGAACTGCGCCGGTGCATGATCCAGATCCGACCCGGAATCATTCGCACCAGGCTCGTGGAGACGGCGAGAGGAAAACAAAAGACAACGCTTATCCACGGCCGCGGCGCTCTCGCGGGTTCCTGCGAGCGCGTAGCCTCGATTTCTCTCCGAATGGAGAGTGCCCGCAGATCGATCTCGGTCGGCGACGCCTTGGGCTTGCTACCGTCAGCATGAGCGCCGCGGTGTCGCCGAAGACTTAACGGAAAGGCCGCGTATGGTGCATCTGCCTCGGGGTACACCTATCGTGAATCCGGCGTGCTATTTTCCCTTCGGCTTCTGCCGAACGCGGTTGAAACCAGCAACCATGGTTGGCAGAGAGCGCTCGGCACGGAATGCTTGGCTTGGAACGGTCAATCCTCCTGGGCCTTACTCGGGAAACACCGGAAGGGCGACGGTATTCACAGCGCTCGGGTCGTCTCGCAGCTTGATGTACAGCAGCGCGCCATTGGGCCGCGGGACATCGAGTGAGGAGCCGGCGAAACCCACCGGTACAGTTACCGCCGAGGAAAAGCCGGATGTGGCGGCGACCGAATCCAGCAAAAAAAGATTGGACCCATTCAAGACACATTGCTTTTGAGGGTTTGCCGGGCAATGGACATCCTTGAGCGCTGGTATCCGCACCAGATTGCCCAATGGCTGCCAGTCGCCCTCCGTGCCTGTTGCGTCAATCGGGCGGAAGAGCAGAGGGCCGAAGGCTGAGGGGCCGAAGCTCTTCAATGGATTGAGCCTAGCCAACACTGTGTTCGCGTCTTGAAGCGTCAGGCTGCCGTCCTTGACGCTCAAGAGAGCACGGAAGGAGCCGTCCTCCGTCGCGACTTCAATCTTCTGGCTGCGCGGCCATGCTGCGGCCGACTGTAGGACGAAGGTCAACATTCCATCCTGTGGCAGTTCCTCCTGATTGGCCAGGTGGATCGGGGAAGACACCGCCGCCTGGCCGGCATCCACATTCTTGCTCAATAGCTTGACCACAGGCCGGGGCGCTTGCACGGTGACCGACAGATCCATTTCGCGCCCATCGTCGAGCAACACCTTGGCCACCCCGCTCTGGGCGGCCTTCAATGCGCCGGCCGCAGGGACGGAGGTCAAAGTCAACTGATCCTGATCGCCGCCATGCTTTAGCCCAGCGGGGACGAAGGCCTCCCCACGGAAATCCATCTTGAGCACCTGATCCAACCTGGTGCCCACCAGAACGCCGTTGGCATCGCCGGCGTGAATGGTAAAGCCTACTAGATGCGCGGCTTGAGCATAGGCCTGCACAGGCACGCGGTCAGGCGCGCTCAGGCCCGTCTGGCTTACCAGCAAAGTCATCTTGCCCGGCGCAGCCTTTTGCATCGGAACCGTGACCTCAAGCACCCCCGGCTTCACCGCTTTGTACGTGGCGGGCAAGATTTTTCCCGGCTTCTCCTCAAGCGAAACTTTATCCACGCAGGCGGATTCGGGCGCCTGTAGATGCAGAGTATCCTCTCGACCAACAATCAGCGCGCCTTTGTCGCTCTCCGGCACCTCCCAGTGCTCGCTCCGCGATCTCTGCAGCTGGAAGCTGGGACCATCGAAGGCATCGAATCCCCAGTAGCCACGCAGGATACCGGTGGCTTCGGGATCCATGCTTGCGATCTCCTCGGCCGGCGCATTCACCACAAATCCACCGCGGTCGGCCTCCGCCCTTGCGGGCAGGTCGATGAACTTCCCTTTCTCCGCAGGGATGTGCAGCACAAAATTGTGCGCCAGCGAGGTGGAGAAGACCAGCGGGGCTCCCCCCACCGCCAGCACCAACGGAGAGTTCCCGGCGCAATAGACCTGCTTGGAATCGAGGGCCCGCAGGGGAGGCAGTTGCGGCGCCCCCACCGTGGGCAACCCGACGGTGATGACGGATTTGGGGTTCATGAAGGACGGCGGATTGTTCAGCTTCAGCTCAAGCCGATCGTCTCTGGCCCGGATGAGCGCCGGAATATATTGGTACTGCGCGGTGCGGAAGCTGTTCATAATGCGAACCACGTCGACGACGGCGCCGACATAGGGGCTGTACATTCCCGCACCACCCAAAGGCGATGCACTGAGCTGCCCGATCAGGTCAGCCGAGGCGCCGGAGGTCAATGTGGCCACCATGGATTCAGTGTGGCCGTCGTCGAGCACTTGCGCGTTCTGTTCCTGCGTCAGGCAGGAGAGCTGCTGAGTCTCCGGTTTCTGAAAGCAATCGCTGTCCACTTTGATATTCAAGGTGCGGGCCAGCACCTTGCTGGCGTCTTTGAGCGAACCAGGATCTTTGGCTGAGATCCGGGTCACAGCGCGAATGTATGCATCCAGACGGGAGCGATCGAGACTTGCCTGGTTCAGGTCCTGGGAGGCGCGCACAAATGCTCCCGGTTTGGCTCGTACATTCGAGCGCAGCGTGCCGAAGTCACCGCCGGTTTCCGGCGCCAGAAAGAAGAGCGCCTGCTGGGCGTCGGGAGGCACAGTCACATAAATGCCTTCGTCGCGGACCTGGCGGTTCCAGGTCTCCGCATGCGCAAACCACTTCTCCGGCGGCGGATTGGTGGCGCCGCGCAGAAAAACCGCGACCAGCAAGTAGTGGGCGTCCTGTTTTGCGGGAAGATCGGGGCGGAGCCAGAGGCGGTCCCCGCTCTCCAAGTTAGGCACTTCACTAATCGGCAAAGTCCGCCCATTCCGGGTCACTCGGATGTTCATCGGCGGACCGGTCAGATCGAAACCCGATTCACCGCAAGCAAAACCGGCCAGAGCAAAAACCGCCAGAGCCGAAGCAACCCACCCTAATCGACGCATAGCCCCATTCTAGAAACTCGGTGAGATTTGTTCCATACCACCAAAATAGACCCTCTTTGGGGAACCCGGATGCTCGATTGCCCGAAAGATGCGCTATTTGTGTCATCCTATTTATGTGGCACTGACGGACTACATCCCGTCGCTTCGCGCCTTATTGATCCTTGTTCTCGTTCTGCTGCTCATCCTCTTTGGTTTTTTCTGGTCGACGCGGCATCACTCCATCCATCCGGCTCCGGCCCCCGCCGGCAGCCCCTTGCCGGCAACCTCATATCTGCACGGTGACATTTATCCCGACGGCGCGCGCGCGGCCTCCGACCTGCAGGCAGCATTAACCGAGGCAGCCCAACAACACAAGCGTGTCATCCTCGATTTCGGAGGGAATTGGTGTTCCGATTGCCGCATACTCGAGATTTACTTCCACGATCCCTCCAATCTACGGCTCCTCAACGCCAATTATGTTCTGGTCCCCATCAACATCGGGCAGTACGACGAGAATACGGATATGGCGGCGAGATACGGCATACCCCTGACGAAGGGGGTGCCGGCCCTGGTCGTGCTCGACGCGCAGGGTCAGGTGCTTTATAGCATGCGCAATGGCGAGTTTGAGAAAATGCACGAGCTGACCCCCTCCGTAGTGAGGGCTTTCCTGGAAGTGTGGAAGCCATAGAGGCGGAATTCCGCCGCGAGGGATGCCGGGATGAGTAAGATACTGGCATCGTATGCGGCGAGTACTGGCAAAAATCCGGCGCGCCTTCGTCGCAGCCGCGAAGCACGACGTTCTCGATATCGCGAAGGCCATGGCCTACTCCGCGATTCTGTGCCTGTTCCCCGGCATCATCGTTGCCGGCGCCGTGTTTGCTTTGACTCCGAGCGCGCTCACGCTGCGCACGGAGATGCGCACCTCCTTCTCCTCCCTTCTGCCCGGCGACACGATGCTGATGCTCCACGCCTATTTCCGAAATCAGAAGATGCGGTCCACCCGAGCCGTCGTGTCTTCCATTGTGATCTGCGTGTTAGCCTCGGCCGGCATCATGCTTTCGCTGATGGAGGGCTTTCGGCGCGCCTATTCCCTACCAAGAGGCGAATGGCCGGCACGAATTAAGGTCCTGGTGGCGGTGGCCCTGATTCCTTCCTGCCTGGTCCCGCTCGCTCTTGCAACTATCCTGGTAGCGTTTGGCCATCAAATCGAGATTTGGATCATTACCAACACCAGCCACATGCTTGGCGATTATGTGCTGTTGTTGTGGCGCAGCTTCCGCTGGAGCGTCGCATTGATCACCACCATTTGCCTGCTGGCGGTGGTCTACCATTTCGGCACTCCGCGTCGCGGTGCTTGGATGCATGTGCTTCCCGGCGCTGCCGCCGCCGCCGGAATGTGGTTTCTCACCACCCTGGTCTATGGCTTCTACATCACCCGCTTTTCTGATTATTCGGTGGTCTACGGCTCCCTGGGAACCTTAATCGCCACCCTCGTCTGGCTATACATGACCTCGCTAGCTGTCCTGATGGGCGCAGAGTTCAACGCCCAATTCTTCCCCAAGCCGCCGCGGCCGGCGCCGCGCGAGGTCCCAAGCGGTAATCCGGCGCCGGCGCGCGAGGTCTCCTCGCTCGCTCCCTAGCCCTTCGCCCAACAACGGGTAAAATGGTTTGATTGCACAGTTTGAAGATTGCGCCACGAGGCGTCTGCGCAAGACCTGGAGGATGAATGAGTTTGGATTCGGCCGACCCGCGCTCTGCTGCTCAACCGGAATCGCGGCGGCGCGCCAAAATTGTCGCCACGCTCGGACCGGCGTGTAATGAAGAGCCGGTATTCCGCCAGCTTGTGCGCGCAGGTTTGGACGTCGCGCGCCTCAACTTCTCCCACGGAACCCATGCCGAAAAGTTGAAGCTGATCCAAATGGTTCGCAAGGTTTCCGAAGAGGAGAAGAAGCCACTCTGCATCCTGGGCGACCTGCAAGGCCCCAAGATTCGCACCGGAAGATTGAAGAACCGTCTCCCCGTACACTTACTGGCCGGCCAGCGGCTCACCATCACGCCGCGCGAAGTTCCCGGCACCTCCAACCTGATTGCAACCACCTTTCCTACCCTGGCGGAAAATCTCGAACCGGGCGCCCGCATCCTGCTCTCCGACGGGTTGATCGAACTGCGGGTGGAGGCCGTCGACGGCGCCGATGTCCACTGCGAAATCATCAACGGCGGCATGCTTGGCGAACACAAAGGCATCAATCTTCCCGGTATAGCGGTACGTGTTCCATCCCTTACCGCCAAAGACGAGCAAGATCTGGAATTCGCGATTCGCAGCGGCGTGGATGCAATCGCCGTCTCCTTCGTCCGCACCGCCGAGGACATCCGCTTGGTCCGCCAAAAGCTAACGGAGATGGGCGCGGAGACATGGATCATCGCCAAGCTGGAGAAGCCGCAAGCGATTGAACACCTGGAAAGCATCTTGGAAGCCGCCGATGGCGTGATGGTCGCCCGAGGAGATTTGGGGGTCGAGATGCCGCCGGAGAAGGTGCCGGCGATCCAAAAGCATGTGATTCGCCGCGCCGGCGAGCACCGCAAGCCGGTGATTACGGCAACGCAGATGCTGGAATCGATGATCGAGAACCCGCGGCCGACGCGCGCCGAAGCCAGCGATGTCGCCAATGCCATCTACGACGGAACCGACGCCGTGATGCTCTCGGCGGAGACAGCCGCCGGCAAATATCCGGTGGAGGCTGTCAAGATGATGGCCAAGATCGTGATCGAGACGGAAAGCCAGCTGCTCACCCGGCCCCGTTCCTTCGGCCGTCTGGATTGCGATATCCCCGCCGGCCACCTCCGGCTCTCCATTGCCGAGACCATCTGCGAATCGATGGCGCATGCCGCCGAAGACTTGGACATTAGCGCCATCGCGGTCTTTACCGAGACGGGCACCACTGCGCGTCAGCTCTCAAAATACCGGCCGAAGTCGCCGATCTTTGGGTTGAGCAGCGTGCAGGAAGCGATCCATCGCATGACTCTGCTCTGGGGCGTGCATCCTCTCTACTGCAACAAGCTGGCGACCACCGAGCAGATGATCGACACCGCCGAGCGATTGCTGGAAGGCGGTGGCTACGTGAAGGCGCGTGAGATCGTGGGCATCGTCGCCGGCACCCGCACGAAATCCGGTTCCACCAACTTTCTGCGCCTGCACGTACTGGGCGACAGTATTTCCGAAGCGGCTCAAACCCGCCCCGCCAAGGAACCGCAGCACGCCCGCTCCAAAGGACTCCCTAAAGAGGGTGCGCTCGAACGGCGCACGCTGCATGCGCGCTCCCTTTCCTAAGATGCGCCGCCTGTTCATGCTCTAAGATCGCTCTCGGGGTTGCCGTCATGGGGCGCATTCACATCCTTTCCGACCAGGTTGCCAACCAGATCGCGGCGGGCGAGGTGGTTGATCGCCCGGCCTCGGTGGTTAAGGAGCTGCTGGAGAACGCGCTCGACGCCGGGGCAACCCGCATCCGCATCGAGGCGGAGGGTGGCGGCCGCAAACTGATCCGCGTCGCCGACGATGGAGCAGGCATGGTCCGCGACGATGCGCTGCTCGCCTTTGAGCGCCACGCCACCTCCAAACTGCGCTCCAGCGACGATCTGCTCTCCATCTCCACGCTCGGTTTTCGTGGCGAGGCGCTGCCCTCCATCGCCTCCGTTTCACGCCTGCAAATGGAGACGCGCGCCGCTCAGGAGGCGGCCGGCACGCACATTGAAATCTCCGGCGGCAAGGTCCTCCGATGCGACGACGCGGGCGTTCCCTGCGGAACCACCATCGCGGTGCGCGATCTCTTCTTCAATACCCCGGCACGGCGCAAATTCCTAAAGTCGGAGACCACCGAGCTGGCGCACATCACCGCTCTGGTTACCCACTACGCGCTGGCTCACCCGGAAAAGCATTTCGAGCTGCACTCGGCGACGCATGCCCTTCTGATAACTCCCCCGGTGGCAAAACCGGCTGACCGCATCTTCCAGATCTTCGGCAAAGAGACGCTGGACCACCTGCTGCCGGTAGCGGCTGAGATAGGGTTGGAGCGGGCCGGCCTGCCGGAGCCGCCTCCCTGGAAGCGCGATGCCGGCTACCAGCCGCCGGAGCCCGGCTCCCTGCGGCTGAGCGGATTTGCCTCCAAGCCGGAACTGGAAAAGCTGAACCGCAACTCCGTCTACACCTTCGTCAACCGGCGCCTGGTGCGCGATCGCGTGCTCTCCCATGCGGTCGGGGACGCCTACCGCAACATCCTGGCGCCCACCGCCTTCCCGGTCGTCCTGCTGTTTCTGGAGATGCCGCCAGAGGAGGTGGACGTAAACGTTCATCCCGCCAAAACCGAGGTCCGCTTCCGCCAGCCCAGCTTCATTCATGACTTCGTTCGGGACAGCATCCGTAACAAGCTCACCCTGGCGCGGCCGGCGGCCGGCTTCCTGCATGCGCTGCACGCCCGGCCCAGCGCCACTCCGGGACTAGTGCCGGATCTTTCGCCTATCTTCAGCGACCGGGCCGGCGGCGTGGCGAATGCCGGGCCGGATGTGGGAACGCAACCGGCATGGATCGCTGCAGGCTCCGAATCTGCACCTTCCGTCGAGGAAGCGGATGCGTTTCACCTGACGCCTCGCCCCATCGCACCGGAAGCTGCGCGCCTTCCCTTTGCGGCTGCAGCTCGTGCCGAAGGGACCCCGCAGACGAATGACGAAGGTCGGGACGGCGGAGAGGGGCTTGCGCCGCTTGCTTCTATGGCCGCCGGGCATCTGAACAATGCATCTTTCGGCGCTTCAGGGAACGGCCCCTGTGGGGCAGACCCGCAAGCTGGCCGCGAAACGTTTTCCGCTGGTGCGCCAACCGAAGACGGGGAGCCGACACTGCAAGGGCTTGCTTCCCTAAAGCCGCTGGGTCAACTGCGCGAGTCTTTTATTCTGGCCGTCAATGAAGAGGGCCTTTGGATTATCGATCAGCACGTCGCTCACGAGCGCGTGCTCTTCGAGCGTGTGCTGCGGGAGCGCAAGGTGGAGCAGGTGGAGCGGCAGCGGCTGTTGATGCCCATGCTCCTCGATCTGCTGCCGGCACAAATGGTCGCCTTTGCCAGCATCGCGGGCGAGCTGGAGAGGAATGGATTTGAAGCCGAGCTCTTCGGTCCGCGCACCATCGCCGTGAAGGCCGCACCCGCCGGATTGGAAGGCCGCGAATTGGAACGGATGCTGATCGAGGTGTTCGAACAGGGTGGCCGCGAGGAACAGGCGCAGAACCTGGAACTGGCGCGGACCCGCATCGCCGCCTCGATCGCCTGCCACGCTGCAATCAAGGTCAATACGCCGTTGGAACCCGCCCGCATGGAATGGCTGCTCGCCGAGTTGGCTAAAACCGACCACCCTACAAGTTGTCCGCACGGACGCCCGATCGCGCTGCGGTATTCTTGGAAGGAGATTCTGCGCGCATTTCACCGGATCTAGAGCGCTTTCGTCCGCAATCTCTGCGGAACAAATGTTCTCTCCGTTTTAAGACGTAGCTCCACAGGACCGGGAAGATTGCTGCCCGGCGAGGACCCACCCCTTGACAGCAGAACAGCTCACAGAAGCGCGTCGCGAGCATTGGCGCCAGAACAAGAATCCTCTTCTGGCTTCTGACGACGTACGCGCCTGGATCGATCGTCACCCACTGAGCCTCTTCCTTCCCCGGCGGGCACAGTTGCCGGCTCCGGGGCCGTCCTTCGTGGAGGCGGTCGAGGGAGAGGCCAATGCGACTCCTCCGCTGGCGGCCGCCGAACGAGCGAGCGATCTATTGGCCGGCTTGATCGGGTCGGGCGCGGTAATTCCGCTGAACCTGCTCGGCGGCGCAGGGGAGCAGCCCGACTTCCTGGCACAAGCGGAGATACTGCCTTTTGTCGCTGCGCTGCGGGGAGACCGCGATTGGAAGCAGCCCCCAGCGAGCGCGGGCGGACGTCATGTCTCGCCGCTGATCCTCGACCTGTGGTCGCTGCTGGAGCGGTCCGGACCGATGACTGCGGCGGCGGCGCGTGAGACCTTGGGCCGCGAGCTTACCGAGTCAGCCGTCCTGCGCGCTTTGGACGAGCTGTGGCAACGCCTGCGCGCGATTCCCGTACTGCAGACGGGCGGCAAGCCCGCGGTATGGGAGCTGCTCAAACACCGGCACGCCAAGGCATTGGCGACGGGGAGCGGAACTTCACAGGTCACAGCGATCTCTCTGCTCGTCTCCACCTATCTGCAATCGGTCTATGCCGCATCCAGTGAGGAGATTGAGATCTTTCTCTCCCCCCTGGTCTCTCGCTCCCGTATCCGCGAGGCGGTGCGTGGGCTTTCGGCTACGCGCCAGATCCAGTCGCTCTC
>JANWJB010000143.1 GCA_025449575.1 Acidobacteriaceae bacterium
AAGGAAAGCAGATTCCCTTACGGGAATGACAGAAAGAAAAGCCAAGGCAGACCTGTTGGATTCTGAACGGGGGAGTTGCAGGGAATTTTGTACCGGGAAACCTACTGCGCACGCACGAGCCCGTTACCGTTGCGTCCTTCCGGACCTGGCGGGGTTCGCGGGGTTGCGTCGCGTAGGCCCCGGCACGCTCTCATCATAGCATCGGGCAGGCGCGTTCGACCCGCGGTCCTCCCAGTGTCAGATGGATGCGAATGCTCTATTCCTTAAAGATGTCGTGCTCCTGATCGTATTTCTTCTGGCGCTCCTGGCCGCGCTTGGCCGCCTTGTTCGCATTCCATTCGACGGTGCTCTCCTTCGCGGATTTGTGCTCGATATCGGGCTTCTTGGTCAGATTTTCATCGGGAGTGTGTCCAACGTCCACCATAGAGCGTTTCTCCTTATCACGGGAGAGATGCCCGCCGCCGGGATGGGGTTACCCGCTACTTGGCCGCAAAGGCAGGATTCTTGCTCAGGCTGAGAAGATTGGCAAAGATGCGAAAGGCTCCAGGGACCCCTTCCGGCAATTGCCGGTAAAAGGCAAAGGCCGTGTACACATAGAGACCGCGCCCGTAGCGTGCATAAACCAGGCCACCGTGCTGCGGCTGCTGGCCTTGGTCGTGAACCTCAGTGGGGGCGACATATTTGGGGTCCCAGTGGGTCAGGAAATCGTGTCCCCATTCCTCCACCCAGCCGGTGAAGTCGGCCTGATCGATCTTGTTGGGCCAGGCAAAGAGCGGGTCTGCCGCGCTATAGATGACCGGGGCGTGTTCCTCGACAACCTTTTCCGGGGATCGGCCCAGGGAGAGCGGATAGGGCCCGTAATTGTGGTCGAACTCCGGCGTCTGGTACTGCACCAGCAGCACGCCGCCGTTCTTTACGTAATCGAGCAGACGGCCATTCTCCGTGGCCAGCTCCGGCCTCACCGCATAGGCGCGTATCCCGACCACGATTACGTCGTAGCCGGAGAGGTTTCCCGTCTCCAGGTCCTGCGGAGAGAGAAGGCTGACATGGATCCCCAGGTCTTCGAGAGAACTGGGCACCTCGTCTCCGCTGCCCATGATGTAGCCGACCTTCAGTCCGCTGGGCACCCTGACATTCACGCCGGTGGTACGGTAGGTGGCCGCGCGATAGTAGGGATAGGGCCGCAGGCCGCGGTACCCCAACATCTGCAGGCCCTGGGAGTAGGACTGGCCCTGGTAGTCGGCGACAGCTTTGATCGTGTAATGCTGGGCGCGGACGCCTTGGGGATGAATGTCAAAAGCGATGGTTTGCTCGTCGCCGCTGTGCTCGGCGGCCCACTCCGCAACCTGGGGATTTGAAGTCCAGCCCGTAGGGAGCTGCAAATGAAGCGTGCCCTTTGCCGGGCCCTTGACGTAATTGTGGAGCGTCACCTCCAGATGCAGCGCGGTGCTATTCAGCGGCACAATGCCGGCATCGGGCGAGAGCCAGAGAGAGATGGCGGGGCCGGTCAACAGCGGTTGCAGAATGGCGCCCTGCCCAGAGACGCGATGGCTGGTCTGCACGACATTTGCAGTGTGCAGCTCGACGCCGTGATATTCGAACGTCAACCGCGCCGTCAGAGGGTAGGGAGACGTGGACAGATTCAGATACTTCGAATCGTTGATGTCGTAATACGACTGCTCCACCGTCGGCCGGCTGAAGTAGGGCCGGGTGAAGGCGGCGTGCGGCGGAACGGTTACGGAGAAGGGAAGGGTCAGCGTCTGGCCTGGGGCGATGAGGATGCCGGCGCCGCCCGCGTTCGCCGAGTCCTCCTGCGGCACCAACTTCCAGCTTGGGCCGGCGGCCTTGTCGCTATTGGAGCCGCTGGGGTCCAGCGTGGCTCCATGGAGCAGAACCGGCTCTTTGCCCTGGTCCGCGATGTGAATGGCGACTTCAAACTGCTGGCCGGGGATCGCTATCTGGAATGACTCCGCATTGCCGCCGCCACCGCCGAATCGCGAGTTCGGCTGGGGTCCTGCGAGCCCCACAACATTCAGCCCCAGCGCCTCAATCAGCGCCTGGTTGAATTGCCGCTGCTTCACGGTCAGCTCAAAGGTCATGTTGTAGCGGGCGGCGTCCGGCAAGTGGCTCTGGGCCAGCTCGGCGAGCAATCGGTTGGTCTGCGCGAGCCCATCGGCCAGCATGGGAGCGATTGTCCAGGGCTGGCTGGCGGTGAAGGCATTCCACGCCTTGTCTACCGTTGCGCTGAGGGGGGCCAGGCGGGAGCGCCATTGCGCCTGATCGGCTGCGGGGGCTTCGTCGGCAATGCCTTCCAGCGAGACGTCAATGCCGTCGAAGAAATTCGCTTGCGCCGCCGGCGCGGGGTTGAGCGATGCATAGAGATGATAAGGAGTGCTGGCGGGGCCGGGGAGCGGCAGCCCCCCGCCGCCGTTCTGAGACTTCTGCTCGCTCCACCCTTCACGCGCGAGTTGTAAATAGGAGAGTCCGATGACGGGATCGTATTGCCCTTCGGGAATCATCAGCGTGGCGGAAGGCTTTCCCTCGATCCAGGCGTTCTTTACATAGTTGCGAAAGCGGGCCGGGGCCCACAGTCCGGTGGCGGAATCGTAAATGCCGCGGGAAGAGATGCGCGCGAAGGGCACCCGCGCATAGACCCGCAGCGGAGACCAGGGACGCAGCCCGGCGCGAATCTGGTCGGGAAAGACCTTCGGATCGCCAGCGGCGCGAAAGGCCTCCTGCGCCATCTCGCCGGCAACCTGATGCTGACCGTGGCCGTCGGAGACGTTGCCGGCAAAGACCGAGGTGACTACCAGCGGCCTGGTCATGCGGATCACCCGCACCACGTCATAGAGCACGCGGTCATGGCCCCAGGTCTGGAGCGATTCGTCCAGGCTCTTGGAAAAACCGAAGTCGGCGACGCGGGTCCAATACTGATGAACGCCATAGTAGCGATCGGCGGTCAGCAACTCCTCGGTGCGCAGCAGCCCCAGCTCGTCCCAGTAATTCGCCGACATCACATTCTGGCCGCCTTCGCCGCGGTTCAGGGTGAGCAGCGAGGTATCGGCTCCGGCATAGCGGCTTTCATAGGCCAGCAGGCCGCCATCCTCGTCGTCGGGATGCGCCGTGATCATGATCAGGCTGGCGCGGGTTCTCAGCTTGCGGAGGCTTTCCTCCAGCGCCGCCGCGCCGCGGTTGGCAGGGATGGGCTGGGCGAAGGTCGACTTATCGGGCGGGGGAGCGGGGATAGAGGCAGCAATCGATTGCGCCGGAGCGATTGCGCACAACGATCCGGCCAGCCACAGGCAGGCAAGAACACGGCTAAAACGAAATCTCACGATTCCCAAGGTACCATTTCGCCGGCTTCCGCCCGGGAATTTCGATGGCTCATCTAGAATGAGCGATGAAGATCTTTTGGAGAGATCAAGTGAATTTTAAACGACTGCTGTCGCCGGTGTGCCTCCCGGCGTGCATTATGGCCGCGTGCCTTGTCCCGGTGGTTCCCGCCTTTGCGCAGACGGCGCACGCGGTGACGCGCGCCACGCTGCCCAATGGCCTGCAGGTGGTGCTTATCGAGAACAAGCTGGCGCCCGTGGCTACCGTACAGATGAATTTTATGGTGGGCGGCAACGAGACCCCGGCCGGCTTTCCAGGCATGGCGCATGCGCAAGAGCACATGGCCTTCCGCGGCTGCACTGGCATGTCCGCCGATCAAACCGCTGCCATCTATGCGCTTCTCGGCGGTCAGGACAACGCGGACACCCAGCAGAACATCACGCAATACTTCACGACCGTTCCAGTGGGGGACCTGGATGTGGCGCTGGAAGCCCAGGCGGCTTGCCTGCGCGGCGTGGAGGACTCGGAGCAGCAGTGGGCGCAGGAAAAGGGAGCCATCGAGCAGGAGGTGGCCCGCGATCTCTCCAATCCAACCTATAAGTTCATCGACCGGCTGAACGCCGACATGTTCGTCGGCACCCCGTATGCGCACGACCCGCTGGGCACCAAAGCTTCCTTTGACGCCACCACGGGCACCATGCTGCATGAGTTCTATCAAAAGTGGTATACGCCGGGGAACGCGATCCTGGTGGTCGTCGGCGACATCGATGCGGCCGCGACTATGGATAAGATCAAGAAGATCTTCGGCGGCATTCCCAATCATCCGCTGCCGGCGCGCCCCGCGGTCGATCTGAAGCCCGTCAAATCGGAGAGCTTCACGCTGGACAGCAACCTGCCTTATGTTCTCGGCTACATCGCCTACCGGTTCCCGGGAACGGATTCCCCCGACTATGCAGCGTCGCAGATTCTTGCCGACGTTCTGGCCAGCCAGCGCGGCGATTTGTATGCCATGGTGCCGGCGGGCAAGGCGCTGGCGGCGGAATTCGGCTTTGCCGAGAGCTACCGCAAAGCCAGCGTGGGCTATGGAGTGGTCGCCCTGCCGACAGGAGCCGACCCCGCCGGAGCTGTCAAGGAGATGCGGCAGATTCTGGAGAACTATGCCGAAAAGGGAGTGCCGGAAGATCTGGTGGCGGCAGCCAAGCGCAGCGAGGTCGCCGCAGCCGAGTTCCAGCGCAACTCCATACCAGGCCTGACCGATGTATGGTCCAGCGCTCTGGCCGCGGAGGGCCGCACCTCGCCTGACCAGGATGTTGAAGCCATCAAGAAGGTCACTTTGGCGGATGTAAACCGCGTGGCCAAGAAGTATCTGTTGGAGAACAACTCCATTACCGCCGTTCTGAAGCCGGTGCCCACGGGCAAGCCGGTCGCCTCCAAGGGCTTCGGCGGACAAGAGAAAGTGACGACCGCGCCGACCAAGCCGGTGACGTTGCCCACCTGGGCGGCGGCTGCTCTGGCTCAGCTCAAGGTTCCAGCCGATTACATTACCGTCTCCGACACCAAGCTGCCCAATGGCATTCGCTTGATCGTGAAGACCGATCACACGAGTCCAACCATCTCCGTGATTGGATCGGTCAAGCACAACGGCGATCTGCAGACGCCGAAGAATCAGGAGGGCGTCTCGAGCCTGCTGGGGGATCTCTTCTCCTACGGCACCCAGACGCTGGACCGGCTGGCGTTTCAGAAGGCGTTGGACGACATTGCGGCGAACGAGAGCGCGGGGTTCAGCTTCTCATTGCAAGTGCTCAAGGACAACTTCTCGCGCGGCGTCCAGCTGCTGGCCGACAACGAATTGCATCCCGCGCTGCCTGCGCCGGCCTTTGCGGTGGTGAAGCGCCAAAACATCCAGTTCGTGGCCGGGAATCTTAAGAGTCCGGGCTACCGCACCTCGCGCGCGCTCGACATGGCATTGTTGCCGGTGGGCGATCCGGTGCTGCGGGAGACAACTCCGGCCAGCCTGGCGACCGTAAGCCTTGCGGATGTGAAGAAATACCACGCCGACACCATCCGGCCCGATCTAACCACCATTGTGGTGATCGGTGACGTCAGCCCCGAGGCGGCCAAGGCGGTGATCGAGAAGTGGTTTGGGGCATGGAAAGCCGTAGGGCCAAAGCCCAACACCACGCTTGCTCCGGTTCCCGTCAACAAGGCGTCGGCAGTGGACGTGCCCGATCCCGAAGCGGTTCAGGACACGGTCACGCTGGCCGAACAGCTCAACATCAACCGTTTCGATCCCGATTACTATACGTTGCAGGTAGGCGATCACGTGCTGGGAGGCGGCTTCTACGCCACACGCCTGTATCACGATCTGCGGCAAGTCGCAGGCTACGTCTATTTCGTGAACGCGGGGTTGCAGGCATCGAAGACCCGGTCTAGCTACGCGGTGAATTATGGATGCGATCCCGGGAACGTCTCCAAGGCGCGGGCGCTGATTGAGCGCGATCTGGAGCAGATGCGCACCCAGGATGTATCGGCTGCCGAGTTACATCAGGCCAAGGCGCTGCTCTTGCGGCAGATTCCTTTGAGCGAATCGAGCGAAGATGCGGTGGCGGGCGGCCTGCTGGCGCGGGCGCAAATCGGGCTGCCGCTGGACGAGCCGATCATTGCCGCCAAGCGGTATTTTGAAATCGACGCCGATCAGGTGAAGGCAGCATTCGCCAAGCACATACGCATCAACGATTTTGTACAGGTTGTTCGCGGGCCTGCGCCGAAGTAGAGCCCTTCTCCTACGCTATGTACCTTCCCGGTTTGGAGAAGAGCGGCTTTCCTTGGTGGAAACCCGCGTAGATCGCATCTTTCCTGGATACACCTATAGGAGAACGGCTCCAACCAATCGCGGCCGGCGGGGAAATGCTCTAAACTAAGTGCAGGCGGCGTTTGCCCGCCTTCCTGTCGGGGCGCCGGACCATCGGCACCGGTCCGCCCTCTTGCCTTCGCGGTACAAGGAAACAGCGGGAATGAATTTCGCCTAAGACCAACCCCATGCAACAGGGGTTGGCGAGAAGAGGAAACCTGTGTCTATGAGCACGCCCATCCGCAACATCGCCATCATCGCCCATGTCGACCATGGCAAGACCACGCTGGTGGACGCGATGTTGCGCCAGTCGGGAACCTTCCGCGCCAACGAAGCGGTGGCGGAGCGCGTCATGGACTCCAACGACCTGGAACGCGAGCGGGGTATCACGATCCTGGCCAAGAATACGGCCATCCACTTCCACGGAGCCAAGATCAATATTGTCGATACGCCGGGGCACGTGGATTTCGGCGGCGAGGTAGAGCGCGCGCTGAAGATGGTCGATGGGGTCATGCTGCTGGTCGACGCCTCCGAGGGACCGATGCCGCAGACGCGCTACGTCCTCTCGAAGGCGCTGGAGGCCAAGCTGCCGCCGATCGTGGTGATCAACAAGATTGACCGTCCCGATGCGCGGCCGCAAGAGGTTTTGAATGAGATCTACGACCTGTTCATCGATCTGGACGCGGTTGAGGATCAACTCGATTTTCCCGTGCTCTACACCAACGGCAAACTGGGCACCGCTTCGATCGATGCGGCGAGTCCGGGCGTGGATTTGCAGCCGCTCTTCGAGGCGATTCTCACGACCACTCCTGAAGCCAAGGGAGACCCCAACGGGACGCTCGAGATATTGGTTACCAATCTCGACTACTCCGATTATTTGGGCCGCTTGGCAATCGCGCGGGTTTTCAACGGAACCTTGCATTACGGCGATGAGGTCAACATCTCCAAGCGCGATGGCTCGCTGCAGAAGACAAAGATCACCAAGCTGTTCAGTTTCGATGGACTCAAGCGCGTAGACATCGAAGAGACGGAAAGCGGCGACATTGTTGCCATTGCCGGGGTTGCCGGCATCACCATTGGGGAAACCATCACCAGTCTGGAAAATCCGAGCCCCCTGCCGCTGATCGTCATCGATGAGCCGACCATCGCCATCCAGTTTTCCGTGAACAACTCGCCTATGGCGGGAAGGGAAGGCCAATACGTAACGTCGCGCAATCTGCGTGAGCGGCTGGACAAGGAACTGCTGACCAACGTGTCGATCCGCGTGGAAGAGATGGGGCCGGACAGCTTCAAGGTTCTGGGGCGGGGCGAGCTACAGCTGGCGATTCTGATCGAGATGATGCGGCGTGAGGGTTTTGAGCTGATGGTGGGTCGCCCGGAGATCGTCACCCGCAGCGACAAGGGGAAGGTGCTGGAGCCGGTGGAGTATGTGACCATCGACATTCCCGACAATTTCGTGGGCACCGTGATCGAGCGTCTGGGGCCGCGGCGCGGCGAAATGGTGAAGATGCACAACCACGGCTATGGCCGGGTGCGCCTGGAGTTTCGCGTTCCCAGCCGCGGCCTCATCGGCCTGCGCAGCGAGATGCTCACCGAGACCCGCGGCACCATCGTGATGAATGCGATCTTCGACGGATACATTCCCTACCAGGGAGAGATTCCGCAGCGGCCCAGCGGAGCCCTCATCGCCGACCGTTCGGGAACCACCACCGCCTACGCGCTCAATGGGCTTCAGGACCGCGGCGTGCTCTTTTTAACCGCCGGCGTCGAAGTCTATGAAGGCATGGTCATCGGAGAACATTCGCGCGACAACGACCTGGACGTGAACGTAGTACGGGAAAAAAAGCTTACCAACATGCGCGCTTCCAGCGCCGACGACGCCATTCGCCTGGTCCCCTTCAAGCCCATGAACCTGGAGCAGGCGATTGAGTTTATCGCCGAGGATGAGCTGGTTGAGGTGACGCCCAAGTCGCTGCGCCTGCGCAAAAAGATTCTGCAAGCCAACCGCCGTCCGCGCCGCAACGCCGTTCCAGTCGCATAACTAGAGCATTTTTTTATAGAAATTACACACCCGGCAATCTATCGTGGAGCCTGTCACGTTTCTGGATCCTCTGGCGAAAGTTTGTTGCCAGTTCGTAAATCAAGAGACCTCGTGCCTATTATGTGCAACGCACATCTTCCGCTCATCGGGGACCCACATTGGAATCTGCCCTAGAGGTTGAAGCCGCAACTTCTTCCCGACCCGTCAGCAAGAAGCCCTGGCTTCTGAGTTCAGGGTTGGTTGTCGCCGTCATTGCGGTGATCGATCTGGTGCTGCATCTCTATGCGGGCAGGAAGTACGGCTACTTCGTCGACGAACTCTATTACCTCGATTGCGCCCGGCATCTGGCATGGGGATACGTGGACCAGCCTCCGCTAATCGCCGCGGTGGCGTGGCTGGAGGGCGCGGTGCTGGGCGATTCACTCTCCGCCATTCGCTTCCTGGCGGCGCTTTCCGCCGCGGCAAAGATAATCTTGACGGGCCTGCTGACGAGGGAACTCGGAGGACGCCGCTTTGCGCAGGGGCTGGCCGCGCTTTGCATCCTGCTGGCTCCGGGGTTCCTTGCGGTGGACCACTTTCTCAGCATGAACACCTTCGAGCCGCTGTTCTGGATGGGTTGCGCGTACCTGTTGATACGCATGGTCCAAACGGGCAATCGCAAGCTCTGGCTCTGGTTCGGCGTGGCGGCCGGGGTGGGGCTCGAAAACAAATATTCGATGGCCATCTTTGGCTTTGGCCTTCTTGTAGGGCTGCTGCTCACTGAGCAGCGGCGGCTGCTTCGGACCAAGTGGTTGTGGATTGGCGCCGCCGTCGCCTTCCTGATTTTTTTGCCCAACGTGATCTGGAACGTCCACTATCACTTCCCGTTCCTCGAGTTGATGAAGAATATCCGGCGCAATGGGCGGAATGTGGCCCTGCCGCCGCTCAAGTTCTTCGGTGAAGAGGCGCTCTCGATGCTGGTGCTGAGCGTTCCCGTCTGGTGCGCGGGCCTGTGGTTCTTCTTCTTCTCACCTCAGGGCAAGCCCTACCGTTTTCTGGGTTGGGCGTGGCTGGTAGCGGCCGCCGTCATTGTGACCATGAATCCGCGGACCTATTACCTCTTTCCGGCCTATCCGGTGCTTTTCGCCGGCGGCGCGATCGTGTGGGAGCAGCGGCTCGCCCTGCCGCGGCTGGCCTGGGTGAAATGGAGCTACGGCGCGCTCATGGTTCTTATGGGCGCGCTGCTGGCGCCCACCGTACTTCCGTTGCTGCCGCCGGAGACCTATATCCGCTACGCCTCTTTTACCCACCTGCATCAGCCGAGTATTGAGAACCAAAAGCTCGGGCCCCTGCCGCAATTATTCGCCGACCAATTCGGCTGGCCGGAGATGGCGGCCACGGTGGCCCGTGCTTACAACAGCCTGCCGCCCGATGTGCGCGCCGGCACGGCGATCTTCTGCCAGAATTACGGTCAAGCTGGAGCCATCGATCTCCTCGGCCCGCGCTACGGACTGCCTGAGGCGATCAGCGGGCACCAGAGTTATTACCTCTGGGGTCCACGCGGCTATACGGGCGAGAGCGTGATTGTACTTGGCGACTCGCAAAGCAATTTGGAGCGGCTGTTCACCTCCGTGCGCAAAGTCGCCCACATCTCGAACCCATATTCGATGCCCTATAACCACGTGGATGTGTACTACTGCCAGGGATTGAAGCAGCCGCTGAGCGCGTTTTGGCCCCACGTGAAGCACTGGGATTAGCTAGTTTGAAGGGGTCCGGCGAGGACCTGATTCGCAACCTGAGCCGGTCACGTGCCTCCTGGCCGAAGGAACAAGCGGGCCGGTGCAGTTTATTCAGCCGACGATCGCATTGTCGTGTTTGTTCATGCGTACGTTCGGCCCCCAATTTAGCCTTTCAAGACGTTCGGTTCTGCCACTGCCGCAAGGCGAGAGCAAGCCGCGCCAGAGCTTCGCGAGTCATCTCGGGATCGCCGCCCAGTCCGATCCTGAAATGCTCCGGGCGGTCAAAATAGCGCCCGGGAACAACGCTGGTTTCATATTCTTCCCGCAATAGACGGCAGAAGTTTTCCGCGTCACCGGAATGCAAACGCGGGAAGACGGTTGTGCCGTACTCGGGTACGGTCAATTCAAGATGCTCAAAATCGCCCGCCATCGCGCGCAAGGTGTTGCGGTTGGCCTCGACCATCTCTTTGGCGCGCCGTGCGATTGCGGGGAGGTGATCGAGCGCAGCCACGCTCAAGAGTTCTCCGGCATGGACCGGCATGACCCCAAAGAGATCGTTGAGTCGCCATAGCTTTTGCGCCAGTTCCGGCCGGGCCAGGATCCATCCGCAGCGCAAGCCGCCCAACCCATAAGCTTTGGTGAGGCTGCTGGTCGCCACAAACTCTTCTCCCAGGTGGAATGCGCTGGGCTCCGGCTGAGCGAAGATCGCTTCGAGATATACCTCGTCCACCAAAACATGAGCGCCATGGCTGCGGGCGATCTCGCCGACCTTCTCCAGCGCTTCCCGGCCGGCGGGCATGCTGCTGGGATTGTGCAGATTGGTGAGGACGATCAGCCGCGTTCGCGGCGTGATCTGCCGCTCGATCTCCACGCCGTCGAGGGCGTATCCGGCCTCTGCCCGGCGCGGGAAACGCAGCACGTGCGCACCCAGGAACCGAGCAGTCGCCACCAGAGGCTGGTAGGCCGGCTCCTCGACCAACACATCGTCGCCTGGATCGAAGAGCGCGGACATGGCCAGATGGTTGGCCATCGCGGTGCCGTTGGTGTGGACCACACATTCCGGATCGACTCGCTTGAGGAGAGCCAACCTTTCAATAAGCGGGGGAAAGCCGTAGAGCGACGGGCCGTTGATCTCCAGGTCGTCGATGCTGACCGGCAGGCCGCGAAGCGGGTAAGCGGCCACGCCGCTCCCGGCGAGATTGAAGCGGGCTTCGGAATGCAGCCGGGCGAATTCCACATAGGCGCAGGCGGAGGTGCAGCGGTGAGAGTCCATCTGGATTCCATCCTTGCACATCGTCCTTGCGCGGCGAAAGCGGGGCGCCGGCCCCCAAGGGAGCGCTCGCCCAGGGGACAATCTTCGGCGGCTTCACAATATTCCCCGGTCCCGGCCGTCTTAAGAGCGTGTTTCATATATAGAGTGATCGCTCCGGGATGCTGCACGAGCCCCGCTTTGGCGGCGGGTCTCGCCTGTGTCCTGATACGGCGCAGAAGGTTTATGAAACACGCTCGAAGGAAAATGCGAGGATGAGCGCGGAACTCAAAGCCATGGCCAACCCCATCGTGGACGGCAGCACCATCGATCAGGACCGTGAGATCTCCGAGGCCATCGAGCGGGAGCGGCTGCGCTTGCTGAAATTCATTCGCCGGCGTGTGCCCGACCGCGAAGAGGCTGAGGACATTTTGCAGGAGGTCTTCTATGAGCTGATCGCGGCCTATCGTCTGATGAAGCCGGTGGAGCAGGTGAGCGCATGGCTCTTTCGCGTGGCGCGAAACCGGATCGTCGACTTCTTCCGCGCGCGAAAGCCGGAGTCCTTGTCTGCCGAGGCGGGGTCTTTGCGGGACGAGGATGGAAGCGGAGCCGGCCTGCGCCGCGAAGATTTGCTTGTTTCCTCCTACGCGGAGCCGGACGAAGCGCTGGACCAGCAGCTGCTTAGCGACGCGCTGGAGGAAGCACTAGCGGAGTTGACGCCGGAGCAGCGCCAAGCCTTTGTCGGGAATGAATTGGAAGGGCGCAGCTTCAAGGAACTATCCGCGGAGACCGGGGTGGGCGTGAACACACTGCTGGCGCGCAAGCACTACGCCGTCCTGCGGTTGCGCCGCCGGTTGCAATCGATCTATGACGATCTTGAGGATTGAAGTCGCAGCAGCATCGAAGGAGAAAAGCGTGAAAAAGCATCGTTTGCAGAAGGTATTGAAAATTGTCCTGATCGTAATCGCCGCCTGCGTGGTCTTGGGTTTTGTCGTGGAAGGGCTGTGGAACTCGCTCATGCCGCACATATTCGGCTGGCACGCCATTACGTATTGGCAGGCCCTGGGAATCTTTCTCTTGAGCAAGATTCTTTTTGGCGGCCCTCGGCCGGGCGGCCGGATGGGCTGGCGCCGCGGCATGCGGGAGCGCTGGGCCGCGATGACGCCGGAACAGCGCGAGGCATTCAAGCAAGCGATCGGCCAGCGCTGCGGCCCGGCGCACGCTGAGGCGGAGTCTTGATGGCGCGAGCGGCGTCCCTCCGGCGCGCATCCGCCACTGTGATACTGTTGGCTTAACGATTGGGAAAGTTGTGCGCACCGCTCGCGCTCCCTATCCGGCTCAACGAGAATGTCGCATCAGCCGAACCTGTTTCCGTCCAGTTCCGAAAACGGCTCGGCCGTCTCCGATGAGAAACCCGATACGCCGGAGGCGGGCCGCATCCCTATCTGGCTGCGCAGGCTTGAGATCTTCTTCTTCGTGGTTCTCCGTATTTATGTCGGAGTGGTGGTGTTGGTGCTTCCCTGGACGCCGCCATGGACCAGCAATCATTTAATCCAATACTTTCCTCAAGTTTCCGCATTCCTGATGTCCGGGGTGGTGCGCGGAATGATCTCCGGCCTGGGCCTTTTGGATCTATGGATCGCGGTTCGCGAGGCCATTCATTACCGCGAGCCGCACCGCTTGAAAAGTTCATGATGAAGAAAACCGACGATTTTGTTCCTCCGGGAGAAGCCAGCCCGCTCGCCTATCAGAACGAAGCCTTCCTGAACAGCGCGGACGGACGCATCGTGCGTATTTTGTCCGAGTATTCCGAACCGCTGGCGCGTTTTCGCCGTGAGCGGATCCAGGATACGGTGGTGTTTTTCGGCTCTGCCCGCATTGTGGCTATGGATTCCGCGATGCACGCTCTGGAAGCTGTAAATGGCGCGGCGGGGGAGATGGACGAGGCCGCCGCGGCCCTCCATCACCGATCCGAAGCTGCCGTCGAGATGGCGCACTATTACGAGGATGCGCGCAAGCTTGCCGCCATGCTTACCGAATGGGCGAAGACCCTTAAGTCACGGCGGCAGCGCTTTGTGGTCACCTCCGGCGGGGGGCCAGGAATCATGGAAGCCGCCAACCGCGGAGCCCGCGATGCGGGCGGCAAGACCATCGGCCTCAACATCCGCCTGCCCTTCGAGCAGTCTGCCAACCCCTATATCACGCCGGCGCTGAACTTCACGGTCCACTATTTCTTTATGCGCAAGTATTGGTTCGCCTATCTGGCCAAGGCGCTGGTCGCGTTTCCCGGCGGCTTTGGAACGATGGACGAGCTCTTCGAGTTGCTCACGCTCTGCCAGACCAAGAAGCTGGCCAAGCACATCAGCATCGTGATGTACGGCTCGGCGTATTGGAAAGAGGTCGTGAATCTGGATCGATTTGTCGAGAAAGGGATGATCTCTGCCCAGGATCTGGAGCTGTTTCGGATTGTGGACACTCCGCAGGAGGCATTCGATTTTCTCAAGGCGGACCTCATTCGCTACCATCTGGAGCCGGAGGCTCAGCGCGCCAAACTGCAGAGCATCGAGGAAGATCAGTTGCTGAATCCCGAGATCGCGCAGACCCGCTAGCGGTGGATTCACGATTGCTATACCCCACCGCGGTTCGAGAAGTGCGGCTTTTCTTAAGGGAAAAGCCGCGTGTGGTGGATTTGCCTCGGGGCATACCTATCGTGAATCCGCGCTAGGCGCCCGCTGCATTCGTTTTCTGATCGAGATTTAGAAGTCGAGGCCGAAGTGCGGCGCGGATTTCGTTCCTGTGATCTTGATGGGCACCTCGGTGCCGGCGCCGTTCTTCTTGAAGAACGGGTCCGCCGGCTTTAGTAGCAGGCCTTTCCATCCTCCGACCATTTGCGACAGCGTGGCTTTCATCCGGGCGGTTCCGCGGAAGTCGAATGTGTTGCCATCGAGGCTGTAAACGCCCTTCAGCTTGACGTTGGCTCCCGGAACATCGTAGACCAGTTTGCTGATGTTCAAGGAGCGATTGGCGAGCCGGAAATCGCCGTTCATCCGGGAGCCGACATCAGCGGTATTGGGATTCTTCGATTCCTTTTTGGCGAGACCAGGCTTGCCCTGGCCGCGCAAGCTGAGTTCATCCACGCGGGACTGTACTTTGGGATTGCTGAAGTGTGCATTCAGGATGACGAAATTGCCCTGCAGCTTCATCCGCTGCGCGACATCCTGCGAGCCCGCTGGAATTTCGAGCTTGGCGTGCATGCGCAATTTCCCATTCATCAGCGGCGGATCGGTGTGGACGGCGAGTTGGAGAAAGTCTTGGATGTTGGCGTCGCCCATCTCTACCGTGAGGTGGATGTCGTGGCCGGGAACGCCTTGGTTGTGCACCACAAAGCCCTTTGCGGTAAAGGTGGAGTTGAGGAGCTTCGCTTTCACGGGCTCGAGATAGGTGTTGCCGTTCGCCCCATCGACGATGGCGTGGAACTCGGTTTCCAGCGGTACTTTTTGCCCGCCGACATCCAGCTTGAAGTCCGGAGTGTCCGTTTTGCCGTCCACCACGATATGGTTCAGCGCACCCTGGTAATTGCCGGTGGAGGAGAGGATTCCTCCGATGCCCTTCAGGGTGCCCAGATCGGCGTGCGAAAAGGAGTAGGAGCCCTGGACGGGGGTGGAGCTGAAGTCGTCGGTGTTCCAGGGACCGAAGACGCCGGTGCTCTGAATGTTGCCTACCGGCTTTGGATTGACCAAGATGGCGGTAAAGGCCATGGGCCGGCCCGCTCCCACCGATTCCAGCTTGAGATTCTGGATGTCGAAGGTTAGCGGAACCTTATGGGGCTTGTCGGTTCCCAGAATCAGAACGGTGTCGGTGATCCGCATTTCTCCCACAAAGATGCTGATGTTGCTATGGCCGCTATCGTTGTTGCCGCTGTTGAGCTTCGGCAACTGATTTCGCTGGCCCTTGGGAGGCAGGTCGATGCGCAATCCCTGCACGTCCACATGGCCGATTTCCATGGGGTTGCGGACCAGGTTGCTTAAGGCGGTGCGAAAGGAGAATCGTTTCACCGAGAAGGTAGGCTTGCTGTCGTCGATATTTTGGGGGTAAATGGCCAAGTTCTCGCCGTAGACCTCCGCGCCGCGCGCCAGCGAGACGTGGAAGCCGGCTAATTCCACGCGGCTCTTGAGGCGGGTGGAGAGTGCTTCGACGACGCGTTGGCGCAGGATCGGCTCGGCATGGCGGATGACCATTTCAACGCTCACAGCAGCCACGGCGATCAGGATCAGGACCGTAACGACGATCCAAAAGAACACCCCGTGCTTTTGATTCGTGGGGCTGCGGC
>JANWJB010000144.1 GCA_025449575.1 Acidobacteriaceae bacterium
GGTGAACTTCGAGCCGTTGTTGTTTCGCGCTTGGCGCTGCTCCGGGTCTGCTCCAACAAATCCAATTATCGTCACTGAGTTAAGGTAAGACATTTGTTTCTCCTTTTTCTGCCTCATTTTCTTGAGGGACAGGGCGCGCGCATGGCGCTCATCGGTGTGGGCATCGGCATTGTCGCTGCGCTCGGCCTCACGCAACTGATGGCCAGCGAACTTTTCGGCGTCACCGCGCACGACCCGCTCACGTTTGCGGGCGTCGCCGTCGTGCTGATGCTCGTCGCCGTGGCCGCGTGCTACATTCCCGCTCGGCGAGCGATGAAGGTTGATCCGATGGTTGCTCTCCGCTATGAATGAAACGATCGGCAATAAGAGCTTCGGGTGTTGCGCCGCTTTTTGTTCCGTCGGTTTCTTTAGAGAGTGACAGAGCGCAGCTGTTCAGCTATCTGAAATCTGGGTTTGCTCCCGTTCTGGCTGTCCAATCTTTTCAGGGCGGGGCAGGCCATGCGGCACGCAGGCCCGGAAAGACTCGTCCTTGAAGGTCTTGAGGACGTGGGTCCCTAGGCGGCTGTACCAGCACATCAGAATAGTCGTATACGAGCACTTCCCTCTTGTTTTCGTGAAGACGATGTAGTCGGCCTACGTATTGCTGGAGTGTTCCTTTCCACGAAATCGGCATCGCAAGAAACAACGTGTCAAGACGGGCATCGTCGAAACCTTCGCCGAGATAGCTTCCTGTCGCCAGAATTATGCGTGGTTCATCTGGGAAGACGAGTGAGAGGGACTCGGCGACTTGCTTCCTCTGTTTTGCCCCCATACCGCTTGTGCTACGCAAGAATTCGGTCCGCGCACTATCTTGCGTGGGTGCTGTAGCTTAGCTTTCTTGTTTCGTTGCCCTTGAAGACGGAAAAAAGGTCACAATCTCTTCTCAATCCGATTGCGGTTGTGCCATTCTGGCGCCCCCATGTCACGATTCCCTTGCGGCGGATTCCCTTTATTGGATTCACTACTTAACTTGGTCACTGACCTGGTGTCGGAAGGACTTCGTTTCTTCCTATTGACGATCCTGTGCGCGGACTGCTCTGAGCGCTGAAATCTTGTTCCTGCGCAAGCGACTAGCGTTCTATGAAGAACGGCAAACCGAGCCACGACGATTGAATGATGCCGCTCGTTTCTCCCTCGCGCTTTGGTCTCGAATGTTCGATTGGAGAGAGGCCTTGGCGATCGTCAAACCCGAGACCCTCATTGGTTGGCATCGCAAAGGGTTCAAGCTGTTCTGGAGATGGAAATCCCGAACCGGGCGGCCGCGCATATCCCGGGACATCCGCAAACTCATGGCGCGCCTGTCCCCAGGTCGGATTCTCCAGAGCCATCCGCACGTGGCTGCCGAACTTTCCCTGAAGCTTGGGATCTCTCTCCCCGCGGACCGTCCGGGCCTACTGGCCTCCTAAACCGGAGCGACGCGGCCCGCGAAGAACCTCCTCGCAGCACTGGAGAACCTTCATTCAAAACCACGCCAAATCCATCGTGGCGTGCGATTTTCTCCTTGTAGTGACCGCTCGATTCCGAATGCCCTGCGTCTTCCTCAGGTTTTGAACTCCCTCGGAATCCGGCAGCCA
This sequence comes from Acidobacteriaceae bacterium, assembly GCA_025449575.1. Classification (GTDB taxonomy): domain Bacteria; phylum Acidobacteriota; class Terriglobia; order Terriglobales; family Acidobacteriaceae; genus PALSA-350. The sequence continues at coordinate 1,614 of JANWJB010000144.1, forward strand.
TTGACTTAACGTTCATAATTATGTACATTGATTGAGATAGTGACCACAAAAATGGACGTTAATTATGCGAACCAAGAAACCATCGGGGATGCTCCCTATACCCGTCACGCGCGCCCTGCGCAAGCTCGGCCACGATATACGTGATGCGCGCCGGCGCCGGCGCATTCCAGCAGAAATCGCCGCCGCGCGCGCATCCATCAGCCGAACGACGCTGGTCAAAATCGAAAAAGGCGAGCCCGGCGTTGCCATCGGCAGCTATGCCATCGTGCTGTTCGTGCTGGGCCTGACGGATCGGCTCGCCGACCTCGCCGACCCGAGGAACGACGCGGTCGGCCTACAGCTCGAAGAAGAGCATCTGCCGCAGCGGATTTCCCGGCCGCGGAAACGGTAATCAACGGCGGTGACGATGGAAAGGCAAGTTTTTGTGTATGTGGACCTGGACGGCGAGCCGCATCTTGTCGGGCGGTTATGGGGACGTGTACGCAAGAATAAGGAGGGCGCGACCTTTGAATACAACGACGCCTGGCTCCAACATCCCAACAGCTTCTCCCTCGGACCGGCCTTAAAACTCGGCCCCGGACCATTTCATACGTCCGCTGATATGCCGATGTTCGGGGCCATCGGAGATTCTGCGCCGGATAGATGGGGCAGGGCGCTGATGCGACGTATGGAGCGCCGGCGCGCGGAACACGAAGGGCAGGCTCACCGCACCCTGCACGAAATGGACTACCTGCTGCTGGTGGACGACGAGGCGCGCGCGGGTGCGCTACGCTTTGCCGACACAGAAGGCGGCCCCTTCCTCGCGCAAGAGGAGGCCAAACGCATACCGCCGCTTGTGGCACTGCCGAAACTGCTCTCGGCCGCAGAGCACGTCATCGACGAAACCGACACCGACGAAGATCTGCAGTTACTATTCGCACCGGGCTCTTCCCTTGGCGGTGCGCGGCCTAAGGCATCTGTCAGGGAGAAGGATGGTCAGCTGGCGATTGCGAAGTTTCCGCGCAAAGACGATGAGACCAGTACCGTCATCTGGGAAGCCGTGGCGCTCAGACTTGCGCACAAAGCGAAAATTGCTGTGGCGGTTGCGCGCGTCGAAACCGTTGGAAAGAAACCTGTGCTTCTGCTCCGGCGCTTTGACCGGAACGGCAAGCGCCGTATCCCGTTCCTGTCCGCCATGAGCATGCTGAGCGCTAAAGATAATGAGTCACACAGCTATCTCGAAATCGTAGATGCACTGCGCCAGCACGGGGCCGCCCCAAAAGCCGACATCGAAGCACTCTGGCGGCGTATCGTTTTTAGCATCCTCATATCCAATACCGACGACCATCTACGCAATCACGGTTTTCTTTATCACAACAGCGACGGCTGGCTTCTGTCACCGGCCTACGATCTCAATCCTGTACCGACCGACATCAAGCCGCGCATACTGACCACGGCAATCAATGAGGATGATGGCACAGCGTCCCTGGCGCTGGCCATGTCCGTGGCGAACTACTTTGAACTGGACCCCGCCAGGGCGAGTGAGATAGCCAAGCAAGTCGGCAAGGCCGTCTCGACATGGCGCAATGAGGCCGTCCATCACGGTGTCGGCAAAAGCGAGATCGACCGGATGGCTTCGGCTTTCGAGCACGAAGACCTGAAAGAGGCAGTTAATGGATAACACGCCCCGCCGATGTTCGCTGAGAAGCAAGGATAAGGGCTGTTTCTATCGCTCATAAATATGGCATACTGTGAGCGATAAAGAGGTCTTCTATCGCTCATGGTTTGGAACTGGCAACAACCAGATTGGCCCAGATTTCAATGGGACCGAGCGCGGCTGGAGGCTGCGGAGAAGCTATTCCTTGTGAGCGGAGGTGTGTTTGTTGGCACCGTCCGTCACTTGGTGAAGGAAGAGCTCGATCAGTTCACCATTGAGGCCATGAGCACGGAGGCGGTGACGACTTCGGAGATCGAAGGTGAAATCCTGGATCGGGCGAGCGTGCAATCCTCTCTCCGCAAGCAACTAGGCCTGGCCACAGATGAACGGCGCATCCGGCCAGCGGAGCGAGGCATCGCTGAAATGATGGTTGACCTGTACCGGTCCTTTGCCGAGCCGCTCTCCGAAGAAATGCTGTTCCGCTGGCATCGCATGGTGATGAGAGGCAGCCGCAATCTGAGGGATGTTGGACGCTACCGAACCGGTGCGGATGCCATGCAAGTCGTCTCCGGGGCAATTGGCGAACCGAGAGTCCATTTCGAAGCGCCGCCTTCTGCACGCGTGCCATCGGAAATGAAGCGATTCATTTCCTGGTTCGGTCGAAGTGCACCTGGCGGTGAAGAACCGCTGACCACGCTAACGAGGGCCGGAATTGCTCACCTGTATTTTGAGAGCATCCATCCGTTTGAGGACGGCAACGGGCGTATCGGGCGTGCGATCGCGGAGAAGGCCCTTGCGCAAACCCTCGGCCAGCCGACGCTCACGGCGCTGGCTGCAACGATTCTTGCGCGGCGCAAGAGTTATTACGAAGCGCTCGAAGCCGCGAACAAGGAAAATAAGATCACGCGGTGGCTGATGTGGTTTGCGGGAGTGGCAATTGAAGCGCAACGCCGGACAATTGTGCTGGTGGAATTCCTGATCGATAAAACAAAGCTGCTGGACCGTCTGAAAGGACTGCTCAATGAACGTCAGGGAAAGGCGCTCCTGCGGATGTTCCGTGAAGGTCCGGAAGGGTTCCGAGGCGGCCTTTCGGCGGGGGAATACAGCAACATGACTGGAGCCTCACCAGCTACCGCCACACGCGACCTCGCGGATTTGGTGGAGAAAGGGGCACTGGTGCGCGAAGGCGAACGCCGTCACGCCCGCTACCGTCTGAGTGTTCCGCTGCGGCTAGTAACACACGTCGTTCTCACTGAACGGGGCGATCTTGCAGAACAGTAGGGGCGTTATCCAGGAGTTGACGTGCCTGCTCCCATGAACCCATACACCATCAATCCACCCGTGGCCGTCCAGCGCAAAGCTTGCTCTCCTTCTCCCCAGCGCTTCACGTTGCGCGCTACTTTCTCGAGGGTCGAAAGGCGCGACTCACCCCTGACCTGCACCTCCCGCATCTGAGCGCCAAGCCTTCCGTGAAGTATTCGAGCCAACCCGTCATGTCCATGCGGCTTTCGCGTCGAGTGCCCGGTCACTCTGCCGCTTTCCTAGAGCCGCTCGGAGACGACCGGCTTCGGGCGACATGCCGCGCTCGATGTTTAGGAAGGCCGACTAGTGGTGGAAAACCGATCCGCGGGAGTCGGCGATGACACCGGTGCTGACCGGGCCGCCAGCGTCTGGCTTGGGAAAACAAAGCGGCAAACATCATTGTGCGCTTATTCTTGGCCGCTCCCGGTGCTTTTCTGCCTTCGAAAAAGCTCCAACTGCTCCAAGTCACTGCGACGGCCGGCTGCCTCTTTGTTGATAATCAAGTCGCCGAGCGAAATAAAGTGGACAGGGACATCAAAAAATGTTCCTGCCACGCGGTTGCGCCACGCTTCAGCGAACTGAATTCCGCTTATGCGCGTTAAGATATCGATTCGGACGGGTGCAATGCCAATCTGGTAGGTCATGTCCTCGCTGGTAAAATCCTCCGGAACCAATCCATCCTTCTGCAGTGGCGCGCCAAATTCCGCGAGAGCCTGGTATACCTTGGCGGCGTTTTCCGGAGAATTCCGAATCCACAGATCGAGATCTTTTGTGAATCGTGGCTCGGTGTATTTCATAACAGCATAGCCGCCCACGATCAGGTATTCAGCTTTCTTTTCGTCGAACGTGCGTAACAGTTCTTTGAAATCGGGGTCGTCTGCCATGCTTGAGCTCCTCGATCATAAACACCATTTCCCAAGCGGCGCGGAAGATTGCCTCATCCCCCTGTTCCTGCCAGAACTCGATGTCGAATCTCCGGTCGGGAAACCCGCCGCGAACAACCCGCGTCTTCCAATCTCGCTGAATGTTGGCCATGGGCTCTCCGCTTGGTTCTCTCCGCGCTTTAGAGCACCTCCGCGATATCTCTGTATATCATACTGACGGACGATCTTAGTTGAAATGGCGCATTCAGCTTGCATGACGCGCCGGA
>JANWJB010000145.1 GCA_025449575.1 Acidobacteriaceae bacterium
GCAAGAGCCATCCGTCATCCACAACACTTTTGTCCTCGAGCGTAGCTACCCCCAGCAGCCGAAGACCGTATTTTCGGCCTTTGCCGAGGAGGGCAAAAAGCGCCGATGGTACGCCGAAGGAGAGAGGAATGAGGTGCTGCAGTTTGAGCTGGACTTCCGCGTCGGCGGCGTGGAACGCCTTACGTATAAGTTGAAGCCGGGCACCCCGGTGGCCGGCATGATTATCACCAACGAGAGCCGCTATCAGGACATCCAGCCTGAGCGCTGGATCGTGACCGCAACGACCATGGACTTGGGTGAGAAGCGCATCTTGGTTTCGCTGGTTTCCGCTGAGTTCCTCGAGACCTCCGCCGGCACCGATCTGATTCTGACGCATCATGGGGTCTATCTTTCCGGTCCCAACGGACTCACTCCGCCAATGATCGAGGCAGGATGGAAAGGGCTGCTCGGCAGCCTGCAAACCGAACTGGCGCGGTAGGGCGGCTACTATTCTGCGACCGTGTTCCGGCAGCCGCTGGCAGTTCTGGTGCGCCTCCCAGCAGCCGCCACTTGCAATCGGAGAGTGGCGGCGAGCAAGGGATGTGCCGTCGCTCCTATTGCCGAACTCGCCGCGGGCTTAACTGAGAGGAGAAACAATCAGTGGACATTGGGAGGATATTCGACGCATTGGGTGATCCCACACGTCGCGCGATTGTGGACCGACTGCGCCAAGGCCCGCTCTCGGTCTCCAGCTTGGCAGGCCCGTTGCACATCACTCTCACCGCAGTGGGGCAGCACTTGCAGTTGCTTGAAGAGACCGGCTTGGTGCACACGGAAAAGATTGGCAGGATACGCACCTGCCGTCTCGAACCAACGGGGTTTCTTGCGCTGCACCAGTGGGTCGAGGATCACCGTTCAACCTGGGAGCGCGGGCTCGACCGGCTGGGCGAGTTGCTTGCCGAACCAGATGAGACACCAACACACCGACGTCCATGAGGAGGACAACTCATGCAAAAAGATCTTTTACTCGAATTAGTGAAACAAAACCAATTTACGAGCCACTTCTCTCTCGAAAGAGTCACTGAAGAAACTGCGAACTTACGATTGAACGATAAAACAGCATCTATCGGCTTCATCTATCGCCACATAGGTGAAACGATGCATCTATTCGGTCAATTTCTCGGCATACCAACGGATGTAAAAAACACGACGATGGGCGAAATCGACATCGGCCGGCATCATGATGTAAGCCATAGCAGAGAGCTGATTGAGCGAGGATACAAAATGCTTCAAGACCTCGTGGAAAACAGCTCTGAAGAGTATTGGCTGGAACCAATTGATACTCCTTTTTTTGGTACGGTTTCCAGAGTAAGGTTGTTCGGTCACGTGCTTTTTCACACCTCAAATCATGCAGGACAAATATCTCTGACGTTATCGAGGGGGAGGAATTCGTCCGCGGATTGAACTTGAGTGGTCGAAGTCTAGCGATCAGGACCCACGGGCTAAGTAGCCGTTGCCGCGCAGGAAGGCCTAAACGGAGTTCGCGGGCGAACGGAAACAAGGCCAAGTCAGCCTGGCGGGACGTTCTCTGCCAAGCGGACTTCACGGCTGCGCAAAGATCGCATGACGGCGGGCGCACGAGTGCAAAGATGACACGCCACGGGCACAACAGAAGCCTGCGCCCCGCAATCTCCATCGCATCTGCCTGGTCGCGAACGAAATCGCCGGGACAGCTTACTAAGTCGGTTGGCAACAATTCGTATCTCAGGTTTGTCGAAATTGTTTCGGGACATTTTGGTCCGGGAGGCCAAGCCGAATGGACGAATTCCTATAAATGTTTGCTTATATAAGCCAAAAATGAAATATTGCGGAAATCTGAGTAACCATTGCAATATCAATACTATACACGTGGGGACTCTGCGGCCGGGATTTTGCGGGTTTTCTGTTCCGGCTACTTGCCCTCGACCTTGGTCAGACGCAGCGTCAGCGTCCCCCAAAAGAGCCGCGCGCGCATCTGCACCGGCATGCGGCGATTGTCGTCGGTATACCAGATCCAGATATTCCCGCGGGTTTTCACCACGCCTGCGGCGGCGCTGGGCTGCACCCGAATGGTTTGGAAGGTTCCCGCCTGAGTGATGATCTGCTCCCGCGCTTCGGCCTTCATCGTCACATCGATGACGCGCATGCCGTCGGCCAAAGGCACATGAAAGCTTTCTCCGGGAGTGATGGGCTGCGAGCCGCCGTAGAAGATGGCCGACATCAAATCGGTCACGCAGGGAGGGATGGGCGCCTCCTGATGCTTGACCGTTCCCTTCACCAGGTTCTTTTCATCCAACACTTGCTTGTTTTGGCTGTAGAGAAACCGCAGGCTGCTGTTCACCTGCCTTCGTCCCTCCTGCAGAAGCTTGTTGAAGCTGGTGGAGCAGCCCGTCTTCCGGTTGAGGTAAGACTCGAAGCGGTCGTTCACGCGAAAGAGCAGATTCACGGCGCCGATCGATTGACCGGTCGCCACGATGCGCTCCATATCGCCCGCCTGCTCCAGATGAAACGTCGCAATGCCGGCGGGAAAGACGCGCCAGTCGACGGAATAGGTCAAGGTCTGATTTGCGGGAAAGGAAAAGGCGGGCGACGGGGGCGGCAGCCCCGGGGTCTGGGCCGCAGCCGGCAGCTCCAGCACTGGCAGCGCCAGGATCATCAATGCCAGGAGAGGCAGCAAACGGCGCGGAATCAAGGTTGGCAGTTGGCCAAGCGGCGCTCGAAGTAGGATCAATCGCGACTCACTGAAATGGGGTCTATGACACTTCGCGATTGTTGCCGGGCATCAACGGCGAAGCAGCATTTCTGCTACCAGAGCGGCGTAAAGGGCAGCCGCCCCTAAAAGGGAATTGTACTCGCGGTGCTTTCGGTAAAGGGCGCTGGAAAAGGCTCCGGCGGCATCTCCGGGCTCGCGCGCCGCGACCAGCCGGGGAAGCAGCCGCGGCACTCGTCGCGCGTAGGCATCGAATTCGGGAAAGACGGAGCGGAGATACTGCTCTTCGGAGAGAATCGTTGGGATGTAGAGAAGTGCAAAGAGGCAGGCCAGCGCGCCAACCACCCACCAACTGCGTGAAGCCGCGGCGAAACCAAAGGCCATCAGCAGCGATCCCAGATAAAGCGGGTTACGCGTGTAAGCATAGGGCCCTGTGACTGCGAGCGCGGTATTTTTCTTGACGTAGCCGGAGGCATAGGCGCGCAGCAACGCTCCCGGCACAACCAGGAGCAGGCTGAGCGCGAGCGAGAGCGCGCTCGGCCGCGCTTGCCACAGAAAGAACGCGGCAAAGAGAAAGCCCATGGGAACGCGAATGCGCCGCGCCAGCCGGCTCCAGCGATTTTGCATGCTATGCGCCCCTTTGCAGCAGTTCCATGGCGGCAGCGAAGACCTGATCGGGCGCGATGGTCAGCAGGCCCGCCTCCGGCGCGGCGCGCCGCGTGTGATCGCGTTTGCTCTCCGGATGGCGCAGCACGCGGGACGGCACGCCAAAGGGGCCATTGCGCTTGGGCTCCGTGGGCCCAAAGATGCCCACGACGGGCTTGCCCAGGGCGCAAGCCAGATGCAGCGGTCCGGTGTCGCCGGCGATCACCAGACTGGAGCGGCGGGTGACGGCGATGAGGCGGGACAAGCTGAACTCCGGCGCTTTCACCCCCGACTGCTCTGCAGCCGAGGCGGCCCGGGCGGCCGCGAGAACGGCGCCGGCGATGGCTCCCTCCTCCGGGCCCGCATTTACCAGTACCCGGCAGCCCGCCGCGTCCAGCTTCGCCGCCAATTGGCCGTAGCGCTCCGGCGGCCAGCGCTTGGCGCCCCAACCGGCGCCCGGGCTCAGCAGGACCACCGGTCCGGCGGCCTCGCCGATCTTGCCGATCTGCAAAAGGCTCTCAGCCCAGGCTTCCGATTCCGGGTCTGCCGGGATCAGGGGCAGCGTGGGTTGTAACCGATCGCCGGTGATCGCATTGCAAACCTCTATCGCTTGCTCGATCACGTGCGTGCCGCGCGTCGGAATGCGCTCTTGGAAGAGCCAGCGGGCCAGCGGCTCGCGCGGGCGAGCCTCCCCGACAATGCGCGGCGCACCCGCCGCTCGCACCAGCAGCGCGGATCGCACCGCGCCTTGCAGATCGACGCAGACGTCGTATCTCTCCGTATGCAGCTCGCGCCGCAGCTCTCTAATTTCATGAAAAGTCTGCCGGGAAACCGGAGAGCGCGCCCACCCCTTCGCGTTCGCGAGATGCATGCGGTCGATCAGCGGCATTCCGCCCCCTGCATCGCGGAAGAGCGGCTCCCAGCGCGGTTCCACCGCCCAGCCGAGAAACCACTGGGGATGAGACTGCCGCAGCGCGGTAACCGCCGGCATCGCGTGCAGGATATCGCCCATCGCGCCCAACCGCACAATTAAGACGCGAAGCTGCTCGTTCGCTGATGGCAAGAACTGATTTTCTCACAGCCAATCACCCGCCCTACCCCCCCGGTAAATCTTCTGGTTACAGCTCGGCGGCGGTTCCCCGAAAGGAGCACACCTCATGTTGTACTCTGATCGCAGGAGATTCTCCCCCATGACTCGACTTCGACTCTTACCGCTGCTGTTGCTGTTCGCATTTCTTCCGCAGGCAAAGGCTCAGCTAGGCGTCTATGGGTCCTTCACGGCATCCAAGCTCGAGGCGCCAAATACGAGTTGGTTCTATGGACCAACCTTTGGGGCCTATTACGATGGAGCGCATTTTCCATTAGTGAATTTCGGGATCGACGCGCGGGCCGCGCTATTGGGCAGCGGCGCCGAGCCGTCTACGAAAGTCGATAGCGTCCTGCTCGGCCCGCGAGCGGTGCTGCACGCGCCTGTGGTGCCTCTGCGGCCCTACGCCGAGGCGTTAGTCGGAGCAGCCCATGTTCAGGTAGGTCAAGGCACAGCTTATTCCAGCAGCTCCCATATAAATTATGGTTTCGCTGCCGGCGTCGATATGACATTCTTTCCGCGCCTCGATTGGCGGGTGGTCGAATATACATATACCCGCTTTACCGGCTCCAGCGGTGCGAACGCTCAGAAGACGCTCAGTACCGGCTTGGTCTTCCGCATACCGTTTCTATAAACAGCTTTTACAAGAACTCCGGTCGTCGGCACTTGCGGTATGGATGACGCCATGGGGCGAATGCGGATAGAAGCAGACTCAGGGCGATGCAGGCGAATCCAGTATCGTTGCGAGCCGGGCCATGGCGGCAGCTTCGTCTGCAAGTTCCAGCGTGAGGCCGGCCACATGCAGCGGCGCGACGGCGGATAAGATCTCGCGCAAGCCGGCATTCAGCTTGACCGCATCTTTTTCCGTAGTGATGAAGGCCGCGGCGCCGCAATGGCGGGCCAGCTTGCCTAGCGTCTCCATGTCGTTCCGGCGATAGTGGTGGTGGTCACGGAAGGCCTTGGCGGCGGCGACCGTGATTCCCGCCGCCTGCAACATGCGAAAGAATTCCTCCGGACGGGCGATCGCGCAAAAGGCCACCGCAGGCCGCGGCGAGAGGATCGCATTGTCCGCCAAGGTAAGGCGGCGCCTCACCCGCCAGCGGCTCGCGCCGGGCTTGAGGTAGGGTGCAAGCTGGTCTTCAAGATCCGAGTCTTCCTCGCGCAGCACAATTACGTCGGCACGCCGCAGCGAGCCAAGTGGTTCACGCAGGCGACCGGCGGGAAGCAGCCGCCCTTCCAGATCGTCCCGGTGAACGGCGACAATATCCGCAGCGCGCTGCAGCTGGCGATGTTGAAAGCCGTCATCCAGCAAATGAACCCTCCGCGGGGCCATCGCCAGTTGCCGTTCCGCGAGCAGCCCGGCCTGATAACGGCTAGCTCCGACAAAGACCGGGGTCTTGGCCGCGCGCGCGATCATTACGGGCTCATCCCCAAAACGCCGGGGATCTCCCGCGGCGTCCGCCCGCTCTATCCCTCTCCCGCTGCGGCCGTATCCCCGGGAAAGCACATCGACACTGAATCCCTCGCGCGCCAAAAGCGCGGCTAAAAGAATCACCAGCGGTGTCTTGCCCGCTCCGCCCACCGAGAGGTTACCCACGCTGACCACAGGCCAGGTTAGCCTTTGCAGCGTCCGACGGTCATAGCAGTTATTCTTGGCACGCAAGGCCGCGCCGTAGATGGCCCCGAGAGGAGCCAGCAGAGACGCTTTCATCGCGCGCCTTTGGGTTGCGAGTCCGGCTCGCGAGTTGCAGCGCTGGAGCCCGAGCTGCGCCCGGGCGATCGATCCGCCTCGGTGTTTTCCGTCCCGCTCTTTTCACCCAGCAGACGAAGAATCGCCGAGGCGGCTCGTGCGGTGGCTCCCGCCTGGCTGTCAAAGACCTCCATCGCGCGCACGCCGAGCAGAGCCGCTAACTCTTCGTCGTGCAGCAGCATGCTGAGCATGGGAATCAGCGTCTCCCGATGTGCGATCTTCAACGCTTCGGCCTGGATCAGCCGGTCGACGATGTCGCGGAAGTTTTCATAGTGCGGGCCCATCACAATGGGGATGCCGAACTGGGCCGGCTCTAAAGGATTGTGGCCGCCGACGCCGGGAGCCAGGCTCCCTCCTACAAAGGCCAGCGAGGCCAGAGAGTAGAGACTGGCCAGCTCCCCGATCGAGTCCAGCAGCACCACCGTGCCCGGTTTCAGCTTTGCCGGATGCGACATCCATCGCGACCGTCGCACATGCCGCTGGTTGCGCTTCCGCAACATCTCCGCCACCCGGTCGAAACGCTCCGGCCTCCGCGGAGCCAGGATCATCACCAGCTTTCGATTGACTTTGGCGATCTCGCGAAAAGCGTCGATCAGTATCTCCTCCTCGCCCTCCATGGTGCTGCCGCAAACCAATACCCGCGCGCCCTTGGGCAGATGCGCGCGTAACGCGCCAGTCACCGCGGCGTTCTCGACCGCGCGCACATCGAACTTGAGGTTACCGCCATAGGAGACCCGCTCCGGCGGCACGCCAATCGCCCGCAGACGGGTCACGTCCCGCTCGCTCTGCGCCAGAACCAGGGTGAGGTTGCGTAGAATCCGCTTCCAGAGGAACCGCAGCCGCAAATAGCGGTGAAAGGACCGGTCGGAGATGCGTCCGTTGACCACCACCACCGGTATGCCGGACCTGCCGCACTGTACCAGCAAGCGGGGCCAGAACTCGGTTTCGACCAGCACCAGCAGCGCCGGCCGCAGCGCCGTGAGATAGCGGCGGAGAATCCAGGCAAAGTCCAAGGGAAAATAGAAAACGCGCTCCTCGCCCAAGCGCTCCCGTGCGGTCGCCTGACCGGTCCGAGTGGTGGTGGAAACCAGAACTCGTAACTCCGGCGCGCGGAGACCCAGTTCCTGAATGAGGCTTCCGGCCGCGAGCACCTCGCCGACGGAGACCGCGTGAACCCAGATGGTTGGATTCCTTGCTTGGCCCGGCCTCGGTCGCAGCCGCTGGGGAACGCGCCCCAGCCGCTGGCTTAGCCCCTCGCGGTACTTGCCGCTCAGCAGCATGCGCAGCAGCCAGTAGGGAAGCCCTACCACCAGCACCAGAAACAGAGCGCAACTGTAGAGAGCGAGCAGCATCGAGGATCTACGCGGCAAGAGCCCTTTCCTACCTTTCGCCGGCCACACAATTCACTCTACATTCCCGGCTTTCCTCCGCGAGGGTTTGCGGGCCGGCGGGGTGAAGCTGATAATCTCTTTTGGCAATGCCTCGCAAACGAACTGCCGCCGCCATTCTTGCTTTCTGCCTGAGCCTGCTGCCTCTGGCGGTCCGCGCGGCCGATCACACCGTAGCCGCCGCCGGAGATGCGGCCAATTATCCCGCAGTGGACATCCATCCCGCGGAGCACGTCGCGATTGCCGCCGATCCCTACGACAGCAAGGGCAAGATCGAGCTCTTTCGAATCAATTATCTGGAGTATGGCTTTCTGCCCATACGCGTCATCATTACCAACAACAGCAACCATGCGATTTCACTCGCGGATGCTCATATCGACTTCATCGACGCCGGGGGAGATACGATCCGCACCTCGGAATTGGCCGACGTGGAGCGCCGGGTGGATAAGGTAAGCCGCCCCGACAGCGGTTACAAGCTGCCCGGTCCGTTGTCTCACCTGGGGCACAATCCTGCCAAGACGCGCAAGGCGGTCGAAGCGGACTTCCAGTCGTTTGAGTACTCCTTCGTCGAGATCGATCCGCACACCACCCGCTCGGGGTTCTTCTTCTATGACGTGAGTGGCCTCGAGAATCCGCTTCGTGGCGCCAAGCTCAGCCTAACCAACCTGAAGGACGCCAGGGGCAAGGATCTTTTCTATTTCGAGATTCCCTTCAACAAGTATCTTGCGGCCAGAGCTGGGCCGCGCGCGGAAAACTAGAGACGCTAAAGCCGGCCTGACTTCTCGATTCCCATGGACTCGTCCTCGCCCCCCCCGGCAGCCATGCGAGAGATCAACTCGCGGCGAGCCTCTCGGTCTGGGAGTGAGCCGCGCGATAAGAGGCTGCCACGATGAGGGCGACAACCAAAAGTGTTGGCACAAGATCTGCCATCCAGACCAGGCCCGAGCGCGGAACGATGCGCAGCTCGTAGAGCGAGCCCTCCGAAGCGGTAAGGAAAAGATAGAGAAGCACGCCGGTTTTCTTCAATCCACAGACCAGCGACAAAAAAGAGCATCCCGCCAAATCGCCCACGAGGATGCAGCCGATCCAGACGCTGAGATGCTTCACGAGTTCGACCTCGATCACCGAGGGGAAGATGTAGAAGCACAAAACTCCGGCGCAGAGCATCAACAGGGTCTGCGGGAGATGCATTCCTCCGGAGTTTATGAAGAACCTGTCCATACCGGCGGGAAAAGGAGTTGCCCTCGGCACAAAGACAGCCGAAGCGGGCCTGTCGGCGCGACTCCGGGGCCTCGCAGGGCATAGATGCTCGGCCTCCATTTGTGCCAGGAGGGCGAGAGCGTTGGCGCGCCCTACCGTCGCAAAGCATCCGGTGCAGATCGTCTCAAGGCTTCCGTCGTCGTTCGTGCGGCGGTAATAATCCAGGAACCCCATGGTTTGAACTCTCAGGATCGGGCCTTCGCGTCAGCCTTCCCAACTGCAACTGCCGCGAAATTTGCCCCATGGAATTGTCGTGAATCGGACTGCAATAAGTCAATGCGTACCATTTCTCTTCGGCTGATTGTGTGCATAGACAGGTAGCTCGCCCGCTATCTTGGTATGCAGCCGATAGACGCTGGTCGAGGCGGCGATGTAGACGGTGTGACCATCGCCGGCAAACGCGAGATTGGCCGCAACCTCCGGCAGCTTGATCTGGCCCAGTACCTTGCCTTCGGGTGTCACAATCCGGATACCCCCGGGGCCTGTCGTCCATATATTGCCGGCCATGTCCACCTTTAGTCCGTCGGGAATGCCCTGACCCCAAGCAGGGTGGGGATAGGAGATCAGGATATGGCCGTCGGAAAGCTGATCGCCCGGTCCGACATGAAAGGCCTTCACATACATTTGCGGGCCGCTGTTAGACACGTAAAGGGTTTTCCCGTCGGGAGAAAAGCCGATGCCGTTGGGCGTTGTCATGTCGGTGATGGCCGGCGTCAACTTACCATCGGCATAACGGAACACAGCATTGAAGGGCAGTTCCTTATCCGGTGATCTGTCGCCGCCTCTCAGGCCATAAGGCGGATCGGTAAACCACATCGA
>JANWJB010000146.1 GCA_025449575.1 Acidobacteriaceae bacterium
GATTTGTCCTACGTGAAAGCAGAAATCGTAGACGACAAAGGGAACCTGGTTCCTGATGCGGTTGCTCCGGTTAGCTTTATGGTGAGTGGGGCAGGCGATCTGGCTGCTGCCGGAAGTGCGAATCCGAAGGATGTTGCGAGCTTCCGGTCTAAGAGCCCGAACACGTTTCACGGCCGCTGCCTCGCAATTGTTCAGCCACGAGGGAAAGCAGGAAAAGTCACTGTCAGAGCGCAGGCACCCGGGCTGGAGTCTGGCATCATTCAGTTGGATGTGACTTAGGAAAGGAAGCGGCATGTGCGATGGACGCGCATGCCGCCCCTTTCTGTTTCTGCTGCGAAGCATTGGTCTTGCTGCACACAGATTAAGGCGCTGGCATCAGCATTGGAAGAAAGCTTTTACCGACGAAAGCGGCCAAAGCCGGGAAGATTGGAAATAAGGACATGCAATCGTCAGCCTCGGGCCTGGGCCTTCTCTTGCTCCATGCAATAAAGCAAAGCAGCAATGGCCGACCGGGATTTCCTGGTCGGCCATTGCTGACTTAAATGATGAATTAGGATGGCCCAGGATGATTCCGCCTGGTCGCTCTTGTCAGCCGGATGTGCTAGCTTTCGTTCTTGGTTTGTATGTTGCCAGGCTCTGCGTTGGGTCATGACTGTTCAGAACCCACACTTTTTGGAACAGCGCCCCACGGCACTTTCGGACATCTATTTTCAGCAGTTTACGAAGACGCCACGGGAGAGCCTTTTGGAACGATCTTGCGCGGGCATGAGGCTCGACAAGGAACACCGGGTCGATTCGTGATAACAGGCCAAACCACTCATTGAAGGGTGAACTCGCCTGTCTTTCTGACTTCTAGCAGGTCTTTGCTGTACCAGATGAGTGCCGCTCTTTGTTTCATAAACCAAAGGTCTCGATTTTGGCCTGTTCGGAGCGGTGCATTCAAACTGACCCACTACCGCATGCTGTGTCTTCGATAAACCCGCTCTGCCACGCGGTACAATTTGCTTATGTCCGACCGCATGCAGCGCCCGCTCGCCCAAGCCGATCCAGAGATTGCCGCCGCCATCGACAACGAGGTCCGCCGCCAGCACGAGGGCTTGGAGATGATCGCCTCGGAGAACTTCGTGAGCCAGGCAGTTCTCGAAGCAGCCGGAACCGTGTTTACCAACAAGTACGCCGAGGGCTATCCCGGACGGCGCTACTACGGCGGATGCGAATTCGCCGACGTCGTCGAGAACCTGGCCCGCGATCGCGCCAAGCAGCTTTTTGGCGCCGAGCATGCCAATGTGCAGCCCCACTCCGGCTCCCAGGCGAATGCGGCTGCTTACATGGCGGTCATTCAGCCTGGGGACACGATCCTGGGGCTTAACCTCGCCCACGGCGGGCACCTCACCCACGGTCACAAGCTCAATTTTTCCGGCAAGCTCTACCGCGTTGCCGCCTATGGCGTCGCGAAAGAGACGGAGCGGATCGACTACGACGAGTTGGAAGCCATCGCCGAGCGCGAGAAGCCCAAAGTCATCGTCGGCGGAGGCAGCGCCTATCCGCGCACCTTCGACTTCGCCCGCATGCGGCAGATCGCCGACAAAGTTGGAGCGGTGCTGATGATTGACATGGCGCACTTTGCCGGCTTGGTCGCCGGCGGCGTGCATCCCTCGCCCGTGCCTCACGCGCAGATCGTGACCACCACGACGCACAAGACCCTGCGCGGTCCTCGCGCCGGGCTGATCCTCTGCCAGCAATCGCTGGCCGCCGCAATTGATAAAAGCGTCTTCCCCGGCCAGCAGGGAGGCCCGCTGATGCACATCGTCGCCGCCAAGGCTGTGGCCTTGCGCGAGGCCATGCAGCCCGAATTCCAGCAGTATGCGCGGCAAGTGGTCGCCAACGCCAAAGCGCTGGCCGAGACGATGATGAACCAAGGCTTCCGCGTCGTCTCCGGGGGCACCGACACCCATCTTCTGTTGGTGGACGTTTTCGCCAAGGGGATTTTGGGCAGCGAGGCTGAGTCCGCTCTGGGCCAGGCCGGCATTACGGTAAACAAGAACGCCATCCCCTACGACGTCAATCCGCCGCTTAAGCCGAGCGGCATCCGCATCGGCTCTCCGGCGCTCACCACCCGCGGCATGCGCGAGGCGGAGATGCGCACCATCGGCAAATGGATCGCGGAAGCGCTGGAACATCGCAACGACACGGCCGTTCTCAACCGCATCCGCGGCCAGGTGTTGGAACTGGCGGAGCAGTTTCCGCTTTACGGCTGGCTGCGGCAGCCGGAAGCCGTCTCCGCGCGGTAGGCGGTTATGCCGTCTTCGCCACGCGCGCTGCGATGGCCCGCAGTTCCGGCAAAACGTCGCCTACGCTGGCCGCGGCGGCGTCCCGGGATCCAAAAGCGAAGTAAAGCTTCCGGTAGAGTCTGAACAGGTCCTCATAAATGGCGGCGGCCTGCGGCTCCGGCGTGTAGGTTTTGAACGGCAGGCACATCGCCTTCTGCGCTTCTTCGATGGTCGAAAACGCTCCGGCGGCCAGCAGCGCGAAGATGCCGGAACCCAGGCTGGTGGGGACGCCATCGGGAACCAGAACAGGTTTGTTGAAGACGTTCGCGTAAACCTGGCTGAGCACGAGGTTGTTCTGCGGCACTCCGCCGGCGTTGATCACGCGTTCCACCGGCGTGCCATACTCCGCCATCCGCTCCAAGATGATGCGGGTGTGGAAGGCGGTTCCTTCGATCGCCGCAAAGAGCTCGTCTTGCGCGGTATGAATCAGGTTCCATCCCAGCGTCATTCCGCCCAGCTCCGAGTTCACCAGCACCGTGCGGTCGCCGTTGTCCCAACTGAATCGAAGCAGCCCGGTCTGGCCGGCGCGATAAGCTTCCAGGCCGCGGCTCAACTCGGCCACCGTGACGCCGGCTCTCCGGGCAATCGCCTCGAAAATATCGCCGGTAGCGGAGAGTCCCGCTTCGATGCCGGTGTATTCAGGGTGAACGCTGCCGGGAACCACCCCGCAGACGCCCGGAACCAGCTTCGGACTCCTCTGCATGGCGATGATGCAGGTCGAGGTGCCGACCACGTTGACGACGTCGCCCTCGCGGCAGCCGGCCCCAATGGCGTCCCAATGCGCGTCAAAGGCTCCCACCGGGATCGGAATACCGGCGCGCAGCCCCAGAGCCTCCGCCCAGCGCGGAGAAAGATGCCCGGCCAGCGCATCGGAAGTGCAGTACTCGCCCGCCAGCTTTTCCCGGATACCGTCAAAGAGCGGATCCACTTTGGAGAGAAAGGCCTGCGGGGGCAAGCCGCCCCATCTCGGGTTCCAAAGCCACTTGTGACCCATGGCGCAGACGCTGCGCTTTACCTGGTGCGGATCGGAAATGCCGCACAGCGTGGCGGCCACCATGTCGCAATGCTCAAAGGCGCTGGCCAGGTGCGCGCGCTTCTCCGGGTTATGGCGCAGCCAGTGCAGCAGCTTGGCGAATCCCCACTCATGGGAATAGACGCCGCCGCACCATTCGATCGCCTCCAGATCTTCCTGATGGGCCAGCAGAGTAATCTCCTGCGCTTCGCGCTTGGCGCGGTGATCGCACCAGAGATAATAGTCATCCAGCGGCTCCATGCTGGAGCCTACGGGAATCACGCTGGAGCCGGTCGTATCCAGCGCGATGGCCTCGACTAAGTCGCCCTTGATGCCGCTGCTCTTGAGCACCGCCCGGGTGGCGGCGGTCAAAGCGTCCATTTGGTCTTGGTGCGACTGGGTGGCGAAGTCAGGGTCGTCGCGCTTTCGCTTGAGCGGATAGCCCGCCGACGCCGTTGCCAAGCCTCCCCGCTTATGGGAGCCGCTGCTGGAACTGTCCAACAACGTTACCCGAACGCTCAGCGTGCCAAAATCAACTCCCGCGACAATTGCCACCCGTCGTGCTCCTCCCGGCCTTTTCTATTCCTGATCGCCTATTCCTGATAGCTCGTCAGGCGCTTTCGTGGTGATACATCTGCCAACCCAGATAGCGGACGGCCGCCTCCTCAACCGCCTTCGCGGTTTGTGAGAAGTTGGCTGCGACGTGGTGTTCAAATCCCTGCTCGCAGATCAGATGAAGCAGCTTCTGCAGATGGGGAATCTTGACCACCCCCGCTCCGCCGAAGGTCTCCAGCGGATCGTTGGTGAACTCGCCCTCGCCCACATATCCGCGGATGCCGCCATGAAGATCGTTGGTAGAGAAGCGGACATAGGTCATCGCGCCCGGCTTCACCCTGCCCACCACCGTGCCAAAGGTGTTTTCTTTGCCTACCGTACCGGCGATGATCGCCTGGAAATCCATGATGAAGTCCTGAAAGAAATGTTTGGGCAGGTTGGAGCAATGGAAGCATACGGCCTTGTCTGGATCGGAGCCGTAGTTGTTATTCCAGTCCAGCAAGGCGCTCGGTGTTTCAGAAGCCAGCGCGAGGGCGTGCATGCTGAGCGTGCCGCAGACGTCCACCTCGCAGGCGCTGGGCAATAGGTTGTCGCTCATCATGCTCATGACGGTGCAGGGCACCACGCCAAAGTATTCCTCCAGCGCCGTCCAGCACTGTACAGCGCTCACCGTACAGTAGGTTTGCGCCATCCATTGCTCGATCACCACGCCGAGCTTCGACATCTTTATCAGCGCCGGTAGCGGGACATTCTTCGTAGAGACGTAGGCCTGGATGGCCTTGAGCTTGGCTTCGACCGCGTCGTCGTTGTCCTTGAGGCGATCGATCCGGCCCAGGATCTCTGAAAGGTCGATAGGCTCCACAGAGATTCCGCTGTGCTCCAATAGCTTTTCACTGTATCGCACGGTGTTGAACGCCGATGGGCGGGCTCCGATCGATCCAATGCGCAGGTTGGTCAGGCCGCGCACCACTCGGCAGACGGCGGAGAACCACGCCAGATCCGCCCGAAAGGCATCGGAGTCCGGCTGCACCGTATGCTGCGCCGTCAGCGAATAGGGAATGCCATACTGCATCAGGTTGTTGCACGCCGACATCTTGCCGCAAAAGCTGTCGCGGCGATGCGAAATTTTCATGTCTGCGGTGCGGTCCGGCGTCGCTTGCACCAGAACCGGAACCCGGAGCGTGGAGAGGCGCAACGCATCCGCGATGCCGCGTTCATCCCCGAAATTGGGGAGCGTCACAATCACGCCGTCAATTTCTTCCCGATGCTTGCGGAAGAGGTCCGCGCACTTCCGGGCGTCCTGCGCCGTTTCTACAGCGCCAAATTTGGAATCCTCCGGGGTCAGTGCAATCGCTCGCACTCCCGCACCCTGCAGCACTCTGAGAATTTCTTCGCGGCCCGTCTTCGCCAAGTGATCGGGAAAAAACCCGCGGTTGCCGACGATCACGCCGAATGTCATCTGTCTTGCCATCGATGGAATCCTTTTACTCCTTGGGTTGGGATGCTCGCTTGTGCGGCCAAAATTCAATGAGATACCAAAGTCCGATAACAGTCAGTATCGCGCCCCACCAGATGGGAGCGTGCAGTTGATGCAGAACGGGAGGATGAAGCAGCGGGTGCGCCAGTTCCCAGAGCCCCGACGCGAAAATCAGGAGTCCATAGATGAACAGGAGTACCCCGGAGAAACACCAAATGGAGATCGGTTCGCGCATCTTCACATCCCTCGCCCAAGGCGCCATCCAGCGAAGGCGTCTAGCGGAAAATCACATTCAATACGACAAAGACGGCAAACACCACGCCCGCCCATACCATCGGCCGCTGATACCAATGGTCGTCATGCTCCTCTGGAATCGGCGAGACGCCGTACACCAGGCCTTCCAGCTCCGCCACCGGCCGCGGTTTGGTCAGCAAGCTCACCACTACCGTCACGATCACGCACACAACCCACGCCCATAGCGCCCGGAAAATATCCTGAGCCATGGCCTTGGCGTCGGGAGAAAGGGCGACATAGCGCAAGGCCGAAGGATCGCGCTCCACCCACTCCCAAAGGCCAAAGGAGGTCAACGTGCCGCTAAGCAGGCCCCAGAATCCTCCCGCCGCCGTGGCCCGTCTCCAGAGCATCCCCAGAAGTACGGTTCCAAAAAGCGGCGCGATGAAGAAGCTGAACAGCGCCTGCACATAATCCATAATACTGGCCGCATGCTGAACTAGGTATGCGGTGCCGATCGAAACCAGCACTCCGATCAGCGTGCACCAGCGGCCCATCTTGACGTAGTGCTCGTCGCTCGCCTTCTTGTTCATGAAGGCGCCATACAGATCGTACGTCCACACCGTCGAGAAGGCGCTCACGTTGCCCGCCATTCCCGACATGAAGCCGGCAATCAGTGCCGTTACCCCCAGCCCCAGAAGGCCGGGGCCGCAATAGCGCACCAGCATCAGGGGCAGTACCTCGTTGAAGCTGTGCTGGCCGGTCTGCACTGCGATATCTTGCGCCACCAGCTTAAAGGGGAGGACGGAAAGCGCCAGCAGCCCGGGCAGGATCACGATGAAGGGAACCATCATCTTGAACGCCGCGCCCAAAATCGGCGCCATCCGGGCCGAGCGCAGATTGTCGGCCGAGAGCACGCGCTGCACCACCAGGAAGTCCGTCGTCCAATATCCGAAGCTGACGACAAAGCCCAGCCCAAAGACGATGCCAAACCAGTTCACGCCCATAGGATTGGTATTGAAGTGTCCCAGCGTAGTCCACATGTGGAGATAGCCGGTTTGGCCCACATTGTGGATGATCTGCTTTTCCAGGTTTCTCCAGCCGCCAACTTCAATGAGTCCCAGAATAGGCACCAGCAGCGAGCCGGCCCAGATCAGCAGAAACTGCAGCACCTCGTTGTAAATCGCCGATCGCAATCCGCCCAACGCTACATAGGCGGCAACCGTGATGGCGGAGACCCAGATGCTGAAGTTCAGGTCCCAGCCCAGAACTACCTTCATCACCAGCGCCATGGCATACATGTTGATGCCGCTCATGAGAATCGTCATCACGGCGAAAGTAATGCCGGAAAGCGCGCGGGTGGCCGGTCCGTAGCGCAATTGCAGATAGCCGGGGACCGAATTCACCTTTGAAATGTAATAAAAAGGCATCATCACGATGCCTAGAAACAGCATGGCGGGGATTGCGCCGATCCAATACCAATGCGTCGCCAGAATTCCGTATTGGTAAGCTGACCCCGCCCACCCCATCAACTCCAGCGAACCCAGGTTGGCGGAAACGAAGCTGAGCCCGGCGATCCATGCCGTCATCTGGCGGCCCGCCATAAAAAAATCTTCGCCGGTATTCGACGACTCCTTCAAATAGAAGCCGATGAAGACTACCAGGACGAAATAGACCGCGATGATGATCAGATCGACGGGGCTGAGACGCACCATGCCGCTGGGGGTGATGGCGGCGATCAGGCCGGATTGGGGATGCGCAACCATGCCGGCAAGATGTGAAACCATCCACAAATTCGTCGCTGGAAACATCGGGTGTACTCGCCTCTTTCTTTTAGGCCTGTCAACAGCTCATTGAGAAGGACAACGTTTTCCCGTGAAAGTCTGCGGCTCCTGAGAACATTACTTCTTCTGGCCGTAGGTTGCATTCGCTCCGTGCTTTCTGAAGTAGTGGCGATCCAGTAGAGCCTGCGAGACTCCGGCGCACTGCGGCCGCAGGGTAGAGGTAAGGTAGGCCATGCGCGCCACCGCCTCCAGTACAACGGCGTTGTGGGCCGCCTCATGAGGGTCCCGTCCCCAGCAGAAAGGTGCATGCCCCGCCACCAGCACGGCGGGCGTTGCCATCGGATCGAGGCCGCGGAAGCGTTTTGCAATGGCTTTGCCGGTGTTCAGAACGTAATCCCCGCCAATCTCCTCCGCGCTTAGCACCTCGGTGACCGGAACCGGGCCATAGAAATAATCAGCATGGGTCGTTCCATAAGCGGGAATTTCGCGGCCCGCCTGGGCCCATGCCGTCGCGTATTCAGAATGGGTATGAACCACCGCTCCAATCGCTGGAAACTCCTTGTAAAGCAAAAGGTGAGTGGCAAGATCGGAGGAGGGGCGCAAACTGCCGGGGGCCGGCTTTCCTTCAAGGTCCGTAACCACCATGTCCGATGGCTTCAAGGCGTCATAGGCGACGCCGCTCGGCTTAATGACTACTAAGCCCAGCCGCCGGTCGATGCCGCTGGCGTTGCCGAAGGTGTAGAGCACCAGACCGCGGCGCACCAACTCCAGATTGCATTCCAGTACGTCTGCTTTCAGTTGGTCAAGTGCCGCGGTATCAGTGAGCTGTGGGCGATTTGTCGTGTCGGGCATAGCGTGGTTCAACCAGGTGCGAGTTGGCCGGTATCAGGCAACGGCGAGGCCGGCCGCACCCTCTGGCAGCTCGTTTTCGCAACATCCTTGGGCCTGACATTATGAGAATATGCAGCGCATGTCAACGAAACCGGCGCACAAACATCCCCGGCTCGGCTTTTGTCATGGCGGTCAGCAATTGCACCGCATGGGCGGGAAGGGGGAGAACCTCAGACGATAGAGGGCGAGCCGTTGCCCCAAATGGCGAGCACGGCCTTGCCATAAGCCCCATACTCCTGAATGCCCGCCGCTGAGAGCGTGACTACCGCCCACCGTTCGTCGAGCAGCCGGCTTCGGGATTGGTAAGCCACTTGCCAACGGTCGAACTCCGGGCCGGCGTTTTGGTGGAGATAACGGCATAACTCGCCCGTCGCGATACCGAGGGAGGCTCGCGCAACTAGGACCGGCGCACTATCTGGATGCCCATGCTGGATAGCATGCGCGGTGGCCGCTCCGGAGCGAATCATGCGGGTTATTTCGGCTTCAGCTTCGCGGAGAGTGCGCGTGGTGACATTCGCTTGAATGTCAGAGCCCACGAACGCTCTGCAAAAATAGCCGGCTTCCTGGTTCATTGCATCGCCTGTGGCATTTTCATCGGGACGTGGAACATGGCAGGAGGCCCTGGCAAAAAAGGTATGTCGCCTTTGCGGTAAACCGGAGCCGTCGGCAATCAGCGCCCAGTACAGCCTTATGGCGCTCGCAAGCCTTGTTCTTCACGCATCGATGCAAATATGCGCTATGAGCACTTATCCTGGGAACGGCGCGTCGGGAACTGCTCCCCCGGCCTTTCAACGACATTCCAGCAAGCACCGGAAACCGGTGATGGAATGATGTGGCCCGGCAGAAATTCCCTCGACACTATCTTCGGGAAAAGTACTTCCGCCCGAGCGCCCATTCAGGCAATGCGCCCCACCCCCCTGAAATGCGCTCGGCCTTTTGATCTTACCCCTGCAGTCGGCTGAAAAGAAACAGGAAAAATAGGCGATTGCACCAGGAGGGCCGCCGCGTCGCAGATAGAGGAAGGTTTGCCCGGAATGCCACTGTGGCGGAGACAGAATGGATAGAAGCACAAAGAGAAGCAGCGACTCAGGGTATGGATGAGCGGCTCGGCGGCCGGTTTCGCTGCCGGCCGCCGCTCGTCAGCAATGCAAGCCTACTGCTGGCCGCCGCCGCCCCCTTGGCTCATCCCCGCATCGCCGCCGGCTCCGCCGCCGCCGCCGCCGCTGCCCAGACTCCAGGCATTGGAGAGAAAGTCTCGGCTGCCGCTGGCCGAGGCCTGAAGCATAGGCTCAACTCCTCCCACCATGGTGACCGCTACGAGTGATCCCGGAGTCTTGCCGTCAGTGGCAACCAGCATCACCGCGTTGCCTTTGCTGAAACCCGTCAACGGTACCGAAGGAGCCCGCGCCAGCAACTGCTGCGGGTCTCCGCCCCCCATCTGTCCGGCCGCGGCCCCGGCGCCGAATCCGTGTCCGGCTTCTGCACCCGGCCTTCCTCCCGGTCCGCCGGGTCCCCGCTGCGGCCGTTCACCTCCCGGTCCGCCGGCCGCTGCCCCACCTGGCGCGCCCGCCGGTCCCTTCATTCTGAACGCGAGCCGCTGCGCCACTGCCGGGTCAAGCTTCTTTAACTCGGTATCGCCCGTCACCCGAATCGTCACCGGCTTTTTGGTGGCGAGATCGGTAAGAGTGACTGTGGATGCGGCCGCATCGACCGCCGTGATCAGGCCCGCGATATTTTGGAAGGTGCCTCCCACAATCTCATCGGCGGTGAAGGTAAGTCCATCGGCGCTCTGGGTCCCGCGCGCCCGTACCTGATCGCCTGGCTTGAGCTCCGCCAGCGTAGCCGTCTTGGCGTCGTCAAACTTCACCGAACCCGGCGCATAGCGGCGGATAATCGTCTGCTTCGTGCTCGTGATCGTGAGCGTGCGGTTGCCCGGCATGAGCGGAATCGTAATAGTCCCAGCCGCAGGATCCACCGTCTTTACCAACCCGCCGACTCCATGCTGCCACGCTTCCTGTTCCTTTTGGTGTTGCTGGGCGAGATCGGCCTTCTTGATGGCTACCAGCGTCGAAGCCTCAATCTGCTTGCCGCTGGATGCGCCTCGGGCAAGCACGCGGTCCCCCACTTGAAGATCGCTCAGGCTGAAAGCACTGGCGTTTTTCAGGCTGGTTTGTCCCGGCTCGATGCGCAGCAGCCGCGCCCCGTCCTGAATCTGCACCGGCATCGTTGTGCCGGCGTCATTCTTCACCGTGATCTGATTCCCGTTGATGGATTCCACAGTGCCCAAAAAACTGGCTGTTGGGGTCCCCGATGCCGCGCCTTGCGCCGCCAGGAGATATGGCGACCAAAAGGCCATTGCCGTCACAATCAACGACGTCAGCAAAACGCTCTTCACTATCTTTCGCATCGCATTTTCCTCATTGCCCGATTCAAGATTGCCCCGAGAACCCAGCCCTCAAAGTTATAACAGGTTCGCACCTGCCGAGTTGTTGGGCCTGGCCGCGATCTGTTGCGGCGCCAGCAGCTTTACATTGGGCTCGGTGGTATTTACAGAAATCCGCCGCAACTGGCGGGATGGAGTAGTCATAAAGCCCAGCTCATATTGATTCTGCAGCTTCCATTCAATGTCGTTGAGAAAAGGCTGCAGCGAAACCGGGTCAGAGAAGCCTTGGAAATACGCTTCGCCGCCGGTCGCCGCGGAGACCTGGTTCAGATAGTTCTGCCCCGCGATATTGGCGGAGAATCCGTGTCCCCCCGCTCCGGCGCCGCCGTAATAAATGGAATAGACGGCCACGCCCGCCCGCTGTGCATCGCGGATCGCGGTCAACACATAGGAATCCTGCGGGTCGTATCTTCTTCCCCATGCCGGGTCCGCCCCGTCGGTCACCATGATCACCTCGCGCCGCGCCCGGCTCTGTTGGCCAGGCCAATGCTTGATCAAATCCGACAAGCAGAGGTAAGGGCTGCCGTTGATTCCTGGCTGTGCCACTGGCTGGCGCAGTGCCCCCGCCGCCGCCTCGTGATTGGTTGTAAGTTTCTGAACCAGATTGGGGCTGCCGTGGCGCATGTAGCCGACGGCAATCGAGGTCGCCGCGGGCGCGTCGCGGATAAACTTCTTCAGCTCGCCCAGGTGCAGGCCGATCGTGCTGCGGGAGGAATCGTCCATGAGTATGACCAGTTCGAGATCGGCTCGATCGCCCCGCAAGGGAATCCATGAGGAGACGTCCTGGCGCTTGCCATCTTGGAACACGCTGACACTTGCCCGGGGCACTGTGCCGGGGGTCTGCTCCGGCCGCGTGATCGCTGTCACCAAAACATGCGCCGTGACCGTTTCTTGAGCTCGTCCCATAGGGACGGTAGCCAGCATGGCTGCTGCGGCGAACCCCAGCGTGCACCATGCTTTCCGATCCATCATTCTCGCTCCCGGAGCGGGAGGATCCAGCCTGCTGCTCTGGAGCCTCCGCTGTGCTCTCTTTGTGTATGACGAGGAAACCCGCTGCAAAGTTTTCGCTGCCTCCCAGAAGGCCTTTGCTATGCTCGATCCAGCCGGAAGCTTTCCGGCACTGCATTGCAACGAAATCGCCATTGGGAAAGCCGCCGCCGGCCGCCGCCAACTGAGAGAATGGAAGTGCTATGTCCGACCTGAGAGTGATCGAGTCCTCCAGTCCGGTTCAGGTGCGGCCTGCGCTCTGCGTTGACCTGGATGGCACGCTGGTGAAGTCCGATACCCTCTGGGATTCGATCTTCGCACTCGCCAGAAGTCACCCGGGGAAACTCCCTTTGCTTCCCGGCTGGGCACTTCGGGGGAAGGCCAACCTTAAGGCGAAGATTTCTGCGCTCGCTCCGCTGGACGCCGCGCATCTTCCTTACAACCGCGCGGTGGTCGAATTCCTGCGGCGGGAACGCGCGGCCGGCCGTGCTATCTATCTGGCCACCGGCGCCGACGAAGCACTGGCCGAACGCATCGCCGCCTATCTCGTCATCTTCGACGGAGTGCTGGCCAGCGATGGCGCAACCAACCTGACCGGCGGCCGAAAGCTGCAGAAGTTGGAACACCAATTCGGGGACGCCGGCTTCGACTACATTGGCAATGCGATGACGGACTTGCCGCTCCTAAGTGGCGCGCGCCATGCCATGCTGGCCAATCCATCCCTGCGGCTGAGCGCAGCCCTGAAATCAAAGAAGATTCCCGTAAGCCAAACCTTCCTGGACCGCTCCAACCCCCTCGCCTCCATCGGTCGCGCGCTTCGCATCCACCAGTGGGCGAAGAACGTCCTGCTATTTCTGCCCCTGCTGCTGGCGCATTCGCTCCTCTGGAGCCGCGTCAGCGCTGCCGTTGAGGCGTTCCTCTGTTTTTGTCTCGCCGCCTCGGCGACATACATCATCAACGATCTTCTCGATCTGGAGGCCGATCGCGCCCATCCGGCCAAAAAGAATCGCACCTTTGCCTCCGGCAACCTTCCGGTCGCCGCCGGTTTGGCCCTCGCCCTGGCATTGTTGGCGGCTGCCTTCTTCCTGGCCTCATTTTTGCCCCCCCGGTTCCTGGTTTACCTGGTTCTTTACCTGGTCACCACCCTGGCGTATTCCTTCGCGCTCAAGCGCATCGTTTTGGTGGATGTGATCGTGCTCTCCGGCCTTTACACCATCCGCGTGCTGGCCGGCGGCGCGGCCACCGGGACCCTGGTTTCTCCCTGGATGGGAGCCTTCTCCATCTTTCTCTTTCTCAGCCTCGCCATGGCCAAGCGCTTCAGCGAACTGGAAAACCTCGGCCAGCGGGGAATGACCTCCGCCAAGGGCCGCGGATATCTGGTCTCCGACATCGAGCAATTGCGCAGCTTTGGCACCACCAGCGCCTATGCCTCCGTGTTGGTCTTCGCCCTCTACATCAATGGGCATGACGTCACCGCGCTTTACCGTCATCCCGACCGCATGTGGCTGATCACTCCATTGATGATTCTTTGGGTCAGCCGCATCTGGCTGCTGGCCTCCCGGGGCAAACTCCATGAAGACCCCGTCGTCTTTGCCCTGAGGGATCTCATGAGTCTGCTGATTGGAGTCGGAGTAATCGTGGTCGCCCTGTTGTCGGTGTAAAACCTATGTTGAAACGTGACAAATCGCGCGGCTCCAAGCCTCCCGCCCGGCCCGGCTTTGAAAGTTGGGGCCGCTATCCCAAGCTGCCCGCCCAGGTTGCTCCGCTGTATTGGGAAGAAGATTTCCCTCCCCGGCCCGCCGTCGGAATCAAAATGCTGCCGGTGGGAATGGGCCGCAGTTACGGCGACGTTTGTCTGCTGGAAGATGGGCTGTTGCTGCGGACCACTCCCATGGACCGTCTGCTCGCGTTTGATTCTTCCACCGGTCTGCTGCGGTGCGAGTCCGGCGTGACACTGGCCGCGATTCTCGATTTCGCGGTGCCGCGCGGCTGGTTTCTACCCGTCACTCCGGGCACCAAGTATGTCACCCTGGGCGGCGCCATCGCCAACGACATCCATGGCAAGAACCATCACGTCGCGGGGACTCTCGGCTGTCACATTCCCCGCTTTGAGCTGCTCCGCTCCGATCGACAGCGCATCCAGTGCAGCCCCTCGGAAAACAGCGACTGGTACAGCGCGACAATCGGCGGAATGGGGCTGACGGGTTTGATCGCATGGGCTGAGATTCAGTTGCGTCCCATCCGCTCCCGCCGTCTGCGCTACCGGGGTACCAAATTCATGGGCATCGATGAGTTCGTCGCGCTTTCGCTTGCCGGCGCTCACGCCGAATACACCGTGGCCTGGATCGATTGCGTGGCGCAGGGAAAGAACTTTGCCCGTGGCATCTTCATGCAGGCCGACCACTTGGAGATTGCCGAAGAGCTTCACCC
>JANWJB010000147.1 GCA_025449575.1 Acidobacteriaceae bacterium
GCGAGGGGCAGACGGGCGGCCCAGTCGTGGGCGCCAAAGATCGAGTAGCTGATGGCCATGCTCCAATACATCAGCGGAGCCTTTTCCAGATATCGAATACCATTGGCGTGCAGCGTGACCCAATCATGGCGTGCGAGCATTTCCCGGGCGACCTCGGAGTGAACGGAGTCAGCATCGTCCAGCAGCGCCGGCCGTATAAGGGTGAAACTTGCGTAGAGCAGGAGCCAGAGAGCGACGAGAGCGAGAATCAGTTTGCGCGCCGGTCGCTGTGTGGGGACTGGTATGGGGAAGCTCCGAATGGAGAGGTAAAGAGGGCCGCGTCCGATTATAAAAGAGCGGGAGCTGCGGTTTATAGTGCGGCGCGGTCGGTCTGGAGCCTTGGTAGTGGGTCAGTTTGAAATTTGCCTTTGTGGATTTCCCGACCCGCAAGTGCCATCGTCGAAACATGCCTAGCCGCTCAAGCAAGAGCAAGGACAGGGACATCGCTGTCAACGCCTTCCGAGTTGTGGAACAGGCAATAGTCAGCGTCGCCACCAAATGCCTCTTCATAAAAAGTGGAAAACTACGGACATGCGGTTGCGCTATACTTCATGTACCACAACTTTTGTCCCGTACGTCAGACGTTGCGCGTCGTGCTAGCGATGAAATCTGGCGTTGCGGATCATGTCTGGGGCATCGATGAGTTCGTGGGCCTTTGGCAGAGTAATTACCGCAACCGAACCTTCAAAAATTTACGGTTGACGGATGACCTAGCAGCGTTATGATTGCTGGGCACATCTAAACGGAGTAGAGGCACCTGTATGGCAGACCGTAAGCAATTCGAGAACGTACCCGCACCAGACCCAGAGTTGACGCGGCTCTTGGATGTGTCGCACTTCAGGTCCGTTACCGAAGAAGAGTTGCGAGAGCAGCGAATCAGTTTTGCTTTTGGCAATGGCCTCGGTTCGGAACGTATCACTAAAGACAGCGTGCGACACGCATCCGAGCATATAAAACTGCGCTAAATCCAATAATTGGGCTTGCGACCAGCAGGCCCGCCTAAGCTCCCTGTGTCCGTCCGAGAAAAAGATAATCCCGCGCTCTACACCAAAGTCCAAGAGCAGAATCTCCTGCGGCAATACGATTTGCTGTCCAACTGCATTGAAATAGGGCTGGAAAAGGGCATCGAATCGTTTGATAAATATACGCTTTGGGCGTTGAACTATGCTGCGGTGGCAAACATTGCCCAGTTCGGAGGCCGTTTCCGGGAAGACCCAATATATGTGGGAAATCACCGGCCTCCCCACTTCAAGGAAGTGCCTCACCTCATGGATCAATTCTTCTCCATGGTGCATGAGAATTGGACGGTGGTTGACCATCCTACATATCTCGCCGCCTACGCTCTTTGGCGGTTGAATTGGATTCACCCCTTTGTGGAGGGCAACGGAAGAACCGCCAGAGCTGCCTGTTATTACCTGATCTGCCTGAAGCAAGGCTCATTGCTTCCCGGCAAAAAAATCGTGCCAGAGCGAATACGGGACAATCGCGATGAATACGTAGCTTCTCTTATCGCCGCTGATGACGCATGGGATAACGGCCAGCTCGATGTAACACGACTGGCCGCCTATCTGGCTGAATTGCTCAAATCTCAACTGGAGTCTAGCGAAGCCTCGCCGATTTAAAACTGACCCACTACTGGACCCTTGGAGTCGCGGGGTTCCCGCCGCTGGCCGCTTATAGTAGGGGAAATGACGATGCTGGAAGCTGGAAGCATGGGAGCGGGCGAGGGGCTGGAGCCCACCGCCACGCTGCTGTACAACGACTGGTATCCGGCACTGCGCAGCGAGAAGCTGCGGGGACGCAAGATGGCCACGGCCATGCTCCTTGGAAGTCCCCTGGTGCTGGGTCGCAAGCGAGACGGAAGTCTCTTTGCGATGCGCGACAATTGCCCCCACCGGGGCATGCCCCTGTCCTGCGGGTGGTTCGACGGCAGCACCGTCACCTGCAAGTATCATGGCTGGAGCTTTGAGCCGGAGTCCGGCCAGTGCATGGAAATCCCTTCGCTCACCCGCCAGGACACGTTTCCGGCGCGCATCTATGCGAACGCTTTTCCCTGCAGGGAGTCGGACGGCTATGCCTGGGTTTACCTGCCCAAGCCGGGCAGCGGGCGGGTACACATGGAGGCGCGGGCAGGGCTCGCACCGGCTCCTGGAATCCCGAAGTTCAGCGACCACTTTCGCTCCGCGCACATTGAGGCGGAGTTGCCACTCAACATCGACCACGGAATCATCGGGCTAATGGACCCAGCCCACGGACCATTTGTTCATCAGGCGTGGTGGTGGCGATCACGCCACAGCATCCATGAGAAGGAGAAGCACTTCGAACCGATTCCTCAGGGCTTCCGCATGTCCGCCCACGCGCCATCAGCCAACAGCGCTCCCTACAAGCTGCTGGGTATCTATGGACAGCCAATTGAAACAACCATAGATTTCATACTGCCCAATCGCAGGTATGAGTTGATCCGCTGCGGCTCAAAATGGTTCTCCAGCCTGACCACGGTGACGCCGACAAATGCCAATAGCTGCCGCATCGATGTGGCAGCGGCATGGAACATTCTTCATGGAGCGCCTCTCGTCACTGCGACGGTCAAGTTCTTTGGCCGGCGCTTTCTGCGCCAGGATCAAGTGACAATGATCCAGCAGGCAGAGGGATTGAAGTTCAACCCCAGCCTGATGCTGATCGACGATGCGGACCGTCCGGCGAAATGGTATTTCGCGCTCAAACGCGCCCGGCTGGAGTCTGAAGAGACGGGCCGGCCGATGGTGCATCCCATGGACGGACCAGTGACTCTCCACTGGCGCAGCTAGCGAGGAGCCACCGGGAGTTCCAGATCGCGCCATGAGAAACCACGATTGTTTTGATCCTGAAACGTCCATGACGATGCGCTTTACTGCTGCTCTTGCGTACTGCGAATCGCGCGCCCTTGTATAACTGAAAGAGCCCCGCTCGCTCGGCTCTTCCACGGTGGGGCAGGAGAAGCAATGCAAGCAATCACCGTCATCTCTTCCAGCGAAGAGGCCATGTCAACGCCCGAGGCGGGACTTCACCGCCAAGTGATGTCTTACAGTCCCAGCATGATGCTGGTGAGACACATGATGAAGAAGGGCTGGGTAGGCGTTCGCCATAGCCATCCGCACGAACAGATGGTCTACGTCGTGAGCGGCCGGATCCGGTTCCAGCATCCGGGCGGCGTCCTCGAAGCCGGGCCTGGCGACAGCTTTCTGGTTCCCGGCAATGCCGAGCACCAGGCCTCCGCCCTGGAAGACGCGGAAGTGCTTGACGTCTTCACGCCCTACCGCGAGGACTATGCAAAACCGCAAATCTGAAATCCGCCCTAGTCATGGAGACCGGCTAGGCGGCGGACCTGCTGCGGTGACATGCCCTGCCGGCGGAGCTCGCGGAGACTGAGCGCGTCATGGCGTTTGGCGAGCCGCTCGCCCCGCGCGTCGCGCAGCAGCTCGCAGTGATGCCAAGCAGGGGAGGGGAGCCCGAGAGCCCGCGCAATGAGAAGCTGGCGGGCGGTGGAACGCAATAGGTCGGCCCCGCGCACCACTTCAGTGATTTGCATCGCTGCGTCATCGGCGACAACAGCAAGCTGATAAGCGGGCACATCGTCCCGGCGCCAAACCAAAAAATCTCCGAAGTCCTCACCGGCCGCAAAGCGCTGTGTCCCCACCCCACTGTCCTCAAAGACGACCACCTCGCCGAGAGGCACGCGGAAGCGCCAATTGACCCCTGCCGGGGAAGCGAAGGCGGTTGAGTCATCAAAGAAGGGCTCTGGCGGCCGGCAGATGCCGGGATAAATTGCCTCTTCGCCATGCGGAGCCTGGGCAATCTGCGCCAGATCTTTCCGCGAACAGCGGCAAGGATAGAGCCAGCCTGCGGCGAGGAGCTGCCTCCAGGTTTGCAGATAGACGGGGCGGCGCTGGCTTTGAGTGTAGGGGCCGAATGGCCCTCCGGCGTCGGGACCTTCCTGCCAGCGCAGCCCCAGCCAGCGCATGTCTTCCAGCATGGCCTCGGCGAACTGTGGCCGCGAGCGGTGGGGGTCGAGATCTTCATTGCGCAGAATAAGCGCGCCGCCTGCCGCCAGCGCCCGCCGCTGCGCGATCCAAAAGGTGCGGGCATGCCCCAAGTGGAGAAGACCAGTAGGGGAGGGGGCGACCCGGCCCCGATACGCGGCCATCTCCCGGTCGATGCGCTTTCCCATGCAATGCCTCACTGGCCTGGCTGGCGGGTCGCGTGCCCTGGGGTTTCGCGGCGGCCACCGTCTCCTTTGTGAATTACGGAGGTCATCGCGCCGCGCGCCGCGACCCCCTTGCACCGCGCGACGGTGGTAACCGGTCGAGATTTCAACGCGCGCTTCGAGGATGCCGTAAATCCCTGAGTATCGGGGGGAAACACAGCACTCAGCTGAAAAACGCTGCTCCGCGCGGCTGTTCCCCTGGTAACCCATTACGAAATGGCAGGTTCGACTCACCCGGCAGGCCCGCCCTACTTACCCTCTTTTCCTCTGTTGGCAGCGGTGAAAAGAATGCTAAGCTTCGTTGCAATTGAGAAATGGCCGAATCGGGAAACGTAAAGTTCTGGCCATCTCTCGGAAAACCATTTTGCGTGAATTCCGGCTCTAACCTAACGGGCAAGAAGGTACACCTAAATGTCGTGGCACTTACAAACGTTCGTACAGTGGTTCTTCCAATTTGAATCCCTCGTTCCTGCAATCGTGGTGACCGCGGTCTCCGGTTTGGTGCTTGCATGCGGCATCGGAGCGCTCTGCTCGCCATGCAAGGAGAAGGACGAGTTTTTTCATCGCCACGTCTACTAGGGTAGGAACGGCTAGCGAACGAGCGGCCAGTTGGATTCGGCGTGCGATCCATCCTCTCGGATGCTTATTGTCGCAAGTGTTGTTACCAGATTTTCCTGCCACTGCTTTTTGCGGACTGCGCCTTTTGGCCGCCGCCTCACGGAAGTATCCGGCACCCGAATCAATCTGTCGCTGCTGCAAAGATCAACCCATTCCAACTTGGCCCGCCGGGACAAGCTGCGGCTTGCCACGCCGGTCCAATTCCAAATACCCCATCGGATGATGGTGATCATGGGTGAATAACACCAGCCATTTTTCCGGGATGGCACGGCCCAAGAGCCGCTTTCGCTCCTCAATCGAAGTGAGCGGGTCGAGATCGTAGCCCATGACCCATGTCGGCTCCAAGTGCGCGCTGGTGGGAATCAGGTCGGAGACGTAGCAAGCCCGCCGCCCTCCGGAATCGATCATGATCGCCATCAACTGGGCGGTATGGCCGGGAAAGACTTCGACCGAGATCCCAGGCACAATCTCGGTGGCGCTGCCGACGCGGGCATCCAGCAATGTCATTTGCCCGGTCTCGATCAGCGGATCGTAGTTGGCTCCGCTGTAGCTGATGCGGTCGCGGTCCAATTGCATGTGACCGTGCTCCACTTCGCCGCGATGAGCGAAATACCGCGCGTTGGGAAAGGTGGGGATCACCCGGCCATCTTCTGTACGCACGGTGTTCCATCCGCAGTGATCGAAGTGCAGATGCGAGTTGATGACGATGTCCACCTCTTCCGGCCGGATGCCGGCAGCGTGAAAGCTTTTAGGGAGCAAGTGCTTCGCCGCATAAATGGCGCGCAACTTCTCCGGCAGCTTGTTGCCGATTCCCGTTTCAATCGCCACCGTATGCTTGCCGGTGCGCACCACCACTGTATTGAGTCCCAGCAAGATTTGGTTGAGATCGTTGGCCGGTGCGCGCTTTTCCCATAGAGTCTTGGGCACCACGCCAAACATTGCTCCGCCATCCAGCAGAAACCAGCCGTCGGTAAGGATGGTGAGATCGAAATCGCCCAGGGCGGCATGCCCCCGCACGAGCGCCTGCGTGTCGTCGGTTTCCGCCGGATGCCTCACGGCTTGCAGTCTACTGCATTTCGTGTCTCCATCCGCGGAGTGTTCGATTGCGCCGGCTGCGCGCGGCGCGGCAGCGTTCTCCTTCCGTCGGCAAACGTTGTAGACTTTGAGACCTCAGATGAATCCTCAAATCGAACCGCTCGTCCGCCTACAGCAAGCAGATCAGGAGGCGGCCCATTTGCGCCAGGCCATCAGCGCGCTGCCTCAGCGCCTCGCCGCGCTGGAACACAAACTGGAAGGTCAAAAGCAGGCTTTGGAGCAAGCGAAGAAGGCTCTTCTTGCGGAAGAGGCCAAGCGCAGGCGATTGGAAAGCGACCTGAAGGACCAGCAGCAGAAGATCCTAAAATATCGCGAGCAGTCCAGCGGAGTAAAAACCAACGATCAGTTTCGAGCGCTGCAGCACGAAATTGGCTTTGCAGAGGAAGAGATTCGCCGCATCGAGGACG
Source organism: Acidobacteriaceae bacterium (assembly GCA_025449575.1). Classification (GTDB taxonomy): domain Bacteria; phylum Acidobacteriota; class Terriglobia; order Terriglobales; family Acidobacteriaceae; genus PALSA-350. Next base: position 6,403 of record JANWJB010000147.1, read on the forward strand.
CGGAGCTCGCCAGCATGATGCAAAGCGAAGCGCTAGAGGGGCAGCGCGGCGCGGCGCAGCGCGATCTGGCGGCGCAAGAAGAGCTCATCAAGCAGGAAAAAGAGGTCCTCCGCATCGATTCCGCGGACAAACAGCAGGACCTGGATCGCCACCTCAAAGAGCGGGAGTCCCTGCGTGCCGTCGCGGACAAATCGCTTTTGCAGGAGTATGACCGTCTGGCATCGTCTTCGAGAAAGACCGCATTGGCACGCGCTTCCGGACACCGCTGCCTTGCCTGCCAGATGGCGCTCCGACCGCAGTATTGGAATGAGGTCCGCGGTGGGGCTCTAATCCACTGCGAGAGTTGCGGACGCCTACTTTATTTCGACGCGGGCTTGGAGCCTGAATAATCCACTGGTTTACAGAAAAGCTGAAGTGGCCCTAGTGGCTAGGCTGTGAACGCTCTTTTGCGGGGGCGGAGACATTGGGTGAAGGCTGGCTCGATGCGGGTGCGATCTTGAGGGCGATCCGGCCGGCAGGGCTCGGTACTGGTGCAGGCGGGCGCACGCTGATCACCGGCTGCGGCGCAGATTGCTGGTGCATGGTGACGATCAAGGCTACGGCCGGTCCGTTGCCTGCGCAGTGGTAGCTGTGAGGCGTGCTGGCGTCGAAGTATACCCCGTCTCCCGGCTCCAGGACATGCGCGCGATCCGCATGCCGAATCTCCAACTCGCCCTCAAGCAGATAAAGAAACTCATAGCCCGGATGGACGTGGGGGCGGACTTCAAGGTTCTTCTTCAGCGGCACAAACTCGGCATAGTATGGGTCCAAATATCTATCCGGAACCATGTAGCCCAAGCTCTCAAAATAATAGGTGGGGTCATCCACGCCGGTTTGCGGCAGACGAACCCGCTCCTTCTTGCGATGAATGCGAAACAGCGTATGCGGCTCGTTTTCAAAGAAGCAGGAGAGATCCTTACCGAAGACGAGCGCAATGCGCGCCAGGTTGCGAAGCGTCGGCACCACCCGGCCGGTTTCTAATTGGGACAGGAAGCTAGCGGAGAGCCCGGTTTGCCGCCCCAGCTCAACCAAGCCCATGGACCGCTTCAGGCGCAGCCGCTTAATGCGCTCGCCTATACGTTTTTCTGCAATAAAGGCTTCCGCGCTTGCCTGGTCAATCTGATTGGGCATCGATTCCAGCATGTGTTCCATAGGACGGAGGATTTTGAACCAAATAACTCCTGGGAAAAGAAAAAGATCCTGAAAGCATGTGTATCATGAAAGTCAATGTTGATCTCATGAATTCAGAATAGAACTTGCGGCTCTGCCCGTTGGTTCAGCCGGCAGCCTCGCCATGCCCCCAACGAAGGAAATGCTTTAGGCTGAAGGATATGATCCACCTGTACTTAGAGGTTCCGACCGGAGCCATAAGCAGGATGCGGCTTGGCCGGTTGGCGCTTGCAGCGACGATTTTGGCGGCTGGCTGCGGCAGCCCGGGCGCGCCGGCTCCTCCCAGCCTGGACTTGCCGCGGGTGGTGGCCAACCTTTCCGCGACCCGGATCGACA
>JANWJB010000148.1 GCA_025449575.1 Acidobacteriaceae bacterium
CTGGTGAAGGCGCTGCTCGACTTGGGGCTCAACACCACGCAGCCGCTTGACGAACTGCTGGATCTGATCGACGTGACTCTTTGGAGTACCGACGTTCTGCCCTCGCCTTCCGGAAGCACGATGGCCCTTCTTATGGGCCAGCCGATCGCCGTGGTACGAGCGGCCTTCGCCTTCGAATTGCAGGGAGATCCCATCTACCAGCAGGACTGGGATCTGACCGGCCAGTCCAACGACCTGAGCTTCCCCAGCGTAAAAATTCCTTTCCACATCGGGGACATGCAGTTGAGTACCAACGGCTCATTTGGATACTACGTAGGTGACGATTACAGCGCCTGCTATGCAATGTCCGGATACAGGCCCGAGATGGGTTCGGTGCGCCGGGCCGTGCGGCGCCCCAATCTTCGCCGGGCCAACTTGCAGCAGCAGATCGCCGACAGCCGGCAAATGCTGGCCATGAGCCCCAGCGCTCAATCCAGCGAATACGTCCAAGCCGGCCATGAGCTGAGTCTGCAATGCGGCGGGGCAGATCGCGTGCTCACAACCATGCTGGTAGACCCGCGAGGCAGCATCACGAGCGTTTCCGGCACCGCCCCGGTCGGTACCGGTTCGTTGCCGAATGGTCCGGTGGCCTCGGCGATGCAGAATCTCCGTGCCACGTTCCGCATGGGACCTCTGCTTCTCCAGCCTGACCTTCCGCAGATGCCGTTGCCCATGGGAAGTTCCGCTAAATGGGACTGGATCGAGCGGACAGGAGTGACATTCTGGCGCGAAGAGGAGCTGGTGCGTCCCCAGGATGAAAAGGCCGGAATGCCTCAAACCATCCCCACGCTGCGCGAAGGATGGTTGTCCCTGAGTGATGCCCTGACGTTGATGGGGGAGAAGCCAAGGTCCACCAGCAAAGCCAAGAACATGCTCAACTCGCCAAGGGAGAAACTATGAGGCCAGCATCGGGAATTGCCGTGAAGCGCAAGCCGGTGAAGAAGCAACCGAAGATGCGCACGGTAGCTGAGGCGAGTCAACCTCAGCTTACCTACTCCATTCTTCCTACCTCTGTTGCTGTCGGATCACAGCAGACGTTCTCCTTCATCGTGAAAAACATGGGCGGCGATGCGGTGACGGTGCATGCCGTCACGGATTCAATTACCCTAGGCAACCTGGGACAGCTGACAAACACGACAGTCAGCCCTCAGACACCCCTATCGCCCTGGCAGGCGACCTTGAGCGGGCAGACCCTTCAGTTCTGGGTACTCTCCAGCGTGACCCTGAATTCCGGCGATTCCATAACTTTCCAGTTCGTTGCCAACGTACTGACCACCCCCGGAACAGCTTCGCTGTTGGTGAAGGAAGTGATCGGCGGAAAAACCGCACAGGCTCCCGCGCTGCCGGTCTTGATCGAGAATGCCCTCAGTATCACCGCCTTTGCCAACCCTACCTCCGTCGGCCAGCAGCGAGCCGTCACGCTGCAGTGGAATACCATCGGCGGCGAGTATGTGACCATCTCTCCGGGCAGCGACCAGCAATATCCGGCGGGGACCAGCAGCACAAAGGTCACGCCCAATCAGAACGCCCCCCAGACGGTCTACACCCTCACCGTGCATCAGGGCGTCCACAGCAGCAACTGCAACGTCACGGTGAATCTGTGCGTGCCTGCAATCAACAGTTTTCAGATGACCCCTTCCGATACTCTGCAGATCAACCAGGCGATTCAGGCTTCGTGGGTTACGCAGTACGGCACCCAGATCACCATGTCGCCGCCGCTGGGGGAGTCTCCCTTCGTACAGGCTGCGGGCTCGCAGAACTTTGTACCTTCCAAGGCCCTGCCTGCGAATGCAATGAGCGAGCCCTACACGATTACGGTATACGGATACCAGGGGCCCGTTCAGCGAACGCTCACGCTAAATTTTGCTCCGATGCGCATCCGTTACTTGAGGTTCTCCACCTTCCCAACCCAACAGCACCCGATCCCCCCTGTCATCTACGACGTCTTCAACGCTCAACCGGGAACATCGTTGAAAGCCACCGGCACTCCGATTGAGCTGACCGCTGTCGGCCCTGGCGGCCCGGCCACCGCTCAGCTCAATGGTAGCGGGCCGGAGGTACAGGTAATGCTCGCCAATCCTTCCCCTGTTCCCCATGGCCAGAGTGCGGTCATCAGCTACCTGGTGAAGAACGTCACCACCCTGACGCTCCAGCCAGGAAATGTGCCCCTGACCTTCGACTCCAACGGAAATGGCAGTACCACGGTGCAGCCCGCCCAAACCACCACTTATATTCTTGTCGCCTCCAATGGCGGCGACACCGTAACAAGCGAACTGGACGTCTCTGTCTCATAGTCCAAGAGCAAGAACTTCAAGGAGCGCCGTGGATACACCAGGGAACGCTGAAATTGAACAAGTAATTTACGAATCGATCTGGAACGTCAAACCTTCACTCAGGACGCTTCCCATGTCGCCGGCGACCCGGCTCTCCAGTCTAGGGTTGGAATCCATTGAGATTCTCTCCGTAGTCTTCGAGATTGAGGAAAGATTTGGACTTTCGATCTTCGACCGCCAGCTAGACACCTTCAAGACCGTCGGAGAAGCTCGGGATCTCGTATTGCGGCTTCGGGCTGAAGTGTCGCAGTCTTCCCCCGCTCCGGTTATGGAGTAACCCGGTGGACCGGCGAGTGGTTATCACGGGAATGGGTTGTATTTCCGGAATGGGAGTGGGCACGGGCGCTTTGTGGGATGGTCTTATGCTCGCGAAAACCGCCATCTGTCCAGTGCATCTTGTGGCCGGTCAACACCAAACCACGCTGCTCGGAGTGCGAGTGCCCGGCTATGATCCGCTCGAGCATTTTTCCGGGGATGAACTGACCTTGCGCGATCGCTACGCGCAGTTCGCAATTGTGTGTGCGCGGGAAGCCATGCAGGACGCGGGACTGGAAGCGGGCGAGCACACCCCGGGAGATACGGCCGTCATTCTGGGCAGCGGCGGCGGCGGCGAACACGCGCGAGAAGACGCCGCGGTGCGCATGTTCACTTTGGGGAAGATTCGTTGCAACCCGCTTACCGTTCCCAGAGTGAACAATCAGGCCTCCGTCGGCCTGGTTTGCATGGAGTTCAAATTCACCGGGCCTTCCTTTATCGTCTCCACCGGATGCGCGGCGGCCACGCACGCCATGTGTCAGGCTTTTCTGCTCATCAAGCACGGGATGGTCACGCGCGCCCTGACGGGGGGGACAGAGGCCCCGGTCATGTTGAGCGTTCTGCAGGCATTCGACGCCGCCGGCGTGATCTCTCGCACGACATGCCGTCCCTTCTCGCGTGAGCGAGACGGCATGGTCATTGGCGAGGGAGGTGCGGTGATCGTGATGGAGGAACTTGAAGCGGCGCGCGCAAGAGGAGCCAAGATTCACGCAGAAGTCTGCGGCGTCGGCATGAGCGCAGATGCCTCCAGCGCCGTCCATCCCGCCGAGCGGGGCCCCGCTCAGGCCATCTCCATGGCGCTGGCCGCCGGCCGTATTCATCGCGAGGAAGTGGACTATATCAATGCGCACGGCACTGGCACGCAGGTCAATGATCGCGTGGAGAGCCAGGCCATTCGGAGGGTTTTCGGGCATCATGCCGAAAAGCTGACGGTCTCCTCCACCAAATCCCTGCACGGACATACATTCGGCGGAGCCGGAGGGATTGAGCTGGTTGCCACTGTAATGGCCATGGAACATGGCGTTGCACCGCCCACCGCGAACTATTTGGGACCCGATGAAGGATGCGATCTGGACTATGCGCCCAATACTCCCAAACCTCGCCGCATGGACGTAGCTCTCAAGCAATCCTTTGCGTTCGGCGGCCTCAATGCAGTGCTGGCGCTTCGACGCGAGGTGAAGGCGTGATGCAGGCTGCAACGGCGCCGCATGGAGTCATATTGGAGTCAGATCCATGACGGCGAATACAAAGCATCCTGAACGGCATACCAACGGGCGCGTTGGCATTCGTCCCGCGTGTGCTGCTGACCGTGACAGGGGTGAACAGGCCTCAACGGCTTTCTGGAGGAAGCAACCATGGGAGTACAACAGTGGTATTTGAAGATTAAGCGGAATGCCGGACTTTACAACTTCTCGCGCATCGGCAATCCCCTCTATGGCCTCTTCACAGGCGGCAAAAATCGCCCGGCCTTCTTCGACATCGATGCCACCATCCCGGCGCTGCGCCAAGTCGATGCCATGTATTCCGAGATTAAGGAGGAACTGTTGCAGATACTGCCACAGCAATCCGCCATGCCGCGGTACCACGACATCGACACCAATCTTATCTACTCATCCGGCCGCTACAACCGCGGTGCGCGATGGAACGTCTTCATGCTCTATTGCTACGGAAGCCTCCCGGAGAATAATCGCGCCCTGTGCCCGAAGACATGTGAGGCAATCTCCAAAATCCCTCACCTGAACCAGGCGTTCTTTTCCATCCTCGACCCCGGCAAGTCGATCCCGGCACATACGGGTCCCACGCAAGCCTATCTTCGCTACCATCTGGGACTCGTGGTTCCCGAGCACAATCCTCCTTCCATCCGCGTAAGGCAGGAGTATTACACATGGAAGGAAGGTGAAAGCGTACTCTTCGACGACAGCCTGGACCATCAGGTGTACAGCAAATCCGATAGCGTTCGCGTCGTCCTGATCCTCGACGTGATGCGTCCCTTCCCCGAACCAATTTTTACCGCCAATCGGATCTTCCGCAAACTGGGCGAATGGTTCTACGGTCCCAAGCTTGTCCACAAAGCGAATGCGTTCCGGCTGCAAGCGCCGCAGGCCAAGGTGTAGCTGCATAAACGCAAGGCAGACGAGTATCTCGACTTCCACGGCACTGAAGCCCGCGCGGCCACCAGGGCCATGCGCCGCTGGGCGATACGGCGCAAGGCTTGCAAGGCAATTCCAAGGTTTATGCCGGCCTCCAATCGACGGCCGCTCCGCGCTTGTGGTTCGATGAGTGCCATGCCCTGTTGGCAACGACTGAGATTTCGGACCCAAGCCAACTTCCGGCTGCTCCCGTGGGCTCGAACGAGCCTCCCGACCCATCATCCATGACGGCAGAAAAATTGACAGAGTCCAAGACGCGTGACCATAATCACGTTGTGGATCTGGATTCCACTCTGATGCATGTTGCCCTCTGTTGTCACGGCTGTCGGACGGTATTGTCGGCAGTGGGGTTGCGCGGATCGTGATTCGAATCTTTTGAGGATCGATTGCAGTTGAAGCCCATCGCCGAGAAGTCGGTCGATGGGTTTTTTGCGTTTATGGGTTTCTGAAGTCCAATGCGGAATAGCGGACGCAGGCAAACCGGTGGACCTAGTGAAATTCACAACCAAGGAGGATATCTATGAGTGTAATTGATGAAACCTTAACGGCTAACCAGGAGTATGCGCGGAAGTTTGCCCATGCAAGTCTTCCCATGCCTCCGGGCAGGAAGCTGGCGGTCGTCGCCTGCATGGATGCGCGCCTGGATATACCGCAGATACTAGGCTTGAAGATCGGGGAAGCGCATATTATCCGCAATGCCGGGGGCATCGCCGACGAAAGTGCTCTTCGTTCCTTAATCATTTCCCAGGACTTGCTCGGAACCGAAGAATTTATCTTTATTCACCACGTAGACTGCGGAATGTTGACATTCAAAGAGGATAAATACATATCCAAGCTCAGAAAGCAGACCGGCGTCTCCGCAGTGGCCCCAGCTCGTTTCTACGCTTTCGATAATCTTGAAGAGGACGTCCGTGAGCAGGTGCAGAAGACAAAAGCCCACCCTTGGATTCGGAAGGGCACTACAGTGCGGGGCTTCGTCTACGACGTGAAGACCGGGAAACTAAAGGAGGTAGCGGCGTAGCCCTCAAAGTGAAGCAGGAGTTTACGGCGAAGCCGAAGGCGCAAGTCGCGAAGAAGGTAAATCCGAAGAGGCAATACGAGTCAGCGAACAAACCGGCTACTGCATAAGCCCAACAGCAAACCTTGACGGAGCCTGGAACTACAGGCTCCGTTTTTTACGTCTGCCGCATTTTCCACCCTGAAGCGAGCTGCCGCCGCGCCAGACTTTGCTTGCCCAACGGGCTCGCCATGTTTCTCATCCTCGCGCGAAGTCACTGTTTACAGTGGGTTAGTTCCTATCGTGCCGCTGTTTTCATGGCATAACTGAGTTCGACGCGGAGTTCGGCAATGCACACAATCTGTCCAACAGCGCCTGCTGCTCTTCGCGGATATATTCCCGTGCCGCATCCATGGAGAACCAGCGGCCACGGTCAATTTCGGGGATTTCAATGCGGTGCCCGGAACGTGGAGGCCATTCGACCTCGCACGTATTGCTTTTTAGATTATCTGGATCGCAGTCTCCCTCGAATGCCCAAGCGATCAGTACCTTACCGCTTTTCTGCTTGATCGAACCGAGTTCGAGGAATCCCTGCCTTGCGTGAAATCCAGTCTCCTCCTGAAACTCGCGTTGAGCCGCGGCGAGCGGCTCTTCATCCGGCTCATATTCCCCCTTTGGAATCGTCCATGCCGATTTGTCCTTTTCAGCCCAGAACGGCCCTCCAGGATGAACCAGAAAGACCTCCATCTCACCGTGCGTCCGTCGATACATCAATAAACCTGCGCTCCGCTTAGGCATAGTAA
>JANWJB010000149.1 GCA_025449575.1 Acidobacteriaceae bacterium
CCAGCGCCCGCCGGCCGATGACCAGAGCATCCTGGGGCGTCTTGATTCCCCCGCCTACAACGGAGTTGATGTTGACGTGAAACTCCGCATGCTCAGCCAGAAATTGGAGTTTCTTGTCCAGCACCTTCAGGCTCTTCTTGGACACCTCGTCCGGATTCACATTGTCGATGGAGATCTGCATGTGATCCAGGCCGGCGCGATTCAGCCGCTCAATGCGTTCCGGCGTCAGCAGGTAACCGTTGGTGATGATGCCGGCGATGCGGCCATGATGGCGGATGCGGGCGATGATTCCGTCCAAATCCGGGTGAGTGAAGGGCTCGCCACCGGAGATGGTGACGATGCTGGTCCCCAGGCGCGCGAGATGGTCGATGCGGCGCTCCATCTCCTGGAGAGGCACAGGCTGGGAGACCTTGTCGTATTCATTGCAGTAGGCGCAGGAAAGGTTGCAGAAGCGCATGGGGACAATCTGCGCCATAACCACATGCCGGGTGGAAACCAGCGCGTGCGCCACTACGGCCAATTCGCGCCACTTACGCGTTGCGGACTTCGCTCGACCGCGCCAACTGTGCTTTCGTGCCGCCATCTAGATCCTATTGAAACATAGCGGCAAGGGCAGGAGCGAATTTGAGAGTCGTCCCGGGAACCACCGGGGAAAACCGGCCCTGCCTAACATCCTGTCGAGTCACACTGTTATGGCCGGAGCCGCTGATATATACTGAGAGTTCGCCAGCAGAGTGAGTGGAGCTCTTCTTTTCCGCTTGCCCGCCATCGCAGACAATTGCGATTCAATACTTTCCGGCGGTTTGCCGCTGTCTGCTCAGCTTGTGCGATTAAGATTTCACTGGAGTTTTGTCATGGCTCAGCACTGCGAAATTTGCGGGAAAAGCCCGCAGTTCGGCAACAAGGTTTCTCACGCCCACAACATCAGCCGTCGTCGCTGGAACGTGAATCTGCGACCGGTGAGAGCGGTCCTCGGTGGAACCCAGCGGCGCATTCGCGTCTGCGCCAGTTGCCTGAAGGCCGGCAAGGTCGTCAAGCCCAAGGTGAGGACCGCCGTCAAAGCCTAGCTCTCTTTCCCACCCTGCTTCTTTTCACCCGCAAACTCCTCGGGCTTAAAGTCCAAGGATGCCGAGTTGATGCAATAGCGGAGGCCGGTCGGCTTGGGCCCATCCGGGAAGATGTGTCCGAGGTGCGCCCCGCACCGCGAACAGGTGGCCTCAATACGCCGCATCCCAAATTCCCTATCCTCGTGCGTGTCGATCGCCGTGCCATTCGCCGGCAGCCAAAAGCTCGGCCAGCCGCTTCCGGAATCGAATTTCTTGTCCGATGTGAACAGCTCGGCTCCGCAAGCCGCACAACGGTAGACGCCATCCTCGTGATTGCTGTTTAGCACGCCGGAAAACGGTGCTTCAGTTCCTTTTTGGCGCATTACGCGATACTGCTCAGGTGTGAGTTCGGCGCGCCACTCGGCATCGCTCTTCTCAATTCTCTCCGGCTTGCTGCCGGTATTTTCCGCCTGTACCGAAAGTTCCTCATTCATATCGCTTTCTCCTCTAGCTCCTCTCCAAAGAGAGGCTCCCTCTGAATTATCAGCTCATCGCCTTCACTCATTAGAGGCTCTATCATCGCCTTACGATGCGTGCACCGCGCTATTCGACGCGCGTCCTGCCAAAACCTCGGCCAGGTGCATGGCCTGGCGCGGCGTGCCTTGCTTGATCTGCTCGCGGCAACTGAATCCATCCGTAACGATAATGGTCTCCAGCGAGGCGGCCCGCACCGCGGGCAGAAGCACAAGTTCGCCCACCGCTTGCGAAACCTGGTACTTCTCCTTCTCGAAGCCGAAAGGCCCGGCCATCCCGCAGCAGCCCGAGTCCAGCAATTGCACCTGCGCGCCGGCCGATTTGAGCAGGCACACATCCTCTTCCATGCTCATCAGCGACTTTTGATGGCAGTGTCCGTGCACCACGATCTGCCGCCCCGAAAGCGCCGGCGGCTGAAAGGCGGGCGCGTGATGCGCCAAGAATTCGCCCAGCAAAAAGGTTTGTTTCTTCAAGCGCCGCGCGCGCTCGTTGTTGGGGAAGAAGTTCACCAGTTCATCGCGGAAAACGCTGGCGCAACTGGGCTCCAGTATGACCATCGGCATGCCGGCGTCGATCTGCGGGCCTAGCCGATCGAGGACCTTCAGCAGATATTTTTGCGCGCTGTCGAGAAAGCCGAAATCGTAGAGAGGCCGCCCGCAGCAGAGATGGCCCCGGGGCACTTGGACTGCGAACCCGGCGGTGCCGAGAACCTGTGCCGCTGCGTCGAGGGTACCGGGATGCAAGTAATTGTTCCATGTGTCGGCCCAGAGCAGCACCGGGCTTCCCGCTGTACTGGCTGCATGCTGCCGGCTCTGGAAGCTGCGGCGGGCCGGCGCGGGCAGTTCGCGCTCCTGCGCCACCCCGGCCAGCGCCTTCAGAAGGGATCGGGAGCCGGGAGCTTGCAGCAGCAGATTGGCCAACCGGGGCGTCAGCGACCCCAGGCGCGCCCAGCGGTCCATGTATCCGAAGGCGTAGTGACCCAGCGGCCTCATGCGGCCCTGGTAGTAATGGGCAAAGAACTCCGCCTTCCAGGTGGCCATGTCCACATTGACCGGACACTCGCTCTTGCAAGCTTTGCAGGAGAGGCAGAGATCCAGCGACTCCTTTACCTCCCGGCTGCGCCAGCCGCCGTTGAGTACATTCCCTTGCAGCATCTCCCACAGCAGGCGGGCTCTCCCGCGGGTGGAGTGCTGTTCTTCGCGGGTGGCGCGGTAGCTGGGACACATGGTGCCGTGATCGTGCCGGCGGCAGGCGCCGACGCCTACGCACCGCATCGTGGCGGCGCCAAAGGAACCCCCATCCTCCGGAAATTGGAACCACGTGCGGGGAGACTTCGCATGGTAGCCCGCGCCAAGCCGTAGATTGTCCACCGGATCGTAGACTGCGACCGGGTCGATCATCTTGCCCGGATTCATATGGTTTTGCGGATCCCACAAGGCCTGGAACTCCGCGAATGCCCGCATAAGGTTGGGCCCATACATCTTGGGAAGAAGTGCCCCGCGGGATTGGCCGTCGCCATGTTCGCCGGAGAGGGATCCGCCGAACTCCAGCACCAAATCGGCCGCCTGATCGATGAACTGGCGGAAGTCGCGGATGCCCACCGCCGATTCCAAATCGAAGGTGATGCGCAGATGGACGCAGCCTTGGCCAAAGTGGCCATACATCGGCGCCGTATAGCCGAACTCGTCCATCAACGCTTTCAGCCGCCGCAGATAGCCGCCCAGCCGTTCCGGTGGAACCGCCGAATCTTCCCATCCCTCCCAGCCCTCGGGCTGACCGGGTACAAAAACATTCGCGGCGAGCCCCGCTTCGCGCACCCGCCAGACCCGCGCTGCCTCCTCGTTCGAGTAGGCACGGATGGCCGGCCGGGCAGGGAAGCCGGCGGCCGCCGCTGTGAATGCCTTCACTTGTTTCTCCACCTCTTCAGGCGAATTGGCGCCGAATTCGCAAAGCAAAAAGCCGCGGCCCGAAGGCAGCAGCTTGACGTCTTCGACATTCAGCCCCTTTTTGAGCATGTAGTCCACCAGAAGGCCGTCGAAACCCTCCAGTCCGATGGGCTTATGTTCGAGCACCTGCGGCACGTGATCGGCGGCGATGAACGGATCGCCAAAGGAGAGGGATACCAGACGGCGACACTGCGGGCTTTCCTTGAGTTGGCAGGCCGCTTCGAGAACGGTGACGCAGGTTCCTTCTGTCCCCACCAGCGCGCGGGCGACATGAAAGCCGTTTTCCGGCAGCAATTCGTCCAGGTTATATCCGGAGACGCGGCGCGGAATCTTAGGGAAGCGCCGGCGGATCTCATCGGCATAAGTGTCGCGGATGCGCGCCAGCCCGGCATAGATCTCACCCTTGCGCCCGCCGGCGGCGATGATCGAGCGCAGCTCTTCCTCCGAGGTTGCGCCCACCGTCATGCGCGTGCCGTCGTAGAGGAGCACCTCCAGCGACTCGATGTTGTCGACCGTCTTGCCGCCCATCAGGGCGTGCACGCCACAGGAATTGTTGCCGATCATGCCGCCCAGCGTGCAGCGGCTGTGCGTGGCCGGATCGGGAGCGAACGTGAGTTGGTGCTTTTCCGCGGCATTGCGCAAGCTGTCGAGAACGATGCCGGGCTGCACCCGCGCCAGTCTCTTCTTCGGATCCAGCGAGACGATGGCATGCATGTATTTGGAGAAATCGAGCACCACGGCGACGTTGGTGCACTGCCCCGCCAAGCTGGTTCCTCCGCCTCGCGGCAGTACCGGCGCGCCCAGCGCGCGGCAAGCCGCCAGCGTCGCCTCAACGTCGGAGACATCCCGCGGCAGCACCAGACCAATGGGAACCTGACGGTAGTTGGAGGAATCGGTCGCGTAGAGAGCGCGCGCCCCCGCGTCAAAACGGACTTCGCCGCGCACCGTCGCGCGCAGCTTTGCTTCCAGCTCGCGTGCCGCCGAAAAGCGCTCGTGTCGATGGGCGTGGAGCTCAGTGGCCGCGTTCGTGGAAACCGGTTGTTCCTCTGGCATAGTGTCTCAGTTAGCCTTCGCTCGCCGCGCGACCCGTCCCGATGCGCCGAAAATCAAAATCATCGTGAGCCATTCGCCTGCCTTAATGCAGCAGGGAACCTTTGGCGCCGCTCCATTCGTCCACCACGACGCCCAGATTGTTCAGTATCCGGAGCGTAGTCTCCTCATTGCGGCGAATCTCGACTCGCGCCTCCGGCGTGGCGGCGGGCTGCTCCTCAACCCCCACCACGCGGCCATAGGGCCAAACCTCGGGAGGGAGCGAGGAGAGAGCGTCCGGGAGCCGCCCCGGGACCAACTCAAACTGCTTGCGCCGGGCGGCGGTCGGCCGCAGCATCCCACCGGTTCCGAAGCCATGGGGATTGAGGTCGGGCAGCATCACCATCAGCGAGACGGTCTCCGGATGCACGATCACATAGGGGTTGGCATACGCATCCCGCGTATGCACCGGGAGATAGCTGTTCTTCGAGGGCGGCGGTATCTGGTCTAACTCCATGCGCGCTGCCTCTTCCTCAGCCTGCTCCGCCTTGCGAGCTTGCGCGGCCGCATGCGCCCTGACCGCTTTGGCGGAAGCCGAATCTGCCCCTCCGGGCGCCGAACCACGGGAGCAGCCGGCCGCTCCCAGCAACACCGCGCAGCACAGCAATAGGTGGAGAGGATAGGGGTAGCGGCGCGTTACAGGAGAGGAGCGGATCACAGGAGGCTGGTATCCCACAGCTAAAAGCATACCAAGGGGACTCGGCCAGTTGGAATGGTAGAGTCAAATAGATGATCAAAGGCATCACCATCGTTCGGCCGGCGCTGCCTCGCGAGTCCTGCGAGAAGCTGGCGAGTTTCTTTTCCGCCATGGGATTCGAGGCGGGGCGTGGTTGGGAGTCGGAGGAGAGCCGCGGGGTTTCCTTCCTGGCTCCGCTGGGAAATTTGGAGTTTGCCGAGGGTACATCCGCCTTGCCGGCGGAGATCCTGGTGGAGGTGACCGCGCTCGACAGCATTGAGGCGGCAGTCCGCGCCTGGATGACGAAGAGTTGGGGCCAGGACGAAGCAGCGCGCCGGACGAGCGCCATTTCCAACACGGATTGGAAGAGCAGGATCTTCATGGCGGAACCGGTTCCAGGACATCGCTTCGCGTTCTGGGAGTGGCAGGATCCACTCCGCGGCAAGCCGCTTGCCATGGAAGGCGATTTGAGCGCCCACGGAATGCGCTTCGCCATCGTGGTTGCGCGCTGGAACGCGGTGATTACCGATCGTCTGCTGCAGGGCGCGCTGGACGCTCTGCTCCGCTCCGGCGCCGCGCGGCGGCACATCGAAATCATTCGCGTGCCCGGCGCCTGGGAAATACCGGCGGCGGCGCGCGAGGAGGCCGGCCGCGGCAAGGTGGACGCGATCGTCACTCTGGGCCTCCTGCTGCGCGGCGAGACCGCACATTATGAGGCGATCTACAACGAGGTGGCGCGCGGCATCGGACAGTCTCAGCAGGAGACAGGAGTTCCTCATGCTTTCGGCGTGCTTACCTGTGAAACGTTGGAGCAGGCGCTGGACCGCGCCGGCCTGAAGAGCGGCAACAAGGGATTTGAGGCCGCCGTGGCGGCCATCGAGATGGTTTCTCTAAAACAAAAGATGCATGCTGCGGAGGATGGCGAATGAGCGCCACCGGTAAGCGGCGCAAGTCGCGCGAACTGGCAATGCAAATGCTCTTTCAGGCCGATGTCGGCAAGCAGACTCCGGAGCAGGTTCGCCGGACCTTCTGGGCCGCGCGTGAAGACGCCGATGCGGAGACGCGCGGTTTTTGCGAGGAGATTTTTGCAGTAGCCAGTCTCCGCGAGGACGAAATCGACCGGCTCATCCAATCCCATTCTGCACACTGGCGCCTACAGCGGATGCCCGCGGTCGATCGTAATGTCCTGCGCGCCG
>JANWJB010000150.1 GCA_025449575.1 Acidobacteriaceae bacterium
AGGTTGGGAGGGCCAAAAGGCGAGGTGTCGCCCGGAAGCTTGTTGTGACACACGATGCAGCGTTGGTGGAAAATCGCTTCTCCCCGCTTCGCGCTCCCATTGAGCGCCGGATGAGATGCATTGGAAAAGGCGAGGGCGGGTGCGGACATAAATGCCACACAGACAATCACAAGGACGGCAAAGGCGCCAGAGATACCGCGTACTGAAGAAACTTGGAAACGTCTCATGAATATCCTATAAACGGTGCTGCAAAAGACATGGTTGGGCGGCGGGCAGCGTCTTGCTTCGGGGCGCTGGGCCACATTTTGTTCGGTTTCCGGGCTGCATCCAGGCTGAAACCGTCTTCATCCTGATCTAGTCCGGAAACGTCACCTGTTCAAAGAATTTATAAGTGCTCAGATCGGAAGGAGGAGCAAAGAAACATGCGACCTTCATTTCTTCGCTGCCTGAATTCTGCAGCATGTGGATGCTCCCTTGCGGGAAAAGCACGGCACAACCATGCTTCACCGGCTCCACCACGCCGTCAATCATCACCCGGCCGGAGCCGGAAAGGATGTAGATCACCTCTTCCCCATCGGGGTGAGAATGCGCGGGCCGGACCGTCTGGCCCGGCGCAACTTGAATCACGCACATCGTGCAGTGCCGCGCGTCGGTGTTGCCATTTGTGATCACCCACCGTAAGCGGCGGCCCGGCAGATCAAGCGCTTCAATGGTGTTTTCATCGACAATCGGAAGTTTCATCATCATCTCCGCTGCTTCCAGCCTATCGCAATTTGGCCAAGGCGCTCTCTAGCGTCTCCGCAATGGCATTCGGCGTCAGGCCGAAACCGCCAATCAGCTCGTCATAGGTCGCAGAATGGATGAATTGCGGCCGTCCACCGGCATTCAACGTATTGATAGTCAATATATTTCTCAGATGCTGCAGATCCGTCGCGTGCCGATTGCCGTAGAGCACCTTGAGAAAGTTTTGCCACAGATATCCATTGTTCTGCTCCGCAAAGACCAGCAACTGCCCGGATGTATAGAGTTCCAGCAACAATTCCTCGTCGATGGAAGGCATATCGACCACCCCGACGCTGAGGCCGCGCTGGGAGCAAATCTCCGCCGCACGTAGCGCCTCATGCACTCCACGACCGCTGCTGATGATCACCGCGCGATCATCCGAGCCCTGGCGCAATCTGGAGCCCGTATGGAAGCGGAAGACATAATCGCTTCCATACAAGACAGGCGAGCCGGTTCTCATGACGCGAAGATAGACCATGCCGCGATTGCCCTCCATAATCCATTTCATGATGGAGAGCATCTGCTGCGGACACGACACGTCGATGATCTTTAAATGTGCGACGGCATCGAAGGTTGTAATGTCGTCGTTGCCCATATGGGTTGCCCCGTTGGTGCGGGTCTCAAAATTTGCCGCCGTTGCCAGAAACGTCAGATCGAGCCCATGGCCTTCGCTCAGCCAGCCGTCCTGGGTTTCCATCGTTTCCAGCCGCTCCTGGTGACCGACGGCAATGCGCCGCAGCACCTGCCAGTTGAAGAATGGGCAGAAGGTGCTGACCCATGTGTTGAATCCGAGGGCGGCAAAGGCTTCGCCGATGAGCATCATGTTTGCCTCGGCAACGCCGGTGTTTAGCGCCCTGCGTTGATCTACCGCGGCGACACCGGCCTCTAAACCGCTGGTCGACGCCAAATCGGAATCGATCGATACAACGCGTCCGTCCCGCGCAAAAGCCTTCATCGCAGCGGTCACAATTTCCGCGGCTGAATAGGACTTCTGCGCGTCGATCTTCGGCAACAGCGCCTCGTCCCATCGAATATGCTTGTCGCGCTCAGGTACGCGGCGCGTCAGCGCCGGCCCCGGAACAGAGGTGATGGAAGCGCGGCCGAGCTCGACTCTCAGGTGCATTTCCCCGGCCATTTCCAACAGCAGGTCGCGGACGCGGCCGCCATCCGGCGTCCGTTCCAGCTCTCCGATGAACCGGACCGCTTCCTCGACACGCAGACCGCGGCGCTCCTGCTGTAACTCGATCTCCTGGGCCGCCAGACTGCTGCTCACCGTTACCTTGTGCCGGTTCATAAAATCGGAAAAAGCTCCATAGCCTTTGGAGCTGTTGCAAATGATCGCCGTCGGTTTTCCATTGCGGCGGCCAAAACGGAATTTCTCCAGCGCCGAGTAGACCGCATCGTGTTCCGTCGCATCGACATTCTCCGCCTCCCAACCGTAGGAGCGGAAGACAGCTTCCAGCTCCGGCATGGGAAAGATCATGCGGTTGTAAACGTCGAGCTGTCCATTATTGCGATCGACCAGGACGCACAGATTGTCAAGGTGATGCTGGCCGGCATACATCACCGCTTCCCATACCGAGCCTTCCTGCAGCTCTCCGTCGCCCACCATACAGTAAGAGTCGAATCGCGGGTTAAGACGTCCGGCGATGGCAAACCCCTGCGCTACGCCGATTCCCTGCCCCATCGGCCCAGTGGCAACCTGAACCCCGGGCAGCACGGGGCCCGGATGGCCATTCAGAATGCTGGCGATGGATCGGGAACCACTGAGAACCTTCTGGTCGAAATAACCGAGATCCGCGTAAATGGAAGCCAGCGCAGCTACGGCATGCCCCTTGCTGAGGGTGAACATATCCTGCCCTCGCCGTGTGGGATTTTCGATATCGAGCCGGAGAAACCCTCCATAGAACAAGGCGACCAGCGGGATGGTAGCGGAAAACGCACCACCGGAATGCAAACCGCTGTCGACTGCTTCGCGGCTCTGCTCAAGGGTGAGAATACGGATATCGGAATCCTTGATCGCGAGCAGCCGCAGAATTCCTTGGCGAAACAGATGCTCCTTATGGAGAAAGAGCTCTCGATCGAGTGGGCGGTCGAGACTGGCTTTGGTGCCTGAATTTTTCATCCTCTATATCCTTGAGGTGCATCTGAGCGTGAGCAGAGGGGCCAAAACGCCGCGGTTTCGGCTGGGTTCACAATGCGTATTGTGCAATCTCAATTGCAGAAATAAACGTCAGTATATGCAGCCCATCGGGGCGCGGTCAAGGCCGGCGAGCCTTCCTCCGCAGCATATTGTCCCGCTAACGAAGATAGCATGTTGCTTTAGAGAGGCAGGTCTCAACCGATGCGCATTGCGGTGATCGGCGGCACAGGTCATATCGGCAGTTGGCTAACCCCTATGCTGTTTGAAGCGGGCCATGATGTGGTCTGCGTGAGCCGCGGCATCAAAGCGCCCTATCGCGCCTCCCCCGCTTGGAAGGCGATCACGCATTTGCATCTTGACCGGGCGGAGGAAGAAGCCGCCGGCGCCTTTGGAGTGCGCATCGCTCAAATCGAGGCTGAGGCGGTGATCGATTTAACCTGCTACCGGCCAGAGAGCGCGGAGCATCTGGAGTTGGCGCTTCGCCGCCGCGTTCAGCACTTCTTGCACTGCGGAACGATTTGGGTTCACGGCCACGGTATAGCCCGGCCGCTGACTGAGAATGCCCCGCGGAAGCCGTTCGGCGATTATGGCGTGCGCAAAGCGGCGATTGAAACGTATCTGCTCGATGCAGCGGCGCGGACCGGCTTTCCGGTCACCGTACTCCACCCAGGGCATCTGGTGGGTCCTGGATGGGCGCCGATTAATCCTGCAGGAAACTTTAACCTGCGGATCTTTTCGGCGCTCAGCCGCGGCGAGGAGATACGAATCCCTCACTTCGGCATGGAAACCGTGCACCATGTTCATGTGGAGGACGTCGCCCGAGGATTTTTATCGGCTCTCGCCCATCGTGATGCCGCAGTGGGACAAAGTTTTCACATTGTTTCTGCGGCGGCGCTGACGCTGAGAGGCTACGCTGAGAGCATGGCGGACTGGTTTGGCAAGCCGCTGCGTTTGCGGCTGCTTCCCTGGGAAGAATGGAAGCGCGACGAAACAGAAAAAGACGCAGCCGTAACGGAAGACCACATCAAGCATTCGCCGCAGTGCAGCATCCGAAAGGCCCATAGCATGCTTGGCTACGAGCCACGCTACACCTCCCTTGAGGCCATACAGGAATCTGTGACGTGGCTGGTGCGGAACGGCGCTCTGTAGCTCGCGCGCCGTATGGACGGCTACCGTAGACCGGTTGCCGTCGCCGTTGACAGGCGAACGGCCCCGTAGAGCGGATTCACGATAGGTCTACCCCGAGGCAGATGCACCATATGCGGCTTTTACGTTAAGAAAAGCCGCACTTCTCGAACCACGCCGGGCATAGCAATCGTGAATCCGCTCTAGAACTTGCGCGACCACTCCTTCGGCCAGCGCTCGATGACAACCTTCTTGTCGGTATAGAACTCGATGGCGTCCTTGCCTTGGCCATGAAGCACGCCCATGAAGCTGTCTTTCCAGCCGCTAAAGGGGAAGTAGGCCATGGGCGCGGCGACACCGATATTTACACCAATGTTGCCCGTCGGCGCCTCATAGCGGAACTTGCGCGCCGCGGCTCCGCTTGAGGTAAAGATGGCGGACGAGTTTCCAAAAGCACTTTGGGAAAGAGCATGGATGGCATCGTCCAGGGTGTTTGCGCCATTGACGGCCAGCACAGGACCGAATATTTCCGTCGAGGTAAGCGGGTTCGAGGCATCGATATCGGTCAGAATCGTCGGCGCGATGAAGTTGTCCTGGGTTCCGCCGCCATTCACACCTTTGCGTCCATCCAGCGCGACGCTTCCTCCCTGCCGCAGCCCTTGTTCGACGAGCTTCAGAATGCGTGACTTGCTTTGGGAAGTAATCAACGGGCCCATCTGGACGCCCTGCTCGAGACCATTGCCCGTGCGGATGGACGATGCGCGTTCGACGATGGCCTCAGTAAACTTCTTTTTTGCATCTCCCACTGCCACGGCGACCGATACGGCCAGGCAGCGTTGCCCAGCGCAGCCGAAGGCGCTGTCGCTGACGATTTTTGCCGTCATCTCAAGATCGGCGTCCGGCATGACGACGACATAGTTCTTCGCCCCTCCCTGGCACTGCACGCGCTTGCCGTGCATGGAGCCCTCGCCATAGATGTACTTGGCCACCGGCGTCGAGCCGACAAAGCTGATCGCCCGCACGTCCGGATGATGAAGCAGAGCATCGACCACCGGCTTTCCGCCAACTACCAGATTGGCCACCCCTGGAGGGAGACCGGCCTCCTGCAGCAACTGAATGAGCAGGACGGCGGTGAGGGGGACACGCTCGGACGGCTTCAAAATAAATGTGTTTCCCGTGGCGATGGCATAGGGCAGGAACCAGAGGGGAATCATCGCGGGGAAATTGAAAGGCGTAATCGCCGCGGTGACGCCAAGCGGCTGCCGAATCATGATTTCATCGATGCCGCTGGCGATGTCTTCCAGGTTGTAGCCCTGCATGAGCGTGGGAATGCCGCATGCCACTTCCACATTTTCGATACCGCGCTGAACTTCGGCCTTGGCTTCCGCAAGCGTTTTTCCATTTTCGAGTGTCACCGCTCGGGCAATGTCGTCGATGCGGTCGAGAAGCAGTGTGCGGTAGCGAAAGAGATATTGGATACGATCTTGCGGAGGCGTTCTGCGCCAGTCCGGAAAAGCCTTTGCAGCGGCTTCTACCGCGCTGTGAACATCGGACTCCTCGGCCATCGGTATGCGTGCAAGCAGTTCTCCGGTGGCGGGATTTTGAATATTGGTCTCGGTTGACGAGCTTCCATGCTTCCACGCGCCGCCAATAAAGTTCGATTCCAGAGATGCTGTCTGCTGCCCCATACATGTTTCTCCATTTCCTGCCGGTTGGCTTTAGGAGTTCAGTCCGATTCCTTGAGATAGCTGATCATTGGGCGGCGATGTCCCGCTCATTCCAATGCACCATTGGCAAACCGCTCACCGGCGCACGAAAATACGGGATGCGGGCGCCTTTTAGCGATCCGATATAGAGCGTCCGGAGATCGGCTCCCCCGAAAGTAACGCTGGCCATCCAGGGTGCGATGCCGCTTCCGGTGGCGAAGAGAACCTGTTCGTTCACTTCGTTCTTTAGAAACGCCCGCTCCAGCGCTTCCACCTTTTCCGAATCGCCTTCATCGAGAAGCACTTTCAGATCTCCCTCCGGCGTGAGAACGAAAAGCTTGTCGGAATAGACCATTGTCCCCCAGAGGTTGCCATAGCTGTCAAAGGCAATCCCATCCGGCCACGCGCCTTTGCCGAGACTCGAAGGTCCAAAAACCTCGCGCTCCCCCAGACTTCCGTCCTGAAGAACGCGCAAGCGGCTGACATGTCCGCCGGTAGTCTCTGCGACATAAAGATACTCTTCGCGGGCATCCATGCGGATTTCGTTCGTAAAGTGAAACCCTTCGGCGACAATACGGAACTTGCCGTTGACGTAGCGCGCGATATAGCCGTCGGCAAGGTCTGGCCGCAGCGCGTGCATCCAGTTCTTGATCCTGGTCGAGACAGTGATCCAAATGCGGTCTTTCGAATCGCGAAGAACGAAATTGACCTTGCCGATCGGTTCCCCGTCGATGTTGTCGGCCAGCACGCGGGAATTGCCGTCACGCGCCATGACTTCAAGCCGGTCGGTGCCGAAGTTTGAGATCAAGATGTCGCCGTTGCGCGCGAATGCAAGGCCGTTGGGAAGAGTTCCGGTCAGATACCGCGACGCCTCGCTGTTTACGCCCTCGAAGTGGGAAGAGATCTTTTGCGTGACGATCCGCTGTTCCCCGCCGTGCTGGAGGTGAACAACGCCGCCGCGCGCGTCGGCAGCCCACAACGAACCATCCCGCTCGGCAAGGATGCACTCCGGCCGCTGCAGCCCGCTGCCGACGTATCGGACCGCCGATTTATCGATATGGAAATCGAGAACCGGATTCGTCATCATGAGGACTTTATCGCGCCGGAGCAAAAACCGGGCCTTGGAAAGCAGGTCTTCCGTCCACAGCGTTGCGTATCATGCAATCCAAGTTGCAATAATATCATGTATGAAGCCCGGCGAGAAGCTCCTCAAGCTTCCGTTTGAGCTAGCCGGCCGGAAGGCCCGCGCTAGGATTTCGCTTCTGTGTTGCTGAGGAATTCGCCGATTCGATCGGCCACCCGGCAGACCTTTTCACCGTATGCCGGATACATGTCTTTGCTGAAGCGCGACGCCGGGGCGGAAATGCCGATCGATCCGACGATCAGATCGTCCGTGATACGGATCGGCGCGGCGAGGCAGCGCATTTCGGGGCCATATTCGGACTCATCCGTGGCGAAGCCGCGCCGCCGAATTCCGCTGCACTCTTTGCTCAGCGCTTTGATGGAGGTAATGGTGCTCTTTGTGTATCGCCGTAGCGGCCCGGAACCGAACTGCCCGCGCAGATCTTCTTCTTCGGCGTCCGCCAGCAGGGCTTTGCCGTGCGCCGTGCAGTAGAGCGGCACCAACTCTCCCGTTTGCCCGGCAACCGCAATCACATGCGTAGCATGAACCGAATCGATAAAAAGCGCGCTCTTCCCTTCCCGAATTGCGAGATGCGCTGTTTCATTGATCTGCGTGGCAAGCAGTTTCAATTCCGGATGCGCTACTTTCACCAGCATATTGCTCCAGTCATACTGGCGGGAAAGCGTCCACATGGAAGAGCCCAGAACATAGTCTTTCTTGCCCGGTGGGCAAGAAAGAAACCCCCGCCGCCGCAGCGTATGCGCCAAGCGAAAGGCGCTGCTGCGGTCAATGTCCAGCAGATCGGCGATCTCCTTGAGCGATACCGGTTGCTTGGAATGCGCAACGGAGTTCAGGATGGTCAGACCGCGATCGAGGCTTTGAATGAACTGGCTTTGTGGATTCTTGGGCGGCATATATGCGTGCAGCTACGTTCTGAATTTTACCCCAATTTTTTCCAGGTAAGTCTTGCTCTGCTCGACCAGCTGAATAGGGGGGGTAGGAGAAGGGTCTCTGGGATCGTTGTCCAATTCCACCATCACCATCCCCTTGATCTTCCGCCCTTCCATAAGATCGAGAATACCGGGAATATTTACCTCTCCCTGGCCAAGCGGGCAGTATCCAAGCAGGTGCGGGTCTTTCCCGTTGTAATCCTTCAAGTGCATGTGCTCCACCAAGGCCAGATGATCCTTCACCACCTGGAGGGCATTCTCACCGCCCTTTGTGAGTTGACCTACATCCGGGCCAAACTTGAGATAGCGGGTATCAACGGTGGCCAGTGTGGTGTAGGTTTCGTTGCCGTCGATGATGCATGTGCCGGTGTGCGGGTGAAGAACGGGCGTGATTCCGTGGTCGGTCACAACTTTGGCCGCCTCGTTGAGGGTGCTTATGATATTGGCCTTATGGTCTTCATACTTGTAGGTTCTGCGGTCCACCTGATTTGGCCCCAGAACGAAGATTCTTCCGTTGTATTTCTTGATCAGGCCGGCCCATGTGGCGGCCAGTGCCATCTGGTCTTTCCGTTTGGAGGGATCCGTTAAGTTCAGGGTGCAGTAAGCCGAAATAAGCGGCAAATGGCTTGCATCCAGAATCCGCCCAAGGCCGCCTTTTGGCTCCTCGCTGACGAGAACTTGACCAAAGGTCTCGAATCCATAGAAACCCTGCCGGCCCACATCCTGGATCGCTTGGTCCACCTCGGAGTTCACCCAGGTGATGCCGGTGTGTCCGATGTGAATATTCCTCTTCCGGGCGGCAAAGAGGCTCTTCGGTGTAGCGGCAGCCACCGCGCTGGCCGCCAGGCTCCCGGCAAAAGTACGCCGCGTCATTTTGCGATTGATCAACTCTTCCTCCTGCGGTTCCGGGCGCTTTTAGGGCTGCCTGTACGATACCTTCAGCGGCGGGGGGCCGCGAGCGGCCGCGCACTATAAATTACGCCCGCTATGTTGCATTTTACGCAGCAACTCTGCATCCTAGTCCAAGCGATTGTCAAGCTCCGGTTCCGCCGGCTCCCCAGCGGGCGGCAAGCTTGACCGCATGGGCCGCGCGAAACTAAAATTCGCTTTTGCATAATACGCAATTGAGGTATCATTTATCGCAACTGTGTGCGGTGCTGGATGCGCCCGCGCCGGCGAGGCGGGAACCACCCTGCCGCCATTTCTCAGCCGGTTTTGTGCCGGCGATCGTTGGAGCCTTAGGTAATGGACTATTCCAGTTTCGGGCTGAAGGATCGTATCGCGATCGTGACAGGCGCCTCGCAGGGTATCGGAAGGGCCATCGCTCTCGGGCTCGCCCAGGCGGGAGCTCATTTGGTTCTGGCCAAATATCCCGTCGGTGGAATGGAAGAGATTCAAAAGGTGAAGGCGGACATTGAAGCCCTGGGCCGCAGAGCGATTGTGGTGCCCACCGACGTCAGCGAGGTCGCTCAGCTCAATGCGCTGATGGACCGGGCCAAGGCAGAGTTTGGCCGCATCGATATCCTGGTCAACAATGCGAGTTGGACGGGAACCACACCGGCGCTGGAAGTCACGGAAGAGGAATATGACAAGACCATGGACGCTTCGTTGAAGAGCGTCTTCTTTGCCTGCCAAGCTGCGGCTCGCATTATGCTTCCGCAGGGCGGAGGACGGATTATCAATATCGGCTCCAATTTCGGCGAGGTTGCGTTTAAGAAGCGCTCCGTGTATGCCGCGGCCAAGGCCGGCGTGCATCATTTGTCGCGTGCCCTATCGCTGGAATGGGCACATGACGGAGTTCTGGTAAATGTCGTAGCACCCTGTATCACGGAGACGGAGTCGCGCAAGAATATTCTTGAACGGCCCGGTTACAAGGAGTGGGCGACCAAGGAGATGCTCCCGCGTGGACGCTGGGCTCAACCTGAGGACATGGTCGGCGCGGTTCTTTTCCTCGCGAGCCCCCTTTCAGATATGGTCGTGGGCCACGTGCTAATGGTAGACGGCGGATGGACGATCCACTGAGATGCTTCCGGCCGGCTTTTTTGTCGGGCGCTCTTGCAAATGAGTTCTGGAATTGGATAGACAAGGTGACGACATGAAGCTTGCAAAGAAAATTGCCTTGGTGACCGGGGCGGCCCAGGGAATCGGAAAGGGCATAGCGGAAACCTTTGCCGCGGAGGGAGCCGATGTCATTGTCAATGACATCCGTTGCTCCGAATCCACGGACAAGCTCGCTGACTCGATCCGCCGCCAGGGGCGCCGCTCGATCGTCATCCAGGCGGACGCTTCCAATCGGGAACAGGTCGAATCGATGTTCGAGCGCGCATGGTCGGAAATGGGCCCCATCGATATCCTCGTGAACAACGCGGGCGTCGAGACGATTGTGCCCTTCCTCGAACTTACAGACGAACAATGGTTCGCAGTAACCAACACCAACCTGAGGAGCGGCTGGTTGTGCTCTCAGGTCTTTTGCCGCCGCGTCGTCGGCGCCCGGCGCCAGGCGGCGATCGTCAATATCGGCTCGATCCAGGCGGCGCGGGTGCTCCCTGGCCGCACCCACTATGCTCCCAGCAAACTGGCCGTCGAGGCTTTAACGCGAAATGTCTCCGCCGAAATGACGCCGTTGGGAATCCGCGTCAACTGCATCCATCCTGGCCTGATCGAGACTCCGATGACCGACTGGGTCATGAAGAGCCCGGAACTGCTGCCACAGGTGCTCGCTCAGATTTCCGCCGGACGCGCCGGCCAGCCATTGGAGATAGGCGCCGTAGCCGCTTTCCTAGCCTCCGACGAGGCTCGCTATGTAACCGGCCAGTCTCTTTACGTGGACGGCGGCTGGGTCGGGAAGTAGCGAACGTGCCGAACATCCGACCGTTTTCTCCTGTTTCCACCCTTCTCTTTTTCTGGGTTTCGCGGAAAGAGACGTCTTGCTGTAGCCGATTTTCCTGATCTTCAACGAGCTGGCCATTCCCCTTCGGAGTCATGGCGTATTACGACCTATTGTCGCGGGCTTAAGGGGCCCAAATGGGTCGCAATGCGATATAATTTGAGTTGTGAGTTCGCAGGCTGCCGCTCGAGAGCGTCCGATCGATCAGCATCGGTTTGAACCGGACGCCGAAGTCCGTGATCTTGCGCGGTTTCGCTACGCACTGCGCAAGTTTCTACGCTTCAGCGAAGATGCGGCACGGCAATGCGGCGTAACCCCGCAGCAGCACCAACTGCTACTGGGCGTGGCCGGTTACACCGGTCGCGGTTGTGCCACGATTTCCGAACTCACGGAGTTTTTGCAGGAGCGGCATCATTCGGTAGTGGGGCTGGTGGAACGAGCGGTGCAGAACCGGCTCGTACACAGAACGCAGGATAGAGAAGACCGCAGGGTGGTCATCGTCTCGTTGACCCCGCATGGTGAGACTGTACTTTCCAGATTGGCCCGCCTGCACCATGAAGAAGCCAAGCGTATGCAAGTACTGCTGCGATCGCGCCAACCTTCGACTTCCCTGGAGGGGAAAAAGAGGACGGGCTGATCGGCGCAGATGCCGGCCGACTGGAAATATTTAGTTCAACGCGAAGGGAATCCTGGGACTCGAGTGGAACCGACACAGAAGCGGCTACATAGAAGAAGAGACTGGGTACTGCGGCATCCCCTGCTGCGGAAATACTTGCCTTTGGTCCACGAAGATCTGGCGGCGGTCTACTCGCGCGATCTCCAGAAGTGGCTCATCGTCGCGCCTATCATCGGTATCATCACCGGTCTGCTGACCACTGGAATTGCAGTTCTCATTCTAGGCAAGCTTTGGCCGCCGGTATTGAGCTACTATCTGCACCATCATTGGGCTATCGTCCCAGAGCTGACTCTCGCTTTTGCCGGGACCGGGCTGATCATGCAGTATCTGACGCCCGACCCTGACGAACACTCGACCGAAGAGGTAATCCGCTCTTACCACGAGCACCAGGGCGATATCAACCTGCGTCCCTTCGTGCCCAAAATCGCCGCCGCCATCACCAGCGTGGGCTTCGGCGGCAGCGCGGCGCTGGAGGGACCGAGCATTTACGGCGGTGCGGCCATCGGCTCGTGGCTGTGGGCCAAATTGCGCGGCCTCGGCTTGGAGAACCGTGACCGCCGAATCATGCTCATCTGCGGCGCCGCGGCGGGCATGTCCGCTGTCTTTCGCGCTCCCCTCACCGGCATTGTCTTCGCCTTGGAAATGCCCTATCGCGACGATCTTGCGCACGAAGCTTTGGTTCCATCGCTGATCGCCTCGGTCGTCTCTTTTGTAACCCTTAGTTATTTCCTCGGTCCGTCGCCTTTGTTCGATTTCGTAGGCGGCAGCTCCTTCACCAGGAAGGAGTTGTACTGGAGCGCCTTGCTGGGGCTGCTCATCGGTCTAATCGCCATGGCCTTCGTCGTCACCTTCCGCCGCGCGCGCAGCTTCTTCGTCCAATGGTCGGCGCCGCACTGGGTCAAGATGGCGGTAGGCGGCTTGCTCACCGGGGTTTGTGGGCTTGTCTTCGTCGAAATCTATCAGGGCTCTCTAGTCCCGCTGGGACCAAACTATGAAGCGGTAGGACTGATTCTCGACAACCATCACGGCACCGTGCAGTTGCTCATTTTCAGCGCGCTCAAATTGCTTGCCACCATCTTCACCCTGGCCTCCGGCGGAGTCAGCGCGATGTTTGTACCGCTGTTTCTCACCGGCGGTGCGCTGGGCACCGCCTTCGGCCAATCCCTGGTGCACCATGCCTCTCTTAGTCTTTTTGCCGCGGTCGGCATGGCTTCGTTCATTTCCGCCGGATACAAAACGCCTCTGGCCGCGGTGGTCTTCGTCGCCGAGGCAACGGGCGGCCATGCATTCATCATTCCGGCCCTCATAGGAGCGGCAGTGGCTTATGCCGTCTCCGGAGATGCCTCCGCCTCCGGAGACCAACGCCTGCACGAGGGGGTCAAGCTGCAGGAACTCCGCGCGATCCCCGTCAGCGAAGTGATGCATCAGCAAATGATCTCCGCGCAAGCCTCCCTCAATCTGCGCGAATTCGTCAATACTCTCTCTCCCCACTCCCGGCATGAGGCTTTTCCGGTCTTTGACGGGGACCGGCTGTTGGGCGCCGTCACGCTATGGTCCCTCCTAAGGGTTTCCTCCGATAAATGGAAAACGACTCTCCTCCGTGATCTGATCGACAAACAGATTGGCTCCGTCTCACCGGACTGCGACGTCTCGGAGGCCCTCCGCATGCTGCTGAGCGAACATCGGAAGCCAATGCTGCTGGTGGTTTCGGCGCAGGGACAGATTCGTGGTATTGTCACCAAAACCGATATTTTGCAGGCATTGAAGACTCGCAGAGAAGATGCGGTGGAGTCGATCTATGCATTGGAAACGAAACGCTGAGACTTCGCTGATTCTCTGCCTGGGGGCCGCGGGCCATGAGCGGCATGCGCAGGCGGCTCGAAGAATGTCTTTACCGTCTCCCTTGACGTTTCGAGAATTTTCCTTGGTTCCTCCCTGTAGTGCCAGTCAAAACGACCAAAAACAATTATCAGGAGGCTGCTGATGGCGGACTTTCCCATCTCCGAGATGGCGACGGTGCCGGAAGCGCAGTCGAACAAGAAAGGTCAGTTCGGCATCGGTCTGGAGCCTGAAGTCATCAAGATATGCGGCTATGCGCTGCTGATCGGCTTGATCGGCGGCCTGACCGCCCAGGGCTTGCTGGAGCTGATTTACTTCTTCACCAACATCTTCTTCTACGGCAAGTTTTCCTTTGCCATCACCATCCCAGCCCACAATCATCTGGGAGCCTGGGTCATCCTCGTTCCAGCCATCGGCGGTCTTCTAGTCGGTATCATGGTTCACTTTTGGGAGCCCACGCTGAAAGGCCACGGCATTCCCGAGGCCATGGAGTCGGTACTGTTCGGCCATAGCCGGATGCGGATTCGGGTCGCCATCCTGAAACCACTGGCCACCGCCTTCGCCATCGGTACCGGCGGACCGTTCGGGGCCGAGGGCCCCATCATCCAGACCGGGGCGGCGCTGGGATCGCTGCTCGGCCAGGCGGTTGGACTCACGCCCTACTATC
>JANWJB010000151.1 GCA_025449575.1 Acidobacteriaceae bacterium
ATTCTAAGTTGCTAAGATGCTTGGACCGCTCCTCTTTTAGTGCAGTCGATGGCGTAGGGATGGCGAAGATCTAGTCGCATAAATCCGGAATGTTGTGACTCGATTCGCTGCGTTCTGTCAGAACCGGCGTCCCCCGTTGGTAATGATATGCGCCATTCCTTGGCCTGATGAGCAGAGTCCCATCCTGACACATACGCGGGGACCGGCGGCCTGCGTTCTTTGCCCACGCTTGAAGGGAGGAGCCAGGGCCTGAGTTCGCTTTTGCGACCAGTTTTTTCTCATCGAGCTCATGAGCGGATGTCGAGTCTATCGCTGGTCGCGCCGCCTCGGCTAAGATGCCGTAGAAACGCGCAAATGCGCGGCAAGGTCTCTGCGGTTTCTTTTGCTTCTCGCAGTGTTCCTTCAATGGCAGAGGATGGCTGACGGAGCGCCTCATCGAGCGGCTCCAGCGCCACAGTGGTCGAGAATGCAGAGCGGACAAGCGTCGCGCACAGCGCTGGGAGTTGCTCTGAGACGCGCCTCTCACCAGGTCTATGACGCGCCGCCGCTCGTCTTCCAGGACCCCGTTGCGGTGCCCCTGCTAGGCCGCGCCTATGCGAAAGCGCTGGCGGAGAGCCGCGCCTCTCTACATCAAACCTTCTCTCTTGCAATGCGGGCCTGGGTTCTGGCTCGGACTCGATTCGCAGAAGAAGAGCTGGCAAAAGCGGTGGCAGCCGGAGTCCGGCAGTACGTGGTTCTGGGCGCCGGTCTCGATACGTTCGGTCTACGCAACCCGTACCCTGAGGTAAAAGTCTTCGAAATGGATCATCCTTCGACCCAGCTTTGGAAACGGACGCTGGTCGCTGAGAGTAAGTTGCCAGAGCCTGGAACCCTGCGCTATGTTGCCGTTGATTTCGAAACCCAGAGCCTGCGCGAGCGGCTTAGGCATGAAGGGCTGGATTTCGAGATTCCGGCTCAGTTCGCGATGCTCGGAGTAGCCATGTATCTGACGGCGGAAGCATTCCAGGAGAATCTGGAGTTTGTCGCCGGCTTTCCCGGATGCACCGGAGTCGTTTTTGATTATGCGCTGCCCCGTCACATGATCCCGGAGAACGAGCGCTACGCACGGGATGCACTTGCCTTTCGTGTTGCGAGCATTGGCGAGCCATTCCGGCTTTTCTTTAGTCCGGACGAACTGAGGGTCCGGCTGGGATGCTTCGGCTTCGTCGAAGATCTCGATGGCGAGGAGCTGAATCATCGGTACTTCCGTGGCCGGACCGATGCGCTCAAGGTTCGCGGGCGGTCCGGGCATGTTGTAAGCGCTCGGAAGGATCCTTTCGCACTTTAAAAGACGTTCTCAGATGCGTCTCCCGATGGCGGCCGGCGAGGAAGGCGAGCTCCAATTCTGCAGATCATAGAACGACGGGTGCGTTACGATCCGGCGGCCAGCCATGAAGCGGGACGTGCCGGAGGCGAGGCTTCAATTCCCTTTCGCGAGCAAGCTCTTAAAGCGCGCCCAGGCATCGTTGCGAGCCTTGGCATTCGCGGGACTGGCGTCGGGCGCCTCGCCGGCGCGCATGAAACCGTGACCTGCGCCGGCATAAGTAACCGGCTCAAAGACTTTTCCCGCAGCCTTCATCTCCGCAACGGCGGTGGGAATGGTGGCGCCGATACGTTCATCGTTGCCGGCGTAGAAGGCGTAGACGGGGGCATTGATGCGGGAGATCGCATCTTTTGCAGGCGGCGGGCCATAGAAGACAAAGGCAGCCGACAAGTCATGACGATCGGTGGCGAAGCGGAAAGACTGACCACCGCCCCAACAGAAGCCGACAACGTAGAGCTTGCCATTCGCGGAGGGAAATTTGAGCGCGGCATCGGCAGTGGCATTCAGGTCCGCGGTCACCTGGTCGGGAGGCAGGCCGCTGACGGCCTCGATGGCCTGCTGCTGGGTGAATCCCGTGCTGCGGCTACCGTTCGGGCCCATGCCGGAGAGCAGATCGGGAGCCACGGCGATGTAGCCGGCGGCGGCGACCTGATCGGCTAGATCCTGAACCCAATCCGTCATGCCGAAGATCTCGTGGATGATGAGCACCACAGGCCGCTTCTGGCTGGACTCCGGGTAGACGACGAAGGCAGAGACGGTGCGGCCGCCGTGCTTGACGGTGATCCACTCTTGGTGGCGCGGGGACTTGGCAAGACCGGCGCGAGCCCAGTCTTGCGCCGCGGCGGGGAGAACCGCGAGCAAAATCGCGAAGACCGAGAGGAGTAGCGGCGAGATTCGTCTGAGCATGGTTTTAGTTGTCCTGGAATTGAGCTTCGGCAACGGCGCTGCAATGCTAGTGCACTGCGTCAAGCAGATCAACGCCTATTTTGCGACGCATGATGCCATGAACAGGATACGGGCGGGCCGCCTTCCCTGCTTCCTCGCTTCCCCCGCGCACGGGCGCCTCACAAGAATGCCGGCCGTGGCGCCTCTGCCGCCGCGCCACGGAGCTCATGGCAAAGCTCTCTTCTCCTGTTACTTTTAGTTCACTACCCCCTCCTCCGCATGAATTTCGCAAGGGGCATTGAAGATTTTGGGCACCCTATGACATGGTTGGTTTGCGCCGGAGCGGCACCGGCTAAGCCAGCGAAAAAGCCGCAGAAAGGAATCTATGACGTTGGCGGGGCATAGCATGCGCTACCTGAGATCCTGAGCGCCGGCAAGACGGACATTTGGATGCCGATCTATATCGGCGACTATCTCGCCGATACCATGCACCTAACTACCGAGCAGCACGGGGCATATCTGCTGCTGCTTTTCCATCTGTGGCGCCGCGGGAGCCTCCCCGCGAATGATGCCAGCCTGGCAAGGGTTGCCGGACTTAGCGGCGATGCCTGGAGCAGTGCGCGGGCGGTACTGCAGGACTTCTTTGAAGTCGACAGCGGCGGCTGGCACCACCGGCGAGTGGAACGCGAGCGCGAGCGGATTGCGCGTAAGCAGGAATCAAATTCACAACGTGCACGTTCGGCTGCGTTAGGGCGCTGGCAGCATCGCGGCGAGGCACCGCAGGTAGACGCATACCCGCTACAGGACGATGGCGGAGCTGATGGGGCGTCCGATACCGCGTCGGGTCCATGCCGGGCCGACACCTCCGGCAACGTGCGGAAAATGCAAGGCGCAATGCCCGAAGCAAGCAAACCAGATCCACATTCAAATTCAGAGTCAGATCCAGATATCCCAAAAGACAAAGCTCAGAAGCCGAAATCTCGTACACGGACAGACTCCGCGGGAATGGCCAAAGTGGCCGCTGATCCGAGACATTTCCGCTTTCGCGGAATTCTGGCCGAGTACTGGGCCTACAAGAATCCATGGACTCCAGAGATGCCATGGCTGGGGCGCGACGCCAAGGCGCTCAGTGAATTGTTGCAAGCCTCTCCGGGGATGAATGAGGAGCAGTTTCGCCAGTTGCTGCGCAACCGGGCGCGGTCCGCGGTGGCGCATGGGGATCGGGTGTACCTGTGGATCGCCAACCTGACGCGCTATCAGGAAGAGATTGGGATCTACAACAAGCCTGCGGCGATGGGAGGATCGAATGCGTCCCGAGCGGAGATCAACTGTAACAGTGTCACAGCCGCGGTTGGGCGAGCTCTCGAGATTGCCCGACGGAGTGGATGGGAGGCTGGAGCGGACGCTGGTGGAAATCGGCAAGCTGGCGATCAGCCGGCAGCTCTCGCTGACCGCCGAATGCCTGCTGATGATGGCGCAGGATCTGGCGGATGTGCCATGGCGATCGCTGGAGACGGCCATCACCGGCTGGAGGAAGGGGACGCTGAAGATGGGCAAGCCGGAGCAGATGGATCGCTTTCCGACGGCGCGGCAACTGCGCGCGCAGGCCGAGCTATTGGAGTTGGAGCGTTAGTGATGCTGGCGGCTCGGCGTGGGTCCGCGGCAGAAGGAATGCGCCTGAGTGCAAGCTCCAATGGCGATCGAAGAGGGACCCATGAGAGCTAGCGCCGGCGACATCTACGAGAGTATCTTCGCCGACGCTGTACGCCGTCGCGCGGAGGCTGAGGCCGCAGGCGAAGAAGGATGCAGCCAGGCGAAGGGCGAGGCACGGGCCGAGCTGAGGCGCGCGATCGCACGAGCGGTGCGTGAACTACGGACAGCCATGGAGAAGGATGGCAATCCCGCGGTAACGATGGCGCATGCAAGAAACCTCGATGATATCGATCCTGCAGCCTTGGCAGGCGCCTATGCACTGGCGGAAAGGAACTGCATCTTCTGGCCGGGACCCGGGGAGATACGGGAGTTAGCCGGATGTTCCGAACATCAGGAGGCGCAGGAGGCGCTGGATTGGGTATTCGGTTATCTGGAAGCACACGGAATAAGCGGGCGGCGGCAGAGCGGCGCGGTCACTATCACGGTGGACAACACGGGCCGGCGGAATCTGGCAGTGGCCGCGCCAGCGCGAGAGGCTCCGGCAATTCCACCGAGGATCCAACGGGCGCTTGGTGCGCTGGGAAACGGCTCGGTGAAACACGGCCTGCTCTATGTAAGCCAGCATCCGCGGCTGAAGGGATGGGAGGAACCCGGGGGCGATCCGGCGGGGCGAGCGGAACGGATCGAACGGCAATGGACGCGCTGCTACCGGCAAGCGTTGCGGTAAAGCGGAGCAAAACGGCGAACCAGACCATGGAGGAAATAGTGAAGACAACCTTGCACATCGGGCAGCAGGCATTATCAAGCAGCGGAGCACTCTCCAGCCTATTCCGGCCGCCGAAGCGCAACTTGGGCTGCGGAATTCTGGTGGCGGCGATCGAGGACTATTTGAGCCTGGACGAGCAGGCACAGGCGGGCGCTGCGCGTTTTCTCTACCCGACGGAGCCGGAGTACCGGGAGCATTACGACTGGGTAGTCTCCATGGCGGCTGGGGTCAACGCTGTGTGGCTTCGCGAGGCTCTCGATGAAGCACGCGCGGGTTGGGACCGGCGGCGGATGGAGAAGAAGCTCGAGCAGCAACTGGCGCAGCGACTGCGCGCGCGGTTGACGGCATAGCACTCCTGGTATGGCGGGGGAATGCTGTTTCGCGCCTTCCCCCCTCTTCGGGACAGTGATAAGGCCGCATGGCGGCGCATTCCACAACGCAACTGGAACCGGAAAGGAGCAGAGCGGATGCCCACTTCATAGGAGTCTCCCTCAATGGATGAAGCGACCTTAATTGCGGCTGCGCGCAACGGCAGCCAAGATGCATTCACCGCCCTGTATAAGAAGCACCTTCCCTACGTAAAAGCGGCGGGAAGGACGATTCTCCGCACCAATGATCTGGACGATCTCTGCCAGGACACCTTCATGCTGGCCTTCACGCGCCTGAAGAGCTTTCAGGGCAACTCGAATTTTCGCACCTGGATAACGCGCATTGCAATGAACCAATGCCTGATGACCTTACGCCGCAACCGGCAGGTAACAAACGGAGCCTCGCAACTGCTCCAACTGGACGCGGACGATATTGCCGATGAACTGCTCGACCAATGCATCTTCGTAACGGAAGATAGACAGCTCAGAGCAGCCCCGGCACGGTTCGACTTAGAGAAGCTGTTGCAGGAGCTCACGCCGAAACAGAGGGCAATTCTGGAGATGGCCTATTTGGACGATCTACCGGATCAGGAAATCGCCGACCGTTTAGGGATGACGCTGGCTTCCGTCAAGAGCCGCCTACACCACGCTAAGAAACAACTGCGTCAAAAACTGACGGAGAGATCAAGCTTTCCGCCGCGAGCCGAATCTAAAAACTAGCGCATCTGAAAGGCGGCTGCCGCAACAGCTCACTCCATTCTCCCCTAGGGATGACATGTTGCCCGCGGCGATTTTATCGCGCACAGCCGCCCGCGCTGTACAAGACAACGAGCTTTCTCTGCGAGCGTAGCGCAGCATCAATCCACGCCACCGGTCACCGGCCCAAACCTCTTACGGGATAACTGTGAACACAGCAAAGCCGCATAACAGGATCTGCATTCTTACGGAAGAGGATGCTCAGAATTTCACGGTTGGAATCGAGTACGCGTGCGCAACACGGCGCCACCGGCACTATTCGCGCCCGAAAGTTGAACAGATGGTGAAAGATGGTGAGCTGAGATGGCTGGGAAAGCACCGCAGGATTGCCACCTACAACCAGGCGCGAACCTGGATGAAGGTCTATCGCCGAAATTGCTACGGAGAAACTGTCTCGTGCAACATGCAGCTGGTTCGCGGCGGCGGCGGCTTTTAGACCTATGCCAAAGGAAACGAAATGCTGACTTACACCGGAGTGACGCCTGCCGGATTTGCGGGATTACAGGCAAGCCTATTGAGCCAGGGACTGAAGGCTAGCGGCAATTCCGGGATGGTGAAGAAGCTGGGTGCGGCGATCAACTACAACTACACGCCCGCGCGCCAGATTCTGACCATCGATGTGAAGCATGCACCCTGGACGGTGAAGCTCGCGGGCTTCACCCGCACGGTGGATGCAGCAGTTCAGGCCGCGCTCCACGATGGAAGCCGGCCGCCACAGCAGAGCTGAGTGTCAGGCCCCACACACACGTCAGCAGTTCAGATGATTCACGCTGCACACGGGAGGCATGAGTGATGTTCTTGCTAGCCATTGCCCTTTTGGCACGACCGGCGCAGAGCCGGCCTCAGCCGGAGGTAAAAACGGCGCCCTCGCCAAGATTGCGCAACGATGGTTTTGGGGTTTGCCCGGCCTTCACGCATTACCACGCACACGACGCGCGCAATCCGCTGTTGGATGGCAAGTGCCATGCGGACGCCGACGATCGCCCGATTCCCGACCAGAGGGACGGGCACAGCACCCCCCTGAGACCTCGTCGATGAACATGCCTTCCGTTTTGCGGGGCTTGATGCGTGCATTGGTGCTGGCGATGACTGGAACCGCCTGGATTGCCTATGCAGGCACGGTGACAGGCCGCCTGCAAGGTCCGAGTGGCCTGCCGGTTACAAATGCCACCCTAAGTTTCGATCTCGCCCAAGCAGGGCTCATCGCCGGCAGTGGCGCCGTGGTCCCCTTGACCGTCAACTGCTATACGTCCGTCGACGGATCGGTGACCGGGTTGCCGGATCCTCTGGAGATCTCCGCCCCGGCGATTGGATATGGTTCGGGAACATTGCCGGGCGGCACTTACTATGTTGAGATAACTTACTACGAGGGAAGCCAAGAGACACTTCCCTCCCCCGAGCAGCAAATCCAACTGACCGGTCCGGGCACGCTGACGATTCCCGCTCCCTCTGATTTTCCGCCGAACGCAGTGGGCATCAAGGTATACATCGGGAACACTCCCGGCGGGGAAGAGCTGCAAGGAGAGACGATTGGCAGTGCGCAACCATTCCGTCAGGCAGCGGGGCTTGCAGAAGGGGCGGCTCCTCCGGCCGGCAATACTTCGGTGTGCTCGATCGCATTTAACGATACGATCATTCCTTACTCCGGCTATAACGTCTCTCTGACCTCGGCGAATGGAAGTGCCTATCCCGGCTGGCCTCAAGCCTGGCAATTCAACGGCGGAACTAACGGAACGGTAAACATCTCGCAGGGAGCGCCGCTGTGGAATGGAACAATAATCTATCCGCAGCCGATTCTGACGCAGCCGTTGAACCATGGACCGCAGTCGATTGGCGGTTCGCTCAACATGAGCGGCTACAACTTGACGGGAGTGGCAGCCCTAGGCGTGGGATCATCCACTCCGTCATGGCCGGTGGATGTGGAGAATGGGGAGATCAACGCGAGTGGCGGCTACCTGTATGACGGTGCGGCCCCCCTCAATCACCTTCTGGTTGGGAACGGAAATGCCTATGTGGACAGTGCGACGATTCCGGCCAGCGCGATCAGCGGCCTTATATTGAAATATCAGACGCTGCAGTCCGAAGGCGTGGCTGAGCCACAAGAACCGGCGGAAAACTTCGCATCGACGTTCGCGCTGACGGACGCGACGGGGGCTAGCACCAATATCGACTTAGCACCCTCGGGAGTAGTTGCCGGAGTTTACACCAATGCGAAGGTCACGGTAAACGCAAAGGGTCAGGTGACAGCGGCGGCGGATGGAAGTAATACGGGGACCGATGATTATTTTACCTTCACGGGGTGCACGATCACCAACGGCTCCAATCTCGACAACTGCGCGGGAACGGTGACCTTCACCTCGGGCGGAAACACCACGCCAAGCTTCGCGGCGATGCCGGATACGACCTATTATCCATTCTGCACAGTAAATACCGGCAATAGCTATACTGCGGCTTTCAGTCTGACGGGGACGCTCACGATAACCGGATTTTCATATTATTGGACCGAGATCGAAGCCAATTCCGCCACCAGTTCCGCCCCGACCATCTACTGTCATCTTCATCACAACTGAGATGTAGCGACGTACCCTGGCTGACATTTGCGCCATTCGTGGCGGAGAGAAGCCGGACGAAAACCTTCGAGTCCGCAGATCAGCCGATGCGGCTGCTGCAGCGTTCCGCCGCCCCACGCGACCGTTGGGGATGCTGGAAGCGCTTGAGCCGGGCAACCGGCGTGGTGGTGAGAAAAAGCAAGGATCGTTTATTGTGATTCGCATGATGCAAAAGAAAATTAGCCAAGACATTTTCATTCATTGGGGCGGGGGATCGGCAAGGCCTCTGCTGGCCGGGGCCGGCCTTGTGCTGACGGCCCTCTTCATGTCAGGCCGAGGGGCGGTCGCTCAGAATGTCGAGGGCCAGATCATCGCCTCACAGTATGGGACGTGGAGGGTTCCAGGCTATGCCGGAGATACCTATTCGAACTTTGCTCCCACGGCTTGTCGGGTTCAGGGCGGAGCATCGTTCTTTTCCGCCTTCACGGCGGGAGTGCCGATCAGAATCGTCGATGGCAACCCCGGCCTGTCGGAAACGGTGACACCGACGACGGTGTCATCCACAAACAGCACGTGCTCGGTAACGATCCATCCGCTGAATCATCATCGGGTTCCCTTCTATCTCACCTCGGCGACAGCGGGGCTGCAGGAAGCCATTGACGCCAACTTGGCGAACCCTCAACCGAATACGATCATTCTTAACAATGACTGGTACAGGTTGGGCGGCTCGGCGGCAATCATCGCCAGCGTACACGGATCGCAGACGCTAGGTCTGGTGGATGTAACCAAGGTGCCGACGATCTGGTACAAGTGGAACGGATCCCAATACGTCGAAGTGGCGCCGCCCAGCTCGACGGGTGGCGATACGGAAGTAAACGATCTGTTCGCCAACAACCCTCAGGATGCATTCGAGGACCTATATCACTTTTACGCGACCAGCCCGACATATACGGCCCAGAACGCTATCAATGCGGCAGCGACTCAGCAGGGAGCGGTGACGATCCAGCCCGGCGCAGGTCACACGCCCTTTTCCAATCCCTCCGGGGTGAAGGTTATCGACAACCGGACCGACATTCCTGCTACCGAGCGCAGCATCAAAGAATGGGGCGCACAGTGCGATGCGACCACGCCTACGGGCAGCGTAACGGAAGGCTCGGCTATTTTGACTCTCTCTTCCGGCAGCTTCAGCGCGGCCGATGTGGGTAAGCTGGTCGCCATCGCCGGAAGGGTTTCCGGCGTGCAAACCGCCTTCGAGCCGACAATCATCGCGGTCAACGGAGCGACCGCGACCCTTTCTACGAATGCACCTTTTACAGTGTCGGGCGAAGTCTTCACCTTGGGGCACGACGACACTGCGGCAATTAGAGCGGCCATCAGCTATGTTAGCGGGCATGAGGTTACGCTGACCATCCCCAGCGGCTACTGCTTGACTGGCACGTTGCCCGATGTCCCTTGGCTTCGCGGCTTCGGACGAGGATCCATCGGAGGTCACAACTCGGAGCTTGTTGGGCTTCCTGGCGAGGACGTGATTGATGGCGGCAATGGATCTAACGGCGATTGGGGGTCGTTCACCATCGGTGTGGATGTGTCAATTGATCCGACCCAGCCGTGGAACATCGTAGACGCCTCCGGTACGACGCACAGTCAAACGCCGGACTACCGGCCCTTGGCGGCGAAAAGTATCTACTCGAACAACCCGCTTGGTCCGGGCTGGCTGGCGGGCTCCGGCCCAAATGGCAGCGGAAGCATTGTTGGCGTGGGCGCAGCTACGAATGGATCGCCTACCCTGACGGTAGCCTCGGCAAGCGTGCCCACCGTTGGCGAGACCATCCTGTTTCCTTTTGCATCTACTGGCCTCTTTGTAACTACGGTTAGCAGCGTCTCGGGATCGACCGTTACGCTCGCATCCTCATTCCCCGGCGCAACTACCGCGCAAGAGGAGTTCTTCGCCGGCAGCTCGGCACAGAACATCCAGACCGAGATCACCGCTAGCCAGACGATGCCCTTCACGGTGACGCTGGCGAACTCGATTGACCCGTCTCCGAGCACGGAATCGAACTTCGCGCCCTATGGCTTGGTGGAGATTGGGGATGAAGAATTCGCATACATCGGATACAACAAAACCTCGCCCTACACCATCACCCTGACGGCACGGGCGCAGAACGGGACTACGGCGGCTGACCATGCCGTAGGGGCGGTCATCGCACCGCTGAACCCGTTCCAGCCTACCTATCCGTGGCCGGTTACACCGACCATCAACTCGGGCACGACGACTCCCGCAAATGCGAGCTTCTACCCCGCGTTCAATGTCGGCAACTGCGGCATCTGTACGCCGGTCGCAAATGGGTCGACCAGAGCGTACGCGGCCTTCTATCAGGCGCGGGTACACGACATCTCGATTGTTCCGTGGGGTAGCGGTAACTCGGACCCGGACGCGGGTATCTATCTTGTCCAGCCGCCCTACGCCACGCGCTTCCAGAACATCGACATCACGTTCACCACGCTGGGGTTTGTCGAGGGCCTGCCCTCTGTAAACAATCATCCGTGGATCGCCAGCGGCATCTCTGGTAACGCGAATTCCTATAGTGGAATCTCGATCCACAGCGGGTCTGCAGGGATCGCGTGGGACACCATCGTTGGGGGCGATAGCTCATACCGTGACTTCGACCTTTACACGAACGGCGGCTCCGGCTTCAATTTGCTCTACAGCTATGACGATGAGCAGGGCGGACCCGTCGCCAGCCTCGCCGAGAGTGCGGCGAATTTCATCAACATCTACCACGAGCCTGGCGCGGACGCCTATCCCGGGAACGGCACGGCTGGCACATGGGGACCGATAGGAGAGTGGGATTGCACCCAGTGTACCTGGACGAGCTCGCATATCGAGCCGAATGGCGAGATTGTGCTGAACGGAGTCCGACAGCACTTCGTGGGTGGCGAACTGGGAACGGACTACGGCAACGAATCTCATCCTGTCATCGTGTACGGCTCAGACAACATCTTCGATGATGTCGCTGGAATGTGGTCAGCGAGCACGCTGAGCAATGTGTATGGCCAGGGAAGCCCGATCTTCTGGGGTCCGGGCAACGTTGCCTATGGGCCGCGTGGCTCTCAAGGTTCGGTCCAACAGCAGATTGGCTATGGATGCGGAAAGCAGCCCACGCTCGGCCAGACGAATGAGACGTTCAACACCGGAAACCTCACCGCTCCCTATGTGAATTCCAACGGCGGCCTGATCTGCCCGGATGAGTTCAATCAGGGTAGCGCCTGGGCGGCGAACCCGTTTGGCGCCTGGACCTTCGACGCGACCGCACCTATCTCGCAGGGATATGTGAGTTGCACGGTAGGAACCTATGGCGCAACCTTTTGCCAGTCTCCATTCTTCGGTACTCCGGGCCGAATCAATATCGGGCCTGGACAGCGGCTTGCTGCCGGGAAATACATCGCGACCGTCGAGGTAAAGGGATCGCTTTCCTCGAATACCGTGAAGATCATCGCATCCGGCGCAGGAACGGCAACCAACACCGCCGAGGTTCCCGTCACCAATACGTGGACGGCCTACAGCTTTCCGGTTGATTTCACCGGAGCGTCGGCTGGCGCCTATCTGAACATAGAGGTCCACGAAGCTACTTCGGCGGACACAATCGAGTTTGGATACATGGATTTTGCGCCTGTGATACAACAACTGAACTTAGCGCCATCGGATACGGGGGGAACAACCAACGGATGCTTGGCGTCCCCGACAAATGGCGTCGCGAATAGCGGCTACACTTGTCCCGCAGAGGGCTTTTCCGTGACGCTTGCGTCGAGTCAGGGGAGCAGTGACACGACGCTGACAGCCACTTCCACGAGTGGGTTACCAGGCCGCGGATGCTTTTATGTTGACTCCGAAGACGAATGCTACACGGGAATTAGCGGAAGCACGCTTACCGGGATTACGCGGGGGGTTTACGGGACAACGGCGGCATCGCACAGTGCAGGTTCCGGGGGCGTGTCTATCAATGAAACGTTCGCGTCCCCCGGGCACGCTGGCTCGACGAGCCCGGCTCCGATATGGGCCGGCAACGCGGCAGCCGGTACGGCCGTATTTGGAGTCAATGACGCGCAACCGGATCTTCACAACGGTTCGGCAAGTATGGATATCAATGCCGGCGCGAACGAAACATGGTTTGATCGGAGCGGAATGATCCAACAGTCAGATGTGGGCGGCACAAACAATTTAGCGGCGCTTGCCGTGGGTGGAGACGGTAATATTCAGCCAATCACGCATTCAAGCCGAGTCCTAAAATCCGACCAGCCCAACACGGTGCTCCAGCCCTACAGCTTTAGCAGCCTCGCGGGCCCCGTGGAGATCACAGCCCCGGCGACTTATGGAACTCCGCACCTGTTCGTTCAGCCCGGCACCGGATCGACAACCTATACATATGAATGCACGGGAATAGATTCGCAGGGAAATACCATCGGTGGCACAACGGCAACGATCACGGACGGCTCTGCTACCCTCAGTTATCCCAATAACTACGTGCAAGTGAACTGCCCCTACGAGCCGGGTGCAGTCACGACGAACATTTGGCGCACGGTGGGAGGCCCGAGCCAGGGACTTGTTTACACCGGAACAATGCAGCCGGTCGGCTTCTTTGACTTCGGGGGCGCCGCACCCGGCGGGACGCCACCGGGCACGACGAGCATTCCGGAAGCGTGCATTGGGACAGCTTGCTGGTCGTCGGGGGCTTCTGCGCCGACCGGAAGCTGCAACAGCGGAAGCCTGTACACCAATACATCGAGCAGCCCCGACACTCTCTACGTGTGCAAGTCGGGAGCATGGGCTGGAGTGATGTGATGGCGCGCGCTCAACTACAAAGGGTGCAGAAACGGCGGGAGGAGCCTCGCATCCCGCTGGACGTAGAGCTGGGGGCCGGGCTAGAAGCAAGGATTCTCGCCGAATTATCGGAGTTGAAGGGCAAAGTAGATGAGAGTCTGGTGCAGGGGCGGGAATGCAATACGGACTTAAAACTGCTGCGCAAGGAGCTTGGGATCGACGGCCCACACGGGCGGTTGCCGATTCTGGAAGCCGCAGTGGGCCGGCACGCAGACCGCCTCGAAACGTTGGAGACGGAAAAGATCGAAATGCAGGCGCGCCACCGGCTAGCGCATAGCATTTTGGCTTTTTGTGGCGGCGGCGTAGGCGGCACCCTGATCGCGGCGATCGGGCACATCTTCGGAGTCCGCTAGGAGTTTGTTGAAAACACGTTCAGCTCCCGCCGAGCATCCAGAATGTGGGGACGGCATCTGGAGCGGTACACATTATCTTGCGCCTCGCTGGGGGATTCGGCGGGTTTGTCAACAAACTCATAGGGGAAGCGGGAACCAATGGCAGATCTCCGGCGCGCGATCGACTATGTGCTTCGGTTTGAAGATGCGACGCTCAGCGGAGCAATCACCAGATCTCCGGACGGGAAGCGGACCCGGTTCGGGATCGACGAGCATTTTCATCCCGAGCTCACGAACTGCCTATTCTTCGGCTCTATGGGATGCACGGCTGCTCTGGAAGTAGCGATTGGAGTCTACGACCGTGATTACTGCCAACCTTTGTGCATTGAGCAGATCGTGAGCCAAGAGATAGCCAATAGATTACTTTCACTGGGAGTGAACTGCGGAGTGGTTACGGCGGCCAGGATGCTCCAGGAGACGCTCCAGGTGAGTGGTGACGGCCGCATTGGACCGATCACACTGGACCGGCTGGACCGGGCCAACCCTCAGGCGGTCCTTGAGGACCTGCGGGGGCGGGCCACCGCGCACTATGAAGAGCTCGTGAGAAAGAATCCGTCGCTGCGCTTGTATCTGGCGGGATGGATGCGGCGAGCGGCTGCATAGCTTTTAAAAGCCAGCTCATTCGCATGACGAGGCTCGTGGGCAATATCCAACGAATGTCTCGTGGTCTCTCATGGCTTTTCCTCCGCGGAAAATAACGTAGCGACTTTTGTCACATCCTTTGAATGCCGGGGTAGATACCTATGGCAACTTGCAATGCTTCGTCTACAGCAGCGCCAAAAGACCGCGTCAAAGACCGCATGCCATCCTCGGATGTTTCCAGCCCCGTCCGGCAAGATCGGGGCACCATAATGCAGATGAGTAAATTTGCTCGTGACGAGACGCCTATCGCAAGGGCAAAACGGGCGTGGGGTACGCCGCAATGAACTGGAAAGCGTGGCTCCACGGCTTCGGCGCGGCGGTGATTGGTGGCGCAGCATCGGCAGCCGCGGCAACATTTGCCGAGCCGCAAGACTTCAACTTCACCCATGCGGGCCTGATTGCACTTGCCAAGGTCGTCGCGGCCGGCGCCGCAATGCCGGCGCTGGCATATCTGAAGCAGA
>JANWJB010000152.1 GCA_025449575.1 Acidobacteriaceae bacterium
CGATCCCGCATTTCTCGAATGGCTGGAGAATGGCTTTCGACTCTCCGACTACGAGGTCTCGGTGGAGAATGGGCAGTTCAACCTATCCTTTCGGGGACGTTGGAGTGCAACCACCATGTGGGAGGTGCATGCACTCTCCATTCTGAGCGAGTTGAAAACGCGCGCGTGCCTGCGAGAAACGGGTGAGCTGGCACTCGACATCCTCTATGCCCGCGCGAAAGCGAAATTGTGGGGTAAGATCGAGCGCTTGCGTGGGACTCCTGCGCTGAAGGTGGCGGACTTCGGTACGAGGCGCCGGCACAGCTTCCTCTGGCAGGAATACGTTGTGAATGCGATGAGAGACACGCTCGGAAGCGCCTTTGTCGGCACTTCCAATACCTATCTCGCGTTCAAGCACGACTTGGAGGCAATCGGGACAAACGGGCATGAACTCCCGATGGCGCTCGCCGCGATGGCGCCCGACGACGCTGCCCTCCAAGCATCTCAATACAAAGTGCTTGAGTTATGGCAGCGAACATACCAAGGAGCACTCCTGATCATGCTGCCGGACACCTATGGGACAACGCAGTTTCTGGAAGGGGCCCCGCAATGGATGGCGGATTGGACCGGTGTGCGCATCGACAGCAAGGATCCGTATGCCGCGGGAGATGAGTATATCCAATGGCTAGGGAGGCGCGGCCGCGATCCACGGCAAAAGCTGATCATCGCCTCCGATGCACTGGAAGTCGACGATATTCTCAGTCTGCACGCGTATTTTTCCGGGGAGATTCGGGAGGGCTTTACTCCACGAGATTTCCACAGTTCATCCGACTTTCTTGAGGGAAACAAATGGGCTGCGCAGCGGCGAATACGCTTTAGCTCGGGATGGGGCACGCTGCTCACCAATGACTTTCGGGGCTGCAACCCAGACGGCAGAGACGGATTCGATCCGGTCAATCTGGTTAGTAAGCTCTCCGAGGTCAATGCCCGGCCCGCGATTAAGCTCTCCGATAATTACGCGAAAGCGATCGGGCCAGATGCGGAGCTGGCGCGCTATCGAAGAGTTTTTGGCTCAGCGGGCATCGTCAATCTTCCCCGTGGCTACTGAAACTCCGGTGAAAAAGCCGGCATCTCACTCAAGTCCTGCACCAATGAGTAGCAGAACTCGATGGCCCGTAATGGCGATATCCAGCTCCATCGGATGGCAGCCATGGCGACTCCCACAAAGGAAACCGTCATGCCGAGAATCTTTCCACGGCTGAGCGATTCCATCCCCATCGAAGCGGAGAGTAGAATTGCCGCCCCGGCCAATCGAAGCTGGGCAAGCGCCAACGGTGGAAAACCCGTTAGCGCCACCTTGCCAGCCACAATGTTGCTCGCCCAAAAGGATGTGGTCGCCATTGGTTCCATCATCCTAGGAACGCGCC
The DNA here is from genome assembly GCA_025449575.1 of Acidobacteriaceae bacterium. Classification (GTDB taxonomy): domain Bacteria; phylum Acidobacteriota; class Terriglobia; order Terriglobales; family Acidobacteriaceae; genus PALSA-350. The sequence goes on from JANWJB010000152.1 coordinate 1,407, forward strand.
ATATTTCAATGTGTCCCAAAGAACTTTCGACCTTTGTGACTACCGATCAAAATCTGTACCAGTCGGTGCGAGATGAGTTCATGTAGCGTGAGCAACTCTTTGTTGGCTTCAAAAATGCTCCGCGCGTCATTGGAACGTCCTGCTCCGCCGCCGGCCTTTAGCGCTTCAGTCGCCTCATGGATGACGGGATCAGCAAGCGCTTCACCAGCCATTTCCCAAAAGACGATAAAGCGATCGACCGCTGTGGGGAAGCTGACCTTGAATACTCCCCAGTTGCTCGTGGTGCGCGGCGGCTTGTAGTCGAAATTAAATGGACCCTCAAATCCATGCGCACGCAGCAGCATCAGTACGTTCAGCCAATCCAGAGGGTTGACGAGAGCTACCGGAAGATCGACGTCGTGTTTGAGACGATAGCCATCATTGACGTCGAAGTGCCAGAGCTTTCCGGCTAGGATCGCTCTTGCCAGCGACGCGCGAGGCGCGCCTCCCCACATCAGCTCATGCAGGTACTCCGGGTTGACGCCGACCATCTCCGGGTGGGTCAGCAATCCTGAACTGATAAACCCGATCATCGCGTCCGTGGTCGGAAGAAGAATTTCTGCTTGAGGTTCGAACGGTTTCGCTTCAAGGCAGTGCTTCAGCGTCGGCTCATTTCTCCGTTTGGCATAGCTAATGTCTTCTTCGCAGGTGGCGTTCAGAGCCTCGGCGAACCATCGAAGCGTTTGCGTCTCATCGATCACGCCTTGCATGAGATAGCCCAGGGTTCCCGGCCAATAAACCGCGAACTTGGCTCCCAGGTCATGGCCGATGCGGACCACATTCTTCAATCGTTCTGTTCCGTAAGACCGTACCTCGGGCGATTCAGCAGCCGGCCCGGCGCTCCAGACTTCATTGAAAAAGGTTTCGCAAGTCACCATCGAACATTTCAGGCCATTCTCCGAGAGAGACTTGTTCAGTCCGGCGACAATCTCGGTCTGGCGGTCCGTCATCAGATCTTCCGTGCGGATTACGTCTGTATCGTGCGTAGTCCAGAACCCAATGCCAATCTCGGCATAATGACGCATTACTTCGGCAGGTGAGACCGCCGTCCGCGTTGGAGCGTGGAAGAGAGCTTGTCCTTGGTAGGCCGCGGCCCATTGCGGCCCGCTGATATAGTACTTCCGTCGTGTTTCGGGGGAGTAGCTCCCGCCGCACATTTCTAACAGCCGCTCAACAAGCGACTGCTGCTTTGCGCTGCTTTCCGCAATTGTGTTCGTCATGAGTTCTTCTTCTCCACCATCAAAATACCCCTCTATGGGCCGTTGAACTAAGTCATTCGTGCCCAAAGCCACTTTCCACATTGTCAATGGCTCAGGGATCGACAAATTCGGTGCGTTTCCAGGCACTGAGAGCAGCCCTCTCGCTGAGCCCATTCCGCAGCAGAAAAAAACAGACCGCAATAGGCTTGCGACTGGCTCAATACTTCCTGCGCCTGCTTGTAGTCTAACCGTTTCTGACGACCGAGCCACCGCTCCAAGCTATTTCGCCGCCTATGTCGTCTCCGGAAAAACGCCGGCTCTCCCCCAAGCCCGCGGAAGCACATAATTCCCCACACAAGCGGCCCGCGCCTTCGCGTCGCCGTCCATCGCTCGACACACTGCGCATTCTCCCTTGCGCGAGGCCTTCAGGATCGACTCCGATTCCCGTACCCTGATGCCGGTCTGCCTCAGCTGTCGAATCCATGGGGGCTCCAACCAAGCCCCGCACTGAGGAAAAAACAAGAAGATTTGCACTTGCGGATTTGCCAAAGTGGTTCGGGAGACGGTTGAGAATCTCCCAGGCGGCGCGGTCCACTAGAAGCGGAGCCGCCGGTCACGGCAGGAACCGAACTGACTCGCGTTCCCTTCCCATTCCGGGCTACTTTCTCGGCATGTGCCGCTTCAAAAACTCCCGAAGAGCCACGGCATTGTTGTGCTCCGTATCGTGTGAACTGTAAATCAAGGTCACCGTCCCCTGGCGTACAGCGGTAAGGATTGGCTTCCAGACATCGGGATTGGCCTGCAACTCCGCGAAATAGCGGCGCCGGAATTCGTCCCATTTCTCCGGGTCGTGGCTGAACCATTTCCGCAGCTCCGTGGTTGGCCCGACATCTCTGAGCCAGTTTTCTATTTGAAGTGATTCTTTTTTGATTCCTCGAGGCCACAACCGCTCCACCAGCAGCCGGGCGCCATCCGTCTTCTCTGCTTTGTCGTACACGCGTTTGATATTGATCATGAGAGGCCTTTCTCAACAAGACTCCTTCTCCGGAACGGCCGGAGAATCAGGGCTGACCGCAGGCCCCGGGGTTAGCCCCTGAGTACGCAAGAAAACGCCAACGGAGCGGCATGGCATGCGGCGGCTCAATGGCTTGGCTGATCCGATAATTCACGACTTGATTCGCGCCCGGAAACCTGGAAACTTGCTCCTTATCCCATATCACCTTGGCCTCTCCGGTCATCTGAAGAGTGGAGCCGGTCCCAAAATCCATTTTGCACCGGAAAGATGAAGAGGTGTCGTTCCTTCCCAAAAGTTTGCAGATTCCCTTCCTCTGTTACTTGCGTCCCGCCGCCTCAACGCTCACCGTGGGGTCGGCTCCCTCCCAAGTGACATCCGCGGTCGGTCCATAGGTCGAAGGAACCGCTCTGCCGAGCAAGCCGAGGTAAACCGTCAATTGCGTACGATGGTGAGTTGTGTGAAGCACCCTCCGCCAAAATATCCAGATTCGTTCGCGCACAACGTCAAAAAAGGGGACTTGTTCCAGCCACCATCTTTCGTTCTGGACGGCAAGGGTCGCGAGGCGGGGGAACGCCAACTCATACATTCGGAGAGCATAGTCACCGGGCTCCCCGCCATGCGGTAGGACCTCAGATGGGGGCGGTTCGAGCAGGCCGAGGAATTCGCCGAAAAACCGTCTCTCGGAGAGCAACTGATGCTTCATGATCTCTTCTACCGGCCGTGCGCGCGGACGGGGTTGAAACGACATGTCGGCGGGGTTAAATTCCCGCCAGACTGAAATTACCTTATTCGTTTCGCTTGCATAAGTCTGCAGCAGATGCTGGAAGATCGGCGACGAAGCCTCCGGCACATCTGAGTCTGGAATCGCCGTGTATGCGTAATTTGCCGGCATAACTACGATCTCGAGAGCACATGAGTCGCTTACAGCGGGACTCACGTGATTAGATGCCAATTACGGCATTCCTGAGGCCTTCCTTTTGGATCGTTGCTGCGGTTGCGGCGGAGCGGCGGCCGAGAGGAATCAGAGGTTGCGACGACCGGCTTTCTGCCGCCTGGGAAGATTAGGACGCTATCGATCCGCCACGCTTTGCCGGCGGCAGGCTTCTTCCTCCATTGCAATCGCACGGGGAAAGAGGAGATGATCTTCCCGTTCAATGTGCCGTTGCATGTCACGGTCAAATGCGGCCAAGCCCTCGTACAACGCCGAATAGCTGCCGTCGGCTTCGGCGGGTGGCGTGTAGTCGCTGCTGAGTTTGCGAATTTCCTCGATCTCTTCAGTGGCTTTCCCGTGTTCTAAGATCATCATCCGAATAGGATTCCCCACCGTTCCAAAAGGCGGCCAAGAGACCGGGGCCTTCTGGGCGACTGCCACCTCGACTTCGGCGATGTAGGGAAAGAGCGTCTGCTCCTCTTTGAGCAAGTGCATCGAGAGATCTCTACTCATCTGCAAAAAGAGGTCGTGGATGCGCTTCAGCTCCGGATGGTCTTTCCTGTGCCTGTCAAGGACCTCCCGGAAGAGAAGTTGGAGCCGGGCAACCTCCTGCCGGCAATAGACGTGATGCGTCTGGACGATGTATTCGATCAGGCTTGCCAACGGCTTGCCATCCCAATCTTCAGTCCGCATGTCTGGATCTGTGCTCACAGCTTTGTTCCCTCTATTGATTAGCAGCCGGCGCGGGCGGCTGGATTGGCTGACGATGCCGCGACTCCAGGAAAGCGAGGAGCGAGGACAATTCTTCCGGCGTCATGTTGCCGCGATAGGACGGCATGTTTGTGGCGCCGCTGTAAATGCGCGTCGTAATTTCAGCAGGCGTCATCGTATCACCGGCATAGGTCAGGTCGGGTCCGCGAATCCCGCCATAACCAGAGACCAAATGACAATACTCGCATCCCTTGTCGTGAAACACCTTCGCGCCCTGGGCGATGGGCCCGGTGGTTGTGCCGACGACCGAGGCCGGCAACGGTGGCGCATCCATCCGAGGAGACCACGGCGCAACCTTACCGACTGCACCGTAATAAGCGATCATGAACAACACGATCGCAACGATAGCAATGGACCAAGGCCGCCGCCAAGGACTCCGCTGGCCTTTTCTAGCCACCAGCGGGAGAAGAACCAGCGCTCCGCCGAAAATCACCGGTCCCCAAAACATCACCAGACTTTCCGACCACTTAGGGATGAGAGAAAGGATGGCGTAATACCACAGAAAATACCATTCGGGACGCGGCGTAGCCTGAACGATAGTTGGGTCAGGAGGCTTGCCCAAGCCCGGGGGGCCGATGGCGATCGCCAGACCCACCACCGTCAAAATCACTAAAAGCCCAAAGACCGCATCACGCCAAAGAGCGTATGGCCAGAAAGCCTCGCCCTCGCGAGCCAGCAGCGCATGGTACCAGGTGCGATAGGTCTCAGGCTCTACCGGACGGTCGATAGACGGAGCCTCGGAAATCCCGTTGCGGACGACAAGATAGAGGTGAAACCCCACAAGAAGGAAAATGAGCCCTGGAAAGAAGAAGACGTGGGCTGCGTAGAATCGGCCTAGCGTAGCGCCACCGACCGAATCTCCCGCCAGGATAAAATGCCCCACCCAATTACCGATGATCGGAACGCGTCCGGACTGCTGGGCCGCAATCAGCACCGACCAGTAGCCGGTCTGATCCCAGCGAAGTAACTGGCCGGTGAAGGCCATCAAGAGCGTCAATAAGAGCAAGAAGACGCCGCTCAGCCAATTGACCTGACGCGGGTACTTATAGGATGCCATCAGATAGACGCGAATGGTATGAAGGCCAATCAGGATGATCATTGCATTCGCACCGAAGTAGTGAATGCCCCGGATAATCCGTCCGATCGGCGCGCCTGAAATGAAGACCAGCGAGCTATAGGCCTGGCCGGAGGAGGGGACATAGCCGCTGGCAAGGGCAATCCCGGTCGCGACCTGGATTAGGAAGGCGATCAGGGTCGCACTGCCCAACACATAGAACCAGGCGGTTTTGCGCGCCCTGGGAACAGGGTGACTCATCACCGGCCCAAGGGCGGCGGAAAGACCGGTCGAGTCGTCGAACCAGAGCCATATCCGCTTGAAGATTTGCATGCGCCTTCCTCTCGCTTAGGAAATGGTCACGGGCAGCGTCAGAATCTGAACATTGTTGTTGTGGATCCGCACCGGATACCGATTGAGCGGCTTTGGCGGGGGCCCGGAAGCGACCTGGCCATCGGCATAGAAGACGCCGCCATGGCAAGGGCACATAAACAGGTCGGCGTCAGCGAGCCAGCGAACGGGACAGCCGAGATGTGTGCAGATCATCGAAAACGCGATAAATTCCTGGTCATTCACGCGGCGAAGCCACGCGGCCGACTGCGAAGTCACCCCCGCCCAGGGTAACGGCGATGGATCTTCAAAAGAGACATTCACAGTCGAACCCACCGTGAAATCCTCGAGCTTGCCCACGGTTCGCCAAGTCTGCGGCGTTTTGCGCAACCCCAACAAGAAAGCGACGCTGGGCGCCACCACCACGACGGCGCCGACCGAGCCTAGCGCAACGGTGAGGCGGACAAGAAATTTCCGCCGGTCCATTTCCCGGCTGGATTGACCCGCAACCTCGGGCGAGACATCCTCGCTCATCGGACGACCTCCTTCGAATAAGGGTCTGCCTTCGCAGACCGGCGATTCCAGACCACCACCTGATATGGACGCCAGAGGTATTGCAAGGGAAACATGACCAGGTGAACCAAGCGGCTGAACGCGAATAGAAGAATGACAACGAATCCGACAACAAAATGCAGTTTCACAAAGGCCGGCAGCGACACGACGGAGCTCATATCCGGACGCAGCGTCGCCAGCGACCAAAACCAGGGAACGGCGGTATGCAGATACCACACGCCGCCCCAGCGATCAAAGATCGCGATCGCTACGCCGCTGCCGATCTGCACCAGAAGAACGAAAAGAACTAATCCGTCCATGTAGGTGGTGACCGCCTGCACCAGGGATCTCGGAGCCAGCCGGCGCACGATTAGCACAATTAACCCATAGAGCGTAAACAGGCCCAGCGCCATCCCAGTCACTTCCAAGATCAGCCGGCGCGTGGCGCCGCCCAGCAGCCATCCGGTGGGGCCCGGAAAAAACGCCGCCAGCAGATGAGCTAGCAGAATCAGTACGAGCCCATAGTGGAAAGGCGCAGAACCCCAGAATAATTTGCGATTCTCCAGCAGCTCCGAGGAAAGACTTGAATAGGTATAGGGGCGCCTCAGGCGACGATAGATGCCGACTCCGATGGCCAGCACGAGCGCGATATACGGAAACGCGATGAAGAGGAAATTATTCATGCCAGTCTCTCCGTGCGGGAGCGCGATTTCATCCGGAGACCTCTCCGGCAGCCGTGGCAACCGATTCATGCTGCTGACGTAGCAGGCTCAGCAACGCGCGCAACACATGCTCATAAGGGCTATTGCGATTCTCAAGAGCCGCCAGCATCTTCGTGATCGAAGGAAGCAGACAATCTTCGATTAACGGAGGACGTTCTTGCTCGGCTAAGTCCAGATAGCGAAGGATGAAGACGATATGATCGGGCAGCTCGACGCCGAGCGCGAGGTCGACGGCCGCCATCCGCCCCTTCAACTCGGCCAGAAAGACGCCGCGCCGGGCGTCGTCGCCAAAAACGTGATAGCCCAGATTCGGAGTGCAATCGGGCCGTAGGTCGAAGGCGTCGGTATAAAGCTCCTGGAGATGGCCAAGGCTCTTTCCGGTGATGGCTGCCTGGAAGTCGAGCAGATGCGCGCGCGCCTCCGGAGCCTCCTTAGCCAGGCTGGCGGCACAGC
>JANWJB010000153.1 GCA_025449575.1 Acidobacteriaceae bacterium
AACTAAATCTTGGCGGAGGGAGAGGGATTCGAACCCCCGTTACCCTTGCGGGCAAAGCGGTTTTCAAGACCGCCTGTTTCAACCACTCACACATCCCTCCGCAGGGAGGAGCAGCAAAGCGGCGGCTTTGCGGGCCACCTCCAATGGCGCGGAGATGCCGCTGGGCCGTTGATCTCGCCTTGAAGCTCAGTCGCGGCCGCGCAGCTTCGTCATCAGCCGCAGAATCTCCAGGTACAGCCAGACCAGGGTGATCATCAGCCCGAAGGCGCCGTACCACTCCATATACTTCGGCGCGCCTGCCTTCACTCCGCTTTCGATGAGGTCGAAGTCGAGCACCAGGTTCAGCGCGGCCACCGCCACAATGACGAGGCTGACGACAATGCCGAAGGTCCCAGAGCCGTTGATGGCGGTAAAGTGCACCCCGAAAAAGCCCAGCACGAATTCCGCCACATAGAGCAGGATGATCGCGCCGGTGGCCGCCACCACCCCCAGCCGGAAGCGCTGGGTTACCCGGATCATGCCCGAGCGATAGGCCAGCAGCAGCACGAACAGGGTTAGGAAGGTAAGCCCAACGGCCTGAATGGCAATTCCCGGAAAGCGCAAATCGACCACCGCGGAGATGCCCCCCAGCGCCAGGCCTTCCAGCAGCGCATAGGCGGGAGCTGTCGCCGCCGCCCACTCTTTTTTAAATACCGTGACCATGGCGAGGATGAAGCCGCCGATGGTTCCGATCATGATCCAGGGCGTCACGCTCGCCGCCGCGTGCGACTGCGCAAAGAGATGCCAGGTCCAAGCCGCCGTCGCGACCGCGCACAGCAAAAGCACGCCTGTCTTATTTACCGTGCCATCCAGCGTCATTGCATCGCCGAAGGCGGCCGGCTGGCCGCGAAAAACCTTCTCGCTCAACGCCGGATTCGACGTCCTCATCAACTGCGCCATTTCCTTCTCCTAATAGCCGTATGATTATGATACGACGTTCGGGCCGCGGATCCGGCATCGGCCCATGGAACCGCCGCCTGTCAGCCCTATCACCGCAGAACAGTTTCTCCGGTTGGATTGGCATGCTTCGAGGGGCCCAACTAGTGAAGCAGAACCAGGGCTTCATGCATCGTTTGAACATCAGATGACCTCCATACGCGGCCTCAGCCATCTCTCTTTCGAACGCACGCTTGCCAGCGCCAAGCGCACCATGGTGCTCAGCGAGATCGTGAAGCTGGCGATCGACAGCTTCCGGGTGAACAAAGTGCGGTTCATGCTGACCGCACTGGGAATGGTGATCGGCGCGGCCTCCGTCGTGATGGTGGTCACCATCGGCAAGACGGGCAAGCAATACATTCTGGACGAAATTCAAGGCATTGGGATCAACGAGGTGGAGGTGGAGTACTCCGGCGGCGGAGCCTCCTCTCCCGGCATGCAGGACTACCGCAGCGACTTTCTGACCCGCGAAGACGAGACCGCCGTGCTGGAGCAGGTGCCTTCGGTGATGGCCTCCTCGCCGGTGCTGGACATGCCCGACCGCATCAGCCTGGGCAATGGCGTGCAGAAGGACATCCTGGTGCTTGGCGTAGCGCCGCAGTATAAGGATGTGCGCAATCTGGTGCTGGTGAGCGGGCGCTTTTTCGACCAGGAAGACGATGCCGGCCACGCCCACGTCGCCGTGGTCACCATTCCTTTCGCTCAGGAGCGTTTTGGCAGCGCCGATGCGGCCGTGAACCAGTCCTTTGATATCAAGGGAATTCCTTTCACCATCGTAGGCACTTTCAAGGAGCGGGTGAACACCTTTGGGCAGACGGAGATCGCCGATCAGACGATCTTGATTCCATACTCCGTCGCACGCTATTTTACCGGCACCAACGACGTGAAGCAGCTCTACTTTTCAATTCGCAACTCCGCGGAAGTGGAGGCGGCGTCGAAGCAGATTCTGGCGGTAATTCGGAAGCGGCACCAGCCCACCTCCGTGTACAAGGCGCAGACGTTGACGGCGGTGCTGGAGACGGCGCGCCTGATCGCCAACGCGCTCACTCTTATTCTTCTGCTGGTTTCCGCCGTGACGCTGGTGGTTGGAGGCGTGGGCATCATGAACATCATGCTGGCCAGCGTGCGATCGCGCATTCGGGAGATCGGCATCCGCAAGGCGCTGGGGGCAACCGCCCGGGAGATCAAGCTGCAATTTCTGCTGGAGGCGGTCTTCATCTCGCTGGCGGGGGGCATCGTGGGCACTCTGCTTGGCCTTGCGGTTCCTCTCTCCATCCGCTTCTTCACCGATTATCACGTCGCTATCTCGGGGCTGGCGGCCATTGTCGCCTTGCTCTCTTCGAGTCTCGTGGGCGTGATCTTCGGGACGCTGCCGGCCACCCGCGCGGCCCAAATGGATCCGGTCGAATCGCTGAAATACGAGTAAAAGCAGATTCCCTGCGGGAATGACAGAAAGAAAAGCAAAAGCAAAAAGGAACGCAGATTCCGCGCGGGAATGACAGAAAGAAAAGCAAAAGCAAACGCCAAAAGTTTGGGCGCTTAAGAAGCGGGACCGCCGGAGGCCCGTTGCGCAATCATTACGGGGATGCCGTCCTCCACGGGGTAGGCGCGTCCGCATCCGCGGCAGCGCAGCGCATTGCCACCCTGGTCGAGATCGACCTTCGAGAAGCAGACCGGACAGGCCACCATTTCGAGAAGCTCCATCAGCGCCGCGAGATGAGCAGGGGAGGGCATGAAGGCAGTCTAGAGCATTTTCCGCGCGTCGATTGCGCAACGAGCGCCGCGCCGCCATTTACCATGGGCGCAGATGGAGGGAAGCCGACCAGGATGGAATTGAGAACGGAGTCAACGCCGGAAGGCGTGCGGGGCAGGATTTTAAATGGCAATGACATCGCGGCCAAGATCAAGGCCGAGGTCCAGTTGGAAGTCGAAAGCCTGCGGGCGCGGGGGATTCGGCCGGGACTGGCGGCGGTGCTGGTGGGCCACGTGCCGGCCTCGGAAATCTATGTGCGCAGCAAGGTGAAGACCTGCGAGGCACTCGGCCTTTACAGCGAGCTCATTACTCCTCCCGAGACGGTGACGACGGAAGAGATGCTGGAGCTGATCGCCGATCTCAACCGCCGGGAGCAGATTGACGGCATCCTGGTGCAGCTTCCGCTGCCGCCGCAGGTGAATGCCAAACGACTGCTGGAGGCGGTGAGCCCGGAGAAAGATGTGGATGGCTTCCACCCGGTGAATGTAGGACGTTTGCAGACCGGCCAGCCGGCACTGGCTCCCTGCACCGCGGCTGGGGTGGTCGAAATCCTCAAGCGCAGCGGCCTGCCCATCGCGGGACAGAACGCGGTGGTGCTGGGCCGCAGCGACATTGTGGGCAAGCCGACGGCGATTCTGCTGCTGGCGGAGAACGCCACGGTGACGATATGCCATTCGAAGACACGCGACCTCGCGTCTTTTACCCGCCGTGCCGATATCCTTGTCGCCGCCATCGGCCGGCCGGCGTTCGTTACCGCGGAGATGGTCAACCCCGGCTCCGCGATCATCGATGTCGGCATCAATCGCGTGACCAGCCGTGAGGAGTTTGACCGGTACTTCGCCGGGGACCGCCGCCGCGAAGAGCTCTTCGCCCAGAAGGGATCAACCATCGTCGGCGACGTGCATCCCCGCGCGCTGGCGCTGGCCGGAGCCTATACGCCGGTTCCAGGCGGAGTGGGTCCGCTGACAATTGCCATGCTGATGGCCAATACTGTCCGCGCCGCGAAGCTCCGCCGCGGGCTTTAGGGCCTATTCACACCATGAGCGGGCCCTGGGGCATAGGAGGAATCGGCGGATGCTGCGCGTTGGCTTGACGGGCGGGCTGGGTAGCGGCAAGACGACCGTCTCGCGCATCTTTGCCGAGCTTGGCGCCTTCGTCCTTTCGGCAGACGAGGTGGGCCGGCGGCTGATGCAGCCGGGTGGGGAGGTCTACGCCGCCATCGTTCGGGAGTTTGGCGAGTGCGTGGTCCGGAGCGATGGCTCCCTGGACCGCAAGGCGCTGGCTGAACTGGCCTTCCGGCAGGACAGAGCGGCGGCGCTGAATCGCATTGTTCACCCGGCCACGGTTGCGGCGGAGAAGGAATGGATGCGTGCCCTTGGCAAGCGCAACCCCACGGCTGTCGCCATCGTGGAATCGGCTCTTATCTTTGAGGTTGAGAAATGGGGCACCGCGCCGGGCTGGCCCCAGTACTTCGACAAACTGATTTTGGTCACCGCTCCGGAGGAGGTCAAAATCGAGCGCGTAGTCAGCCGCGCCATGAGCTCACGCGCGGCGGACCCGGCACAGCGCGCAGCCTTGGAGCAGGATGCCCGGGCGCGGCTTGCCCTGCAGATCCCAGATGAGGAAAAGCTCCCCTGCTGCGACTTCGTGGTCCGAAACGATGGCCCTGTCGAGCGGACGCGCGAACAGGTAGAGGCGATCTACCTCCAACTGAAGACGGCCGCCGATCCGGCTCTGGCGCAGGCTCCCGTGCCGGATCGCCATAAACGCTAAAATATCCGTAGATAAGTCCATGAGAGTTCGCCGGATCGTCCTCATCGTTATTCTTGTCGGAGCCTTTCTCTATCTCACTTCAAGCATCCACGTCTTTGGCCCGCGGCACGCCAGCAATCTGCTCAGCCATCTGGAGCGCTCAGTCCCCACGTCCCTGCACTTGACCACTGCCGACGCGCAGCCTGCCTTCACTCCGCAGGAGTTGAACAACATCGCCGTCTACAAGCGGGTTCTGCCGTCGGTCGTCAACGTGACCTCGACCCAGCTTTCCTTTGACTTCTTCTATGGCGTTGAGCCCCAGCAAGGCCAGGGGTCCGGGTTCGTGCTGACCAAAGATGGCCGCATTCTCACCAACTATCACGTGATCGAAAACGCGCAGCGGGTGGAGGTCACGCTCTCCGACAAACACCGCTATCCGGCGCAGATCATCTTGCAGGATCCGAGCCACGATATCGCGCTCTTGCAGATTGACGCTAAGAACCTGACGCCGGCGGTGCTGTCGGAGTCGCGCGATCTCCAGGTGGGGCAGAACGTTTACGCGATTGGCAATCCCTTCGGCCTGAACGGCACCATGACGACCGGAATCATCAGCTCTATTCGCACCGTACGTGAGCCGGGCGGCACGCTGATCGACAACGCCATCCAGACCGACGCAGCCATCAATCCCGGCAACTCGGGCGGCCCGCTGCTGAACTCCCGCGGCGAGGTGATCGGCATGAACACGCTGATCGCCACCAATGGCGCCCCGCAGAGCTCCGGCATCGGCTTCGCCATTCCCGTCGACACCCTGCGTGCCATTCTCTCGGACTTCCAAAAGTATGGCCGGGTGCGCCGCCCCTCGCTGGGCATTGAGTCCTTGTCGATTGGCCCCGACCTCGCCCAGCAGATCGGGCTGCCTGCCGACTCCGGCGTGCTGATCCAGCGCGTTCTTCCCGGAAGCGCGGCGGAACACGCCGGTTTGCGCGGCGGTAACCAGAGAGCCTATCTGGGCAACACCCCCATCTATCTGGGCGGCGATCTGATCGTCGCGATCAACTCCCAACAAGTCACCGACACTCAGGATCTGGCGCAGATTATGGACCAGTACCGGGCGGGAGATACGGTGAAGGTGACCGTTTACCGGGGACGGCGGCAAATGACCGTCTCGGTTACGTTAGGGGAGGCCGGGCAGGTATCAACGTAAGGGTGCGAAGCGTCTTGTAGCCCTATCGGGTGATGGCTTCCCACGCTTTCATCCGCACGGGTCGAATCTTCCGCAGCCGATCTCCATGCATCCCGAGGCCGCTCGTCAGCGCCTTGAAAAGCGCCTTCGTCATGAACTGGTGCGCCAGGGATGAGATGATAAAAGTGGGCCGATTCTTTCCCGGGTTTGGATTCATGCTCCGGAGGAAACCGGGTACCGCTTGTTCTTTCTGGGTGCGGCACGATGCTGAAAGTCATTTCCACTCATGTATTTCTGCACCAACGGTTGCATCCTGCGCTGTTGGAGGCGTTGGTGGCGGGCGGGGCGCAGGCGATTGAGCTCTTTGCCGCGCGCCAGCATTTTGACTATGCCAGCCGCGCGCACGTAAAGGAGATCGCCGACTGGTTCCGCGCCAATCCGGTGGAGTCCTTCTCGCTGCACATGCCGCTGTTCAGCGATGCGGAGATGGGCCGCAGCGGCGCTCCGGCGGTAAATGTGATCCACCCGGAAAAATCCCGCCGAATCGATGCCATGGATGAGATCAAGCGCGCGCTTGAGGCCGCCGAACAGATGCCGCTGCGTTTTCTTATCCTCCACTTGGGAGAGCGCGAAGACCGCTGGAATCCGCGGACAATCGAACATGCCATGACTGCGATCGAGCATCTGCAGGCTTTTGCGCGGCCATTGGGCATGAAGCTGCTGCTGGAAAACATCCAGAACGAAGTGACGCGCCTGGAGCATCTGCTGGAGATCCTCTCCATCGGCCATTTCAAGGACGCGGGCATCTGCCTGGACGTTGGGCACGCCCACATCGGGGAAGGCGTCCGCGCAAGCATCGAAGAGGCAAAGCAGTCGATCTTCTCAGCGCATATCCACGACAACCATGGCCTGAAAGATGAGCACCTGTGGCCCGGAGATGGAACGATCGATTGGGACGATGGCATGGAGGCGCTGCGCACCGCGCACCACCTTGCCGGAGGCGTGCTGGAAATCGCCCCCCGGCTGAACGATTCGCCGGCAGCGGTCTCTCAACAGGCGGAGGCGTGTTTCGACAAGCTTGGATTCTAGAGCGGAGTCAGCACAGGGATATTCTGCTTTACGCAGTCAGGACAAAATCGGGACCATGACGGACGAGAGCGACGAAAAAACAACATCGGATGCAGCAGGTGCGGTTGCTCGCGACTGCGGGAGCACCAAGGGCGCTGCCGGCATGGGCGCGGCGCCGCTGGCCACGATTGCGAATCTGGCGCACCATGCCGGCGAGCGAATCACGCTGCGCGGCTGGCTCTACAACCTGCGCGAAAGCGGCAAGCTGCTTTTCCCTATCTTTCGCGACGGCACCGGCACGGTGCAGGGCGTGGTGCCGAAGGCCGCGGTTTCTCCTGAAGTCTTTGCGCGGGTTCGCGGGCTGACGCAGGAGTCCAGCGTCATCCTGACGGGCAAGGTGCGAGCGGACAAGCGGGCTCCCGGCGGTTTCGAACTGGACGTCGAGGATGTCGAGATCGTGCAGCGGGTGCCCGAGGAGAGCCCCTACCCCATTACGCTCAAGGAGCACGGCGTCGATTTCCTGATGGAGCACCGGCACCTCTGGATCCGGACGCCGCGGCAGTCCGCCATCCTGCGCATCCGCGCGGAGATCGTCAAGGCAGCGCGCGATTTTCTGGATGATAACGGCTTCGTGCTGACCGATGCGCCGGTGCTGACGCCGGCCGCCTGCGAGGGCACCAGCACGCTGTTTCCGGTCGACTACTTCGGTGATCCGGCCTATCTCACGCAAAGCGGCCAACTCTATATCGAGAGCACGGCGATGGCGCTGGGCAAAGTGTATTCCTTCGGCCCCACCTTTCGCGCGGAGAAGTCAAAGACGCGCCGCCACCTGACCGAGTTCTGGATGGTTGAGCCGGAGATGGCCTATGCCACGCTGGACGACGTGATGACTCTGGCCGAGGGATTCTTGAGCTTTCTGGTTTCGCGGGTACTCGCCCGCCGGGCAGCCGACCTGGCGGTCATCGGGCGGGATACGGCCAAACTTGCCGCGGTTCAGCCCCCATTTCCCCGCATCACCTATGACCAGGCGGCGGGCATGCTCAACGATGCGCACGCCCGCGGCCTGATTGAACAGAAGTTTGAATATGGCAACGACTTTGGATCTCCGGATGAGACCTACCTTTCGTCTCAGTTTGACCGGCCGGTGATGGTCCATCGCTACCCGGCCGCGGTGAAGGCCTTCTATATGGAGCCGGACCCGGAGAACCCGGAGCTCGCGCTCTGCGTCGATGTCCTGGCGCCGGAGGGCTACGGCGAGGTGATTGGCGGCTCGCAACGCGTCGCCTCCTACGATCTGCTCAAGCGCAGGATCGAAGAGCACCATCTGCCGCTCGAAGCCTTTGCCTGGTATCTCGATCTGCGCCGCTATGGCTCCGTTCCCCACGGCGGCTTCGGCATGGGCATCGAGCGCGCAGTGGCTTGGATCTGCGGCCTGGAGCACGTGCGTGAAACGATTCCATTTGCCCGCACGCTGAACCGCATTTATCCATAGGGTCGATGGTTTATTCGCTCCGTCCCGGTGACAGAGGAGGCATCGCGCATGCCGTGGCCTGAGAATTCACTCCCTCGCAACCGCTCCCTGCGCGAGCCGACTCTTCATGGCGGCGTGCAGTGCCTGCCTCCCCGCCGTATCCGCATCCTCGGCGTGCCTTTGGATCTCGGCCAGTCCAGGCGCGGGGTGGATATGGGGCCGTCGGCGGTACGGGTGGCGGGGCTGCAAGCGCGATTGGAGACTCTCGGCCATCACGTCACGGATGGGGGCAATGTTGCCGTTCATCTGCCCGAGAACCGCGATGTCGGCGAGGAGCGCGCCAAATATGTTCATGAGATCGCGGAAACCTGCGCCAAGGCGGCGGAAATGGTGCTGGAGGCGCTCGCAGAAGGAGTCACTCCGGTGATTCTGGGCGGCGACCATTCGCTCGCCACCGGCACTGTCTCCGGCGTAGCCGAGTTTTACCGGCGGCAGCAGAAGAAGATCGGACTGGTCTGGCTGGACGCCCATTCGGACATGAATACGCCCGAATCCTCGCCTACCGGCAATGTTCACGGCATGCCTTTAGCGGCGCTGCTTGGCCTGGGACCGGCTCCACTCTCGGAACTCTTCGGCTGGTCGCCCAAAGTTGCGCCCGAGCACACGGCGCTAGTGGGTGTGCGCGACATCGACGCGACAGAGAAGGAAAACATCCTCCGCGCAGGCATCGCCGGCGTCTATACCATGCGCGATATCGACGAGCGGGGCATGCGCGCGGTGATGGAGGAGGCTCTGCAGGTGGCCGGGGAGGGTTCCGCCGGCTATCACGTCTCCCTTGACATGGATTGGATCGACCCGGAGGATGCGCCCGGAGTGGGCACCCCGGTGCGCGGCGGGGCGACCTATCGCGAGGCGCACCTGGCCATGGAGATTCTCGCTGATCGTGGCCGGCTGCTGAGCTTTGAAGTGGTCGAGATCAATCCCGTGATCGACGAACGCAATCGCACGGCCGAGCTGGCGGTCGAGCTGGTCTGCTCCGCCTTCGGAAAAAAGATTCTGTAAACCCGATGCGACGGCGAGGGTGCCCGAAGCGGCAACCCACTCTTCCCCACCGCGGCCGTCGGCAGCCCCTAAAATGAACGACATGGCGAAGAAACTCCGCGTTGGCGTGCTTTTCGGGGGGCGCAGCGGCGAGCACGAAGTCTCACTGCTCTCCGCCGCCTCGGTTCTCAAGGCGATCGATCCCTCCAAGTATGAAGTGATCCCCATCGGCATTACCAAACAGGGCAGATGGGTCGCCTCCGCCGACGCTCACCGCCTGTTGGCCGGCCATCCCGTTTCAGGGCGCCCGCTGCGCGCGGGCGACCCGCAGACCACCGCCCCGGCAGCGGTTCTGGCGAAGGGTGAAAGCGTGATGGTTCCGCCCGTACCGCCCGAGGGGCGCTCGGCCGCTCTGATTCCTTTTGAGCAGCAAGACGCCGTTCCCGGAGCCGAAGTTCTGAATTTGGACGTCATCTTCCCCGTTCTGCACGGAACCTACGGCGAGGACGGAACCATTCAGGGGCTGCTGGAACTTGCCGGCATCGCATACGTCGGCTCCGGCGTCCTCGGCTCCGCGGCTGGAATGGATAAAGACGTGATGAAGCGGCTCTTCGCCGCCGCCAAGCTGCCCATCGTGAAGCACGTCGCGTTTCTGCGCCGCGAATGGCAGCAGAGTCCAAAGAAGACGATTGCGAAGATCGAATCCGCTCTGAAGTACCCGCTCTTCGTCAAACCAGCCAATCTCGGCTCGTCCGTCGGCATCGGCAAGGCGCGTGACCGCAAGGAGCTTGGCCCCGCCATCAAGGTGGCGGCGGGCTTCGACCGCAAGATCGTAGTGGAGGAAGCGGTGGGCGGCCGGCGCGGAAAAGGCGGCAAGGCACGCGAGCTTGAAGTGGGAGTGCTCGGCAACGACCGGCCTCAAGCCTCCGTGGTGGGTGAGATCGTTCCGGGAAAGGATTTCTACGATTATGAGGCTAAATATCTGAGCGAAGGTTCGGAGGGAATTATTCCCGCCAAGATCAGCAAGGCGCTGGCAAAGCGGGTGCGGGAGATGGCGATCGCAGCCTTCCAGGCCTGCGACTGCTCGGGGTTGGCGCGCGTGGACTTCCTGCTGGAGCCTGGCTCCACAGCGCGGCTCTATCTGAATGAGATCAATACCATGCCCGGATTCACATCGATCAGCATGTATCCCAAGCTGTGGGAGGCCTCCGGCATCGCCTACCGCGATCTGATCTCCCGCCTCATCGAATTGGCGCTGGAGCGGCAGGCCGAGCGAGACGAAACCTCCTTCAGCCGTTGAAGATTTTGCCAAGACGGCCGTAGCGTGACGTTGGGAACCGGAACTCCGGTTTGGGTGTCTAAACGGGTAGAATCGCCTAGATCAGGATTCGTTTGTGCCGATTCCGCTCTAAGGCTCGTCCGCCGCCGCGCTGCTCACCGCCTGTCGTGAAAGGATCTAAATGACTCTGCTCGATGCACCGAAGTACGATCCCGCGAAAGGCCGCCGCCGCCGCAACATAATCCTCATCGTCGTCGCTGCCTGCATCATCATTGCTGGATTTCTCTGGTATTTCTGGGATTGGCCGGAGCAGCACCTGGTGAATCAATTCTTCACCGCGATCGAAGCCGGCGATATGCCGAAGGCCTTCGGCATCTGGAATCACGATCCCAACTGGCAGCAGCATCCGCAAGAATATAAGGCCTATAACTACGGCCACTTTCTCAACGACTGGGGCCACTCCAGCGACTGGGGCGACATTAAGACTCACAACATCGTGATGACGCGGACAGTCGGCTCCGGAGTGGTAGTTGGGGTCGACATCAATGGACAGAAGACACCGATATTTTTATGGGTGCAACGCAGCAATAAGACTCTCGGCTTCTCGCCCGTCTCGCTATCGAATTCGGTTTTTGGGGCGACCACCAATTGAGGGGCGGGGTGCCCGCTTTAGCCGGGCATCTTTCCCGCACTCAAGATCTCTTCATAGTGCGTGGCTTTCCTGCTGCGATCGATCTGCCGCAGCAGCCCGCTGAGCACCCTGCCCGGCCCGACCTCGACGAAGTTCGTCACCCCAGCGGAGAACATCCACCGCACTGACTCTGCCCAGCGCACCGCGCCTGTAACTTGGCGAATCAGCGCCTGACGGAGATCGGCTCCGTTGCTCAGCGGCGCCGCATCCACATTCACCACAATAGGAAACGCCGCATCCGCGAAGGGGATGGCCTGGAGCAGCGGAGCGAGCGCGTCTTCGGCCGGCTGCATGAGAGGACAATGGAAGGGGGCGGAAACCTGCAACATTACCGCGCGCTTGGCTCCGCGGTCTTTGGCCAACGCGGAAGCCCGTTCGACCGCAGCCGCGGCTCCCGAGACGACGATTTGCTCCGGCGAGTTGATGTTGGCGGCCACCACCACGGCATTCGTTTCCGCGGCGGCATCACGGCAGAGCTCCGCCACAGCTTCAGGGCTCATGCCGAGAATCGCCGCCATTGCTCCCGTTCCGTCGGGCACGGCCTGCTGCATCAGTTGTCCGCGCCGCCGCACGATACGCAGCGCGTCCGCGAAACTCAAAACGCCGGCTGCAACGTTGGCGGAGTATTCCCCTAAGGAGTGTCCGGCGGCATATTGAGGCGTAATGCCGAGCTCGGCCAGCACGCGCTGGGCGGCGATGGAAACGGCAAAGATTGCCGGTTGGGTAAACTCGGTGAGACGAAGCTGCTCCTCCGGGCCGGAGAAGCAGAGTGTAGAGAGGCTAAAGCCGAGCACATCGTCGGCTTCTTCAAAGATCCGGCGGGCAGCAGGAAATTGCTGCGCCAGGTCGCGCCCCATCCCCACCGACTGCGCGCCCTGACCGGGGAAAAGGAATGCTGTTTTTGCGATCTCATTCATGTTAAACAGGGAGCCCGGCGCCAGGCTGAGGCGAGGGGTCTGCAGGCCGTACGGCAAACTCCCGCTCCAATCTCTGGTTGATGCCGGCGCGAATAAACTCGTCGGTGACGCGGATGCCGTTGAAGATGGCGCGGTCGTTGGATGAGCCATGATTCACGATGCAGGCGCCGCGCACGCCGAGCAGCGGCACGCCACCGTATTCGGAATAGTCCAGCCGCTTGCGAAAGTCATTGAATGCCTTGCGCGAGAGCAGGGCGCCAACCTGCGCGGTCACGGTGGAATTCAGCGATTGGCGCAGCAGCTCGCGGACCATGCGGCCCAGCCCTTCGGAAGCCTTTAGCGCGACATTGCCGACAAAGCCATCGCAAACGATCACGTCGGCGCGGCCATTATAGATGTCGCGGCCTTCCACGTTTCCGACAAAGTTCAGTGGCAGTTGCTTGAGCAGCACGGCTGCTTCCCGTGTGAGTTCGTTGCCCTTGCCCTCCTCCTCACCGATGGAGAGCAGGCCGACGCGGGGCCGCGAGATCTTAAGAATGCAGCGCGCGAACATTTCACCCATCACGGCGAACTGTTCGAGATTATGCGGTTTGCAATCGACATTGGCGCCTACATCGAGCAGGACGCAGGGCGAGCCGGTGGTGGTCGGCAGGGTCGCGCCCAGCGCCGGCCGGTCGACGCCGGGGAGCGCACCCAGAACCATCTTGGCCAACGCCATGGCCGCGCCTGTATTGCCCGCGGTTAGAAATCCGGCGACCTGCTTTTCCTTGACCAGACGGAGGCCGACGCGCATGCTGCTCTCCGGCTTTTTCCGGATGGCCGTGGCGGCCTTCTCATCCATCCCAATCCATTCCTTGGCAGGAACGATAAAAATGGGCAGGTCTTCGCCGTCGGCGGCTTCTCGCAATGCCGTTCGCAGACGGGCCTCGGGACCCACCAGATGCACCCGGACCGGGAGCTGGCGGCAAGCGTGGATCGCGCCCTTGATCTCCGGATCGGGTGATCGATCCGAACCCATCGCGTCCAGCGCAATATCCGTCAGCATTTGCACGGAAGGAGCTAGGCTTCCTTGCTTTCCAATACTTCTCGACCTTTGTAAGTGCCGCATTTCGGACACGCCCTGTGAGGCAATTTCCGTTCGTGGCAATTGGGGCATTCCGAGGTGATGATGCGCGTCAGCGCGTCATGCGACCGGCGCTTGGAGGTGCGCGCCTTGGAGTGGCGCCTTTTCGGATTAGGCATGGAGTGTCCCTTTCACGCGTTCCCGGCTGCGATTCGCACGCCTTCGCCATCCGGCCGCGTCCGGCGCGGAGGTATAGAACGCACACAAAATTTACGATTTCATCCTGCTGCGAAGATCCGCAAGCGCGGTCCACCGCGGATCGGAAGGGGCCTCGCAAATGCACGCTTCCTTGTTCAAATTCCGTCCACAGCCGGGACAAAGCCCTTTGCAGTCTTGCCGGCAAAGCGCTCTGACCGGCAGGCACAATAACACCTGCTCTCGCAGCACATCTTCCAGGGCGAGACCGCCATCTTGATAGTATCCGATTTCCGTATCCGAGGTCGAGATGGCGTGTTCAGGCGCGCCGGCGTCAGAGCCGATGGGACGGAAGATCAGATCGAAGCTCTCTTGGAGCGAATGCATGACCGGCTCCAGACAGCGCGCGCAGTTCAAGGAGAAGCGCGCCTCATAGCCGGCACGCAGACGAATGTCAGGCACGATCTGGCGCGGCCCGCGATGCTCCTCGATCAACTCCGCGCGGCCGCGCACCGGCATCGGGTCGAGCTGGCATATTCCGCTTCCATAATCGATCTCGCCGGGGGAAATCGTCTGGTCGATTTCCAGGGGCTCTCGTTCAAGGTCGAGCAGGGCAATCAACATAACCTGGTCCTTAAAGCTCGAACATATTCAGCGGAGCTGAACAACATTCTCAAAAACGGTAGTAGACGCCAACGGTGGGCTCCATCGTGGTGCGCAGCCGGTAGGTGTCAAGCGAAAGCTGATTGTAGTGGGGCGTCTTGTAGTGCAAGCCTCGAAATTGGATGCGAACCCCCAACCGGCTGGTGACCGGACGATTCACCCCAAGGGAATAGACGAAAGCCGGCAACAACTGTGTTGAGACGCCGGCATTCGTCACATGACTGGGGGAGAAGATCAGCACGCCGAAGCCGATAGTCGCAAAGGGCTCCAGCCGATAGAACATCGGCTTGGGCGACTGGAACAGATAGGCGGCGCTGAACTGCTGCACGTTGTTCTGCACCGTTGTGACGCCCTTGTTGTAGTACTCGGAATAGCGGGTAAAGCCATAGTTCACTTCGTAACCCAGCCACGGCCGGTAGGGCTGGCGGAAACTTGCCAGTCCGCCCAGAGACTCGCTGGTATCTTCTCGGATGGAGTTGCCGTTGGTGGCCCCGGTGATCTGGGCAAAACCGCTCAGCGCGCCATCGTAGCGCCATTCGCTCTGCTGTGCTTGGGGAGCCGCGGGCACGGCGCTTGCCGACAGGTTTCCCTTGCTTTGCGCACTGGCGGCAAGAGGAAGCAGAAGAGCGGCCAGCAGCAGAATCGTTCGCGGGGAAGAATGAGAGTGGCGCGGACCGGCCAGCCCCATGAACCTCGTTGATTTTTTCAAACCGACACCATGAACAAAGGGTTTTTCCCAACTCGATAGAGTGCTTTGACTTTCGCTGCAGACCCCGAAACCGGCGAATGCGGCCATTCCATTGAAAACTGCGGCTGCAAAAAGGGTCTCACCGCAGGCGGCAAAGAGAAAAACACTCTAAAATCCGGGCTTTGCTTAACTATATATCGGAGGGGCGGCCCTCGCGGCCGGTCGAGAACCGTATGGATCGAGATCTGCGGGGAGCCGCAAGAAAAATACTGCGGAACCCGCTCTTTTACAGCCTCCGCCAGCTATCCCCGGCGAAGAGCCGGATGCCGGCGATACCGGTGGCTCCGGCCGCCACACACTCGGGCGCGTTTTCGACCGTCACCCCGCCTAAGGCCAGCACGGGCACATCTCCAGCGGCATGGCAAGCCATGCGCAGCAACGGAAGCCCTGTTCCCGAACGTTGTCCTTCCTTTTCAAACACCGGAGCAAACAGGATGAAGTCCGGCTCCTGGGTCTGCGCGATGCCAATCTCCTCCAGGCTGTGGCAGATGAGGCTCACGACGGCGTCGCGTCCCTGCCGGCGAAAGACACGCCTCGCCTCACGCACGGCGCCCGGAGGCGGCCGCCCGGGCAGATGAACGCCGTCGGCAAATGGCGCCAGCGGTTCCAATCGCGCAGCCAGATCCGCATGCGCGCGCGCCGCAGTGGGAGACGAGCGCGGGGGCCGATCGCCGGAGACATTGACGATCAGCCGGGTGCTGCGCCGGTCCAGGCCGCCGAAAACCTCCTCCATCAGCGAAATCAGCGCGGGGGGGGCAAGATCCTTCTCGCGCAACTGGATGAAATCCACCCCCCCGTCAATCCAGCCCGCGGCCAGAGCGCGTAGCCGCACGGCAGCTTCCCGCTCCGCGCGAAGCAATACGTTCGGCGAAGAAACGAGGTTGCTCGAAAGACCGGAAAATGTCGCGGCGATCAGGCGCTTCCTGTCCGTGATGGCGCACAGTTGCACAGAATGGAGTCTAGAGCAGAATCGGAATAAGGATGCCGACCCAATATCGTGAAGGCGGATTTCTCTTGATAAAAATTCAGTCCGGCGCATCCGCCGCCGGGTTTCGCTGCGCCGATTCCGCTCTATTCCCGATTTCCCGCGTGCCGGCGGCAATTCCAATTCCCCACGCACGGTTGAGCGGAGTTTGCATGCGGCTCAGCGGGCGTACATCGAAAGTCACCGGCGGCCATCGGATGGACGCCAGGCAGTCGGAGCGCGCTCCATCGCACCTTGTGGACAGATCGCGCAAGTGGGCGTCAATAGAGGGGGAAACGACATCCACCGCTTTGGCGGCAAGCGCTCTGCGCGGCTAAGCGGCGGGCGGTCCTCGGGATTTTTTTTTGCCGCTTTCGGATTCATCTTTTCCAAGTGACATTTTTGCTGTTATGATTTCTGTTTTACAAAACAATTTCGCCGGATTCGTTTGCTATCCGTGTGGCAATCTCCAGCGTAAGCCGCAGCCGACAACCTCCAAACCAGCACGGAATTTGAGGAAGCAGGGAAATCATTCAATGGCACAGATTTTCGACCGCAGCTCAAACGCCCTAGTACGGATGAGCTTGGTCTTGACGGGTTTGATTGTCATTGCCCTGGGAGTTTCACTGGACGAACTGCAACGTTCTCCCTGGGTGACGCGGCAAGGACAGCGGGCCGAACAGCCGGTTCCTTTCAGCCATGAACATCATGTGATGGGACTGGGATTGCAATGCCAGTACTGTCACACATCGGTGGAGAAGTCCGGATATGCGGGGATTCCGCCTACGGAAACCTGCATGAACTGCCATGCGCAGATGTGGACCAACGCAGCCCTTCTGCAGCCGGTGCGGCAGAGCTGGGCCACTGGAGCATCCATTCCCTGGATCCGGGTTCACGATCTTCCCGACTTCGTCTACTTCAATCACGAAATTCACGTCAACAAGGGCATCGGCTGTTCCACCTGTCATGGCCGTGTGGATTTAATGCCGTTGATGTACGAGCAAAACACGCTGCAGATGGAGTGGTGTCTCAACTGTCATCGCAACCCGGGAAGAAATCTTCGCCCCACGTCGGAGATCTACAACATGGCGTGGACGGGGCCCACCGCGCAAAAGCCGGTTTGGTGTAGCACTACCGGGCCGAAGGACGGCGTGCCTACCGCGCAAACAGTGGATTGCACTACCGTGGACCCCAGTCGCGCAAACCCGCAAACCGCGTCCATCAACATGCTGCCGGCCGTCTATGAAGGGCACATGGCCGATGGCGGCGGAGGCGCGCGCGCGCCGGCGGCTTTGGATTACGTGAAGTTCACCAGTCAGGACGGGCTCGGGCAATTCCTGGAAAAGCAATACCGGATACGCACTCCGCAGGAGTTGAGTAGTTGCGAGACGTGCCACCGATGAGCTGGACCGGGGACAGCGCAACCGGGACGGGACAGCAACGAGGCGGCCCGGCAGATCTCGACCTCAACAATCTGGACGATGGAAGACGCGAAGCAGAGATGGCAAAGGAAACGGTCAAGGACCAGAACGAGATGGCAGCCCTGAAGACCGGGCACGAGCCGGCCGGAGAAGCGCTTCTGACGCTGGAACAGGCCAGGGCCAAGCTCGCCGGTAAAACGGGCAAGAAGTATTGGCGCAGCCTGGACGAGTTAGCCGATACCCCGGCTTTCCACGAGATGGTGCAGCGGGAATTCCCTGCCGAAGCGGCGGAGTGGATCGACCCGGTCACCCGGCGCGGCTTCTTGAAAGTGATGGGCGCGTCCTTGGCCTTGGCCGGACTTTCCGGATGCACCAAACAGCCCGACGAGCAAATCTATCCCTACATCAAACAGCCGGAAGATCTCGTGCTGGGCCGTCCGGTCTACTTCGCGACCGCCTTCCCCTTCCCCACCGGGGCGATTCCCCTGCTGGTGAAGAGCGACGCTTACCGTCCGATCAAGCTCGATGGCAACCCGGAACATCCGTTCAATCGGGGAACCTCCGACATCATCACCCAGGCCACGCTGCTGGATATGTATGATCCGGACCGCTCGCAGCGGCCGCTTTATCGCGGCGAGGTGCGGCCTTTCATCGAATTCGTAGCCGCCTTCCGCGCCATGGCTGCCGACAAGAAAGCCGGCGGCGGCCAGGGTCTCTACATCCTGAGCGATACGGTGACCTCGCCAACGTTGGCGGCGCAGTGGAAGACGGCGCAGAAGAGTTATCCCCAAGCCAAGTGGCTCCAGTGGGATCCGGTAAATCGCGATTCCTGGTACACGGCTTCGAAGACGGCGTTTGGCGACTATTACGACGCACAATATCGCCTGGAGGGAGCCGACGTCATCCTCTCGCTGGATGCCGATTTTCTCTCCGGCATCGCGCATCCGGGCTTTCTGAGGCTGGCGGCCGACTACGCCAACCGGCGGAAGCTGCAGCCCACGCCCTCCAATCCCAACCCGGAGATCAATCGGCTCTACGCGGTGGAAAGCACGCCGAGCACGACCGGCTTTAAGGCCGACAACCGGATGGCGATCAAGGCCAGCGAGGTGGCCGGCTTCGCCGCCAGCGTAGCCGCCGCCCTGGGCGTCGCCGGAGCGCAGGCAGATGCGAGCTGGAGCAGCGGCCCGCGGCAAAAGTTCCTCTCCGCCGTGGTGGCGGATCTAAAGGCCAACGGCGGCAAGAGCGCCGTCATCCCCGGCGACCAGCAATCCCCGGCGGTGCACCTGGCCGCGATTGCGATCAATCAGGCCCTGGGCAATGCGGGCAAGACGGTGGTCTACACCGAGACCGTGAACCCCATGCCGGCCATTCAGGGCGATGACATCAAGACCCTGGTTGCGGACATGCAGGCCGGCAAGGTCGACTGGCTGGTGATCCTGAACGCCAACCCGGTCTATACCTGTCCCGCCGATCTGAACTTCGAGCAGGCCATGGGGCGCGTGAACACCATCGTGCACCTGGGCTCGCACGTCGACGAGACCGCGCTGGGAGCGCATTGGCACATCAACAACGCGCACTATCTGGAATCATGGTCCGACGCCCGCGCCTATGACGGAACCGTCTCGGTAGTGCAGCCGATGATCGACCCGCTCTATGGCGGCAAGACGCCGCAGGAGATTATCCAGTCGCTGCTGGATGATCCGGATATGTCCGGCTACGATGCGGTGCGCACCAATTGGATTGGAACGCTGCCCGGGGCGGACAAAGACTTCGCCTGGCGCAAGGTATTGCACGACGGATTCATCACCGACACGGCCTTCCAGCCGAAGACGGTTACGGCCAAAATCGGCTCTCTTTCGGGCACGCCGGCGGCAAGCGCAGCGGGAACGCTGGAGGTCGTCTTCCGGCCCGATCCCAACGTGTATGACGGCCGTTATGCCAATGTCGGCTGGCTACAGGAGATTCCCAAGCCGATCGTCAGCATGTCATGGGATAACGCCGCGCTGATGAGCTATGAGACCCGCGGACGGCTGGGCCTGGCGGAAGAGGATGTGATCGAGATTGAATTGAATGGCCGGAAGATCTCGGCGCCGGTCTTTTCGGTTCCCGGCCACCCTGATGACACGCTCTCGCTGGCGCTCGGCTATGGCCGGCAGAACGCGGGGCGGGTGGGCTCCGGACCCGGGTTCAACGCCTATCTGCTGCGCACATCCGCAGCGCCGCTGTTTGCCGGCGGAGCCAAGATCACCAAGACCGGAAAGACTTATCCTCTCGCGGTGACCAAGAGCCACTACACCGACCACCGCTCGGTCTTTGCCGGCGGAGACGGCTCCGGCACCCATTCACTGGAAGGCAACGAGGCGATGGAGCGGGGCATCGTCCGCTATGCCACGGTGGCGGACTTCAAGCAGCATCCGGACTTTGCCCACGAGGAAAACATTCCCGAGGACCCCAAGCCGAACGAGACGCTATTCGCCAACTGGCGCTATGACAAGAACGCCTGGGGCATGGCGATCGACATGAACTCCTGCGTGGGCTGCAATGCCTGCATTGCCGCCTGTTACGCGGAGAACAACATCGCCGTGGTCGGCAAGCACCAGACCAAGACCGGGCGCATCATGCAGTGGATCCGCATTGACACCTACTTCGAGGGCGATCTGGACGCACCGCGCGCGCACTTCCAGCCGATGACCTGCCAGCAGTGCGAGAATGCGCCCTGCGAGCAGGTCTGCCCGGTGGGCGCGACCATCCACTCTCCGGAAGGGCTCAACGTAATGGTCTACAACCGGTGCGTTGGCGTCCGCTACTGTTCCAACAACTGCCCCTACAAGGTGCGCAAGTTCAACTTCCTGCTCTTCTCCGACTTCACCACTCCCAGCCTGAAGCTCATGCGCAACCCCGACGTCACGGTGCGCAGCCGCGGAGTAATGGAGAAGTGCAGCTACTGCACCCAGCGCATCATCGCCGCCAAGATCGCCGCGGACAAGCAGAACCGCGACATCCGCGACGGCGAGATTGTGACTGCCTGCCAGCAGTCATGCCCCACCGGAGCGATTGTCTTCGGCAATATCAACGACAAGCAGAGCCGGGTAGCCAAACTGAAGGCGCAGCAGCGGAATTACGGCGTGCTGGCCGATTTGAACGTTCGTCCGCGTACGACATACATCGCGGAAGTGATCAACCCCAACCCGGACTTGGACGAGGCGCAGATCCAGAGCGCGCCCGTGAATAGCTGAAAGGCTTAGCGGAGCATGGCGACTATACCTGAATCACCGGTAAACGATCCGATGCTGGACCCGATCACAGGCGAGAACCTGGTCATCGCGCCTGGGCATACCTTCAAGTCGGTTACCGAAGAGGTTTCCCGCATCGTTCTCACCGGCCACACCCCCTTAGGCTGGTATTTCGGCTTTGCCCTGGCCGGCAGCATCGTCATCATGCTGCTGACGGCGATCTCCTGGCTCTTCCTGAAAGGCGTCGGCATCTGGGGCCTGGATATCCCGGTGGCGTGGGGATTCGCCATCATCAACTTTGTGTGGTGGATCGGTATCGGCCACGCCGGTACGCTGATCTCCGCCTTTCTGCTGCTGTTCAAGCAGCAGTGGCGCAATTCGATCAACCGCTTCGCCGAGGCGATGACCATCTTCGCCGTCATCTGCGCCGCGCTCTTCCCGCTGATCCACGTCGGCCGCCCCTGGCTGGGATACTGGCTGATTCCCTACCCCAGCACGATGAACGTGTGGCCGAACTTCCGTTCGCCGCTGCTGTGGGATGTTTTCGCGGTTTCCACCTACGGCATCATCTCCGTGGTGTTCTGGTACATCGGCATGGTTCCCGACATGGGCACGATGCGCGACCGGTGCAAGTCTAAAGTCGGCCAGTACTTCTACGGTCTGCTGTCGGTGGGCTGGCGCGGCTCGGTGCGGCACTGGATGCGGTATGAGTCCGCGTGCTTGCTGCTGGCCGGCCTGGCGACGCCGCTGGTGCTCTCGGTACACAGCGTCATCAGCTTTGATTTCGCCGTGGCCATCCTGCCCGGCTGGCATACCGCCATCTTCCCGCCCTACTTCGTTGCCGGAGCCATTTATTCCGGGTTCGCCATGGTGATCACCCTGGCCGTTCCCATCCGCAAGTGGTATCACCTGGAAGACCTGATCACGCTGCGTCATCTGGACAACATGGGCAAGGTGATGCTGGCCACCGGGCTGATTATCGCCTACGGCTACGCGATGGACGTCTTCATGGCCTGGTTCTCGGCCAGCCGCTTCGAGTTCTTTATGATCTGGAACCGCATGTTCGGTCCCATTGGCTGGGCTTACTGGGTTCTGATCACCTGCAATATCGTGCTGCCGCAATTGCTGTGGCTGCGCAAGTTCCGCACCAATCCCACCCTGCTCTTCCTGATCTCGCTGGTGATCAACACGGGCATGTGGTTTGAGCGCTTCGTGATCATCGTGGTCAGCCTCACGCGCGACTATCTGCCGTCCTCGTGGGGAACCTACAAGGCGACCCGTTGGGATTACATGACGCTGGGCGGAACGCTGGGACTGTTCACGGCACTGTTCTTCTTATTCGTCCGCTTCCTGCCCATGATCCCGATGTCGGAGCTGCGCGTGCTGCTGCCGCAATCCAAGATCAGACGCAAAGCGGAACCGCTGGAGGCTGGTGACTGATGCCAGTGCAAGAGGGAATCTACGGACTGCTCGCTGAATTCAATACGCCTGAGGAATTGGTGGTGGCCGCCAAGGCTGCCCACGACTCCGGCTGGCGGCGGCTTGACTGCTACACCCCCTACTGCCTGGAAGAGGCGGCGGAGGCTATCGGGTTCCATCGCAATTTCGTTCCTCTGGTCTGCCTGGTGGGCGGCTTGATGGGGCTGACGGCGATGTTCCTGATGGAGACATGGGTCGCGGTCTTCGCTTATCCGCTGAATGTCGCAGGACGGCCGCTGTTCTCATGGCCCGCCTTTGTGGTGCCGGCCTATGAGTGGACGATCCTGTGGGCCGGCCTGTCGGCCGGATTCGGCATGCTCGCCTTGTGCGGGCTCCCGTCGCTCTATCATCCGCTGTTCAACGCGCCCAACTTCCGTGACGGCGCCACGACAGACAAGTTTTTCCTTTGCTTGGAAGCCAGCGATCCGAAGTTTTCCATTCTCGAATCGCGGGCGTTTCTCGAGAACTTCCAGCCGACCTCGGTGGTGGAGGTGGAGTATTAACGCGATGACTGCAATACGGGGGAAGATCTCCTGGGCATGCCGCTCCCGGCAAAGCCGCATGGTATTGGGGCTGGGCGCCGCCGCGCTGCTGACGTTGGTCGCCGGCTGCCGCATGGACATGCAGGATGACCCCAAAATGTTTCCCCAGCGGGGAACGCGCTTCTTCTCCGACATGCGCTCGGTCCGTCCCCAGGTCGCCGATACGGTGGCCCGCGGGCAACTAGACCAGGACCAGTACTTCTACACCGGAGTGGTCAACGGGAATCAGGAAAGAGACCAGATGCCCTTCCCGGTGAACATGCAGGTGCTGGAGCGCGGGCAGGAGCGGTTCAACATCTACTGCACGCCCTGCCACTCGCGCGTAGGCAACGGGTTGGGAATGATCGTCGATCGCGGCTATAAGGTGGCAGCCAACTTCGAGGATGCCAAACGCATGGCGCAGCCGCTGAGCCACTACTTCTACGTAATGACGAATGGGTACGGCGCTATGCCTAACTACGCGGCGCAGTTGACGCCGGCAGACCGCTGGGCGGTCGCCGCCTACATCCGCGCGCTGCAGTTGAGCCAGGACGCCAGCCTTTCCGACGTCCCCGCCGGCGTCACGGTGCGCGACCTGAAGAGCATTGCGCAGGATCAAGGCTATCCGGAGAGCTTCGCCGAGCCGTGGCCGCTGCCGCAGAACACCAGCGTGATGAACCTGCCGCCGGACAAGAGCGAGGGAACCCCCGGCATGGCGCCGGCGCAGAACACTCCGATTCAACAACAGCTTCCGCCGGATACCGGGCAACGCAAATAGAATTCAGGAAGAACTCATGGCTCACGGACCTTATTCAAATTCGCTGCCCGACTTGAAGACCCCGGCATTCGTCAATGACTGGCGCAGAGGGGCTCTGATCACCGCCGCAATTTTCGCGGTGGCCTCCGCGGTATTGGCTTACCTCGCGGCCAGCCTCCAGCACGACGGCTTCCAGCATCTGCTGCGGTCGTACTTGATGGGGTTTGTGCTGTGCTGGAGCTTCGCGCTGGGCGGCCAGGCGTTGCTGATGCTGCAGTATCTGACCGGCGGCAAGTGGGGCCTGGTGGTACGCCGGCCGTTGGAAGCGATGGCGCGTACCCTGCCGCTCGTCGCGCTGTTGTTCTTGCCCATCGGCTTCTGCATGAAGAGGCTGTATCTCTGGGCCCGCATTTCCGACCCCGCGGCCGCGTTCAAGGCCCATCTGATTACCCACGACGAGGCCCACGCCATCGCTTGGAAGCGCCCCATGCTGGGCATCGGGAGCGTCTGGATTCAGACCATCATCTGCTTCGCCATCTGGTTTACTTTCCTCTATTTCATGGACCGCTGGTCGGTGCAGCGCGATGCCGACCCGGAACCGCATGTGCACTTCTGGCAGACCCGGTTTGAGAACATCAGCGGCTTCGGGCTGGTGATCTACTCCATCACCATGACGGTGGTGGCCATCGACTGGGTGATGTCGCTTGACGTGACCTGGTACTCCTCGATGTATGGATTCCTCTTCCTAGTGGGCCAAGGCTATGCAGCCTTCGCGCTGGTGATCTATACCACTCTGAAGCTTTCCAAAGCCGAGCCGTTGAAGACGGTTTTGCGGGTTACCGAGCAGCACGACCTGGGCAAGCTCGCCTTCGCCTTCGTCATGCTGAACATCTACATCGCGTACTCCCAGTTCCTCATCATCTGGTCGGGCAACTTGCCGGACGAGATTCCCTGGTATCTGGACCGCATCCGCGGCGGCTGGGGCGTCATCGCCACACTGGATTTCGTCTTCCACTGGCTGGTGCCGTTCACCCTGCTGCTCTCGCGCGATATCAAGCGCAACAAACGCCGCCTCATGCTGGTATGCGGAATCATGATCTTCGCCCGCTGCTGGGATACCTTCTGGCTGATCGCACCGAATTTCCCTGACGCCGCGCGCAATCTGCACCTGAGCTTTGGGCTCTTTGAGTACGTGACAGTGCCGATCACAGTGGGAGCGATCTGGATGTGGTACTACTTCACCCAACTGCAGAAGCGGCCGATCGTGCAAACCAACGATCCGCACTTTGACGAGATCATGGAGGCCCAGCATGCCCACGCCTGATGACCACGATTTGCAAAAGAAATCGGATTCGCAAGGCTACGAAGTCACCGACGCCAACATTTTTGGGGTTGGGGTCTTCCTGATCTCCATGCTGGTTCTCTGCTGCGTGTTCTTCGTCGTCTGCTTCGGCATCGGCAAGGTCATCAACAATGGGATCGTCAAAGAAGACGGGCCGCTGAACAAGTGGAATGCAGGCATCGCGCCGGCGCCGGGCAAGCTGCAAAACATGGCCTCCGACGCCCACATGGAGCAGGAGGAGTTGCGGCGCATGACCGAGCGCTTCTCCACGCCGCGCCTGCAGACCGACGATGGCGACCAGGACATTACCGACCTGCACGCTCGCGAAGACCTTCTGCTCGACAACTACAGCTGGATCGACCAGAAGCAAGGCAAGGTGAGGATCCCCATTTCCCGCGCCATGGAACTGATCGCGCAGCATGGTTTGCCGGTGGCGCCCACGGTGCAGACACAGCCATTGATGACCGCCGACAAAGTGCCGGTGGTGCCCGTTCCTTTGACCGACGGCTTTGCCCGCACGGGTTTTGAGCAGCATGAACTTCAGACTCTCCGGCAGCGGCGCGAGCGCGGAGAAGGAGAGCCGAGCAATCTGGCGGCTCTGAGGACGGGCCGCTAACGCGGTTTCTTCTAACGCCGGATGTTCCCGCGACGTTAGGCAATGCGGAGTGGAATTTTAGATTCGATGCGCGCAGTCCATCCAATTCGAAGAGGTGCACTCAAGACGCTGGTTGTCTGCACGCTGGCCGCGTGGATGGGAACCGCAGCCCTTGCGCAAGTGTCGACGATGGAGGAGACCTCCAACCCGGAGACGGTGGAGAACCGGCTGCCCGCACTATTGACCAGGATTGGGATTCACCAGCATTTGGACCAGCAGCTTCCCCTCAACGCTCCTTTTGTCGATGAGAACGGCAATGCGGTCAAGCTGGGTGACTATTTCGGCCAGCGGCCGGCGATCCTGGCTCTGGTCTATTACCGCTGTCCGATTCTGTGTTCGGAGGAGCTCAGCGGCCTAGTGAGCTCGCTGGAGATGGTGAAGTTCATGCCGGGCAAGGACTTTCAGGTCGTTGTCGTCAGCATTGATCCCACCGAGGGCCCCCGCTTGGCGCGGACGGAAAAAGCGAGGTACGTCAAGCGCTATGGGCGGCCTGGCTCTGCCGCAGGATGGCACTTCCTCACCGGTCCGGAAGCGTCGATCAAGACGCTTACGCAGGCGGTCGGCTTCGGTTATGTACGCGTTCCCGGGCCGGATGGCAAGCTGACGCAGTTTGCCCACAGTAGCGCCATCGAGATCGTGACTCCCGAGGGGAAGATCGCGCAGTATTACATGGGAGTGATCTACTCGCCTAACGATCTTCAGTTGGGTCTGATCGAGGCCTCCCACCACAAGATTGGCACGCTGGTCGATAACATCATGACCTATTGCTATCACTACGATCCGAGACTGGGACGGCATACCATGCTGATCGCCAGAATCGTGCAACTTTGCTGCATGCTTACAATTTTTGGACTTGGCAGTTTCTTGGCGGTTAGCTTTCGCCGCGATGCGAAAGAGGCGGCAGCATACCGAGCGGGCTCAACCCGAGCGAACAAAGGGTAACGATGCATTATATAAGTCCAGTTCTGTGGCAGTTTCTCGAAAAGTGGCTCGGCAATTCTCCGCTGTTTCCGCCGGAAGGCTCGGCAATGTCGGTCCACGTCGACGTGTTCTTCCTTTTCCTGCTGCTGGTGGAGATCGTGGGCGTGACGATCGTCACGTTGATGGTGGTCACCTTCACCATCCTTTACCGCAAGGAAAGGCACCCGGTAGCCACCCAGATCGAAGGCTCCACGCTGCTAGAAGCCACATGGACGCTGATTCCGCTGGCGGTCTTCCTCGTCTGCTTCGCTTGGGGAGCGCTCCTCTACTTCCGCATCTACGATCCGCCCACCAATGCCATGAACATTTACATCGTGGGCAAGCAATGGATGTGGAAAGCGGAGCATCCGGGCGGGCAGCATGAAATCGACGCACTGCACATTCCGATCGACCGTCCCGTGCAGTTGACCATGATCTCCCAGGACGTCTTCCACAGCTTCTCGATCCCGGCCTTCCGCATCAAGCGGGAAGTGATTCCAGGCCGCTACTCGACGGTGTGGTTTGAGGCGACCAAGCCGGGCGTCTATCATCTGTTTTGCACCCAGTATTGCGGCACCGACCACTCGGCTATGGTCGGCTGGGTTTATGCCATGAAGCCGGAGGACTACCGGGCGTGGACGCAGGGCAGCACCAGCGGGAGTTCGCTGGCGCAGAATGGCGAGCGGTTGTTCGCCAGCTTGGGCTGCCACTCCTGCCACACCGGACAGGAATCGGCCCGCGGACCGGACTTGGCGGGACTCTATGGCTCCAAGGTCAGACTTGCGGACGGAACCTATGTCACCGCCAACGATGCCTACCTGCGCCGGTCTATTCTTACTCCGGGCGCGCAGGTGGTAGCCGGGCACTCGGCTATCATGCCAACCTACCAAGGCCAGGTCAGCGAAGAGGGCGTGATCGATCTGGTGCAATTTATCAAGAGCCTCAATTCGAATTATCGTATTAAGCAGGGCGCGACCGCGCCTGAGCTTGAGCCGGGACAAGCCGGAACGCCCGGCACTGTGCCGGCCGAGCCCGCGGCGCAAGCGCAGCCCGGGAATCGAGCGGGTTCGGCGCATACCACGCCAGGGACGGTGAAGTGATGAGCAGCACGTCAATTATCAATCTCCCCAATCAGCAAACGGCGCGGATGCCCAAAAACCATTACCTGAACAGCGGGTACGGATTGAAAAGCTGGGCCCTGACCCTGGACCACAAGCGCATTGCCATCCTGTATCTGCTGACTACCCTCTTCTTCTTCTGCATTGGCGGCCTCATGGCCGCCCTGATGCGCCTGGAGTTGCTCACCCCGGCCGGCGATCTCGTCGCCTCCGATACGTACAACAAGCTATTCTCCATTCACGGCATCATCATGGTGTTCTTCTTCCTGGTGCCGATCGCGCCGGCGGTACTGGGGAATTTCCTT
The DNA here is from genome assembly GCA_025449575.1 of Acidobacteriaceae bacterium. Classification (GTDB taxonomy): domain Bacteria; phylum Acidobacteriota; class Terriglobia; order Terriglobales; family Acidobacteriaceae; genus PALSA-350. The sequence goes on from JANWJB010000153.1 coordinate 27,555, forward strand.
ATCCCCATCATGATTGGGGCCAAGGACGTCGCCTTTCCAAAACTGAATCTCCTCAGCTACTACATCTTTCTCATTGGCGGCTTCTTCGAGCTGTACTCGATCATCTGGGGCGGAGTCGATACCGGGTGGACATTTACCACCCCGCTCAGCACCCACTACGTGAATACCAACGTCATTAGCGCAGCGATGGGCATTTTCATCGCCGGATTTTCATCCATCCTTACAGGGCTGAACTTCGTAGTCACCATCCACAGGTTGCGCGCCCCCGGCATGACGTGGTTTCGACTGCCGCTCTTTATCTGGTCGTACTATGCCACCGCCATCATCTTCATTCTCGCCACGCCTGTTATCGCCATCACCATGGTTCTCATCGCCATGGAGCGGGTCTTCGGCATCGGCGTGTTTGACCCGGCGCTGGGCGGCGATCCGATTCTCTTCCAGCATCTGTTCTGGTTCTACTCTCACCCCGCCGTTTACGTGATGATCTTGCCCGGGATGGGCGTGATGTCTGAGGTGGTCGGCTGCTTTTCCCGAAAGCGCGTCTTTGGCTATACCGCGGTCGCCTTCTCCTCCGTTGCCATTGCGGTCTTCAGCTTCTTCGTCTGGGCTCACCACATGTTCATCATGGGCATTTCGAACTATTCCGCCCTGGTGTTCTCCTTGTTCAGCATGCTGGTCGCCATTCCTTCCGCCATCAAAGTGTTCAACTGGTCGGCCACCATGTATAAGGGCTCGATCACCTTTGAGACGCCGATGCTCTATGCCTTCAGCTTTATCGGCCTGTTCACCATCGGCGGGCTGACGGGGGTGATGCTGGCATCGCTCGGCATGGACATCCACATGACGGAAACCTATTTCGTAGTGGCTCACTTCCACTACGTGATGGTGGGTGGCATGGTGAGCGCGGTGATGTGCGGATTGCACTTTTGGTGGCCCAAAATTACCGGCCGAATGTATCCGGAACAGTTGGGCAAACTGGCTGCTTCGACGCTGTTCATCGGCTTCAATTTGACATTCTTCCCGCAGTTCATTCTGGGCTACCTGGGCATGCCGCGGCGCTATCACGCCTACCCGGCGGAATTTCAGGTTTTGAATGTAATGTCCACCGCGGGCGCATCGATCCTGGCCATCGGCTATCTCCTGCCGGCGATGTATTTCCTCTGGTCGCTCAAATATGGGGCGATCGCGGGCAGCAATCCCTGGCAGGCTACGGGGCTTGAATGGCAAATCCAATCGCCTCCGCTCAAAGACAACTTTGAAGAGATTCCGGTTGTGGATTTCGAGGCATACGACTATGAATGGCTGGCAAACAAGACCCGACATGAGGTAACGAACGTTGGATAGCCAAGTTATCGCGAACGATCCCGAGGAAACGCAGTCCGCGCACGAGCATTCTCCGCATCTGGTCCACCATTACGCGACGATGGACCAACAGGTGGAGAGCGCGAGCTTCGGAATGTGGATCTTCCTGCTGACCGAAATCATGTTTTTCGGCGGCATGTTCATGGCCTACTTGCTCTACCGCAACTGGTACTATGACGCCTTTGTGGCCGGCAGCAACCTGCTGAGCATCCAGTTCGGCACCGCCATGACGACCATCCTGATTGTCTCCAGCTTCACCGTCGCCATGGGCGTCTTCTGTTCGGAGACCCGGAACCGCAAAGGATTGGTCGCCGCGCTATCGCTCACCCTGGTGCTGGGCATCTCGTTTCTGTGCATGAAGGGCACGGAGTGGCACGGCATCTACGTTGAACATCACGTTCCCGGACCCAATTTCAGTATTGAGACCTTTGTCCATCCCACCGACGCCCGCGACGTTCCTATGTCGCCGGATGCCGCCCAGCACACCCAGATCTTTTTCTTCCTGTATTTCGCGCTGACCGGCATTCACGCCCTTCACATGGTCATTGGCTGCAGCGTTCTGATCTTCCTCCTCATCCGGGCGCGGCAAGGTGCTTATACCGATGGCAATCCAACAATGATTCACAACTTCGGGCTCTATTGGCACTTTGTCGATATTGTCTGGATCTTCCTTTTCCCATTGCTGTATCTGATTAGCCGTCACCCTTTGAAGTGAGCGGAAGGTAGCTATGTCGACTCCTACATTGCACAAGCATCACATCATTCAACCCAGGCTCTATCTCACGATTTTGATCGTGCTGCTGGTGCTTACCGCCACCACCACCGGCGTCGCCTTCCTCGACCTGGGGGTTCTCAATCCGATTGTCGCTCTCGCGATCGCGTGCATCAAAGCGACGCTCGTCATTCTCTTCTTCATGCACCTGCGGTATAGCTCCAAACTGCTGAAGCTGACTTTATGCGCCGGACTGTTCACTTTTACGGTGCTCATTCTTTTGACGCTGACCGACTATATGAGCCGCGCCTGGGGCCTCTGGTAGCCGACCGTTTCCCCGCACTGCAAGCGGCTTTCTCCGTCCCGCCTCCCCACTTAAACGGCCGTTTGCGCCGCGCTCCTGTGCTATTTTCAAGGTTGAGGGTGCGCATCCACCCGGCGCCGGCAGCCCGAGGTTCTCTGCAGCATGTCAACTTATCTCATTACCGGCGCCGCCGGCTTTGTTGGATCGGCGCTGGCGCGGACACTGGTGGAAAGCGGGGAGCGGGTTCGAGGGATCGATAACTTCGTCACAGGCAACCGTGAAAACCTCGACGGACTGCTCGGCCGGATGGACTTTCGACAAGCTGATCTGCGCGACCCCGACGCTACAGCCCTGGCCTGCGAAGGCATTGACTGCATCTTCCATCAGGCAGCGCTACCCTCGGTTCCACGCTCCGTCCTGGCTCCGGAGCCGAGCCATCGTTCGAACGTCGATGGAACCTTCAATCTGTTGGAAGCGGCGCGAGCCGCCGGGGTGCAGCGGATCATATATGCTGCATCTTCGTCGGCCTATGGCAATCAGCCCGGCCTCCCCCGCACGGAGAGTATGCGACCCCAACCAGTCTCTCCTTATGCGGTGCAGAAGCTCACAGGCGAGTACTACATGAGCAGCTATTGGCAGATTTATGGCCTGGAGACCATCTCGCTGCGTTACTTCAACATCTTTGGGCCCCATCAAGCCCCCAACTCGCCTTACAGTGGCGTTGTGGCGAAATTTATCCGGCAGATGCTGACCGGAGTGCGCCCCACTATCTTCGGCGATGGCCGCCAAGCCCGCGACTTCACTTATATCGACAATGCGGTCTCCGCCAATCTCCTGGCCTGTCACGCACCGGCCGAACAGGTAGCGGGCAGGGTATTCAACATCGCATGCGGAGCCGCGCACAATCTGGAAGATGTCTATCGCGCGCTCGCTCATCTGACCGGCTTTGAGGGCCCACCGCTCTATGGACCGCCACGCAATGGGGATGTAGTGAATTCACTGGCGGACATCACAGCCGCGAAAGCCGCTTTCGGCTATCAGCCCACTGTCGGCTTCGAAGATGGGCTGAAGCGTACGGTGCAATGGCATCGCGAAGAAGTGGCTCTCGCAGCCGCCGGCGACACGGCTTCCCGCAGATAGGCGAACCCCGGCTTCGTCCGATCGACGGCTTCCCTGTTGGTTGCCGCGCATTGAAACTCGCGGCTCGGCGATCGACATCACCGGCATCATCGGCATGGAGTCGCGGTTGGTGGTAGATTCTCGCAACGCTACGCGCGGCATCGTTCCAGATAAAATCGTCCGCTGAGGGGGAAGATGGTCGATGGACGAGGCAATGTCCGGTATGACGCGGCTCGCGCCTGTCGCGAGCTGGCGGCTGCGGATGCAAAACTGGGAGTTCTGATGCGCCGCGTTGGGCCGTTTGCACTCAAGCTTAAGAGCTCCCGCTCTCCCTTTGAGGCACTGCTGGAAGCAATCCTCTACCAGCAGCTCAACGGAAAGGCCGCGGCCACCATCCTCGCCCGCTTGCTTGCCGCCTGCGGAGGCGCTCATCCTCAGCCTGAGCAATTGCTGGCTCTTCCCGATGAACTGCTGCGCGCCGCTGGTGTATCGCGGAACAAGACTCTCGCCTTGCGCGATCTCGCAGCAAAAACGATCGACGGAACGGTGCCCACGCTTCCCCGCATCCGCCGCATGACTGACGAGGAGATTCTCGACCGGCTTACGGAGGTTCGGGGCATTGGCACATGGACGGCGGAGATGTTTCTGATCTTCCGGCTGGGCCGCCCGGATGTTTTTCCCCTGAGCGATTACGGCGTGCGCAAGGGCTTTCTTTTAACCTTTGGAAAGCCGCCTGCCGGCAAGCCGATCACGATCGAGATGTTGCCGGCAGCGGAGGAGATGTTGCGCCGCAGCCGGCGCTGGCAGCCCTGGCGCTCTGCGGCCAGTTGGTACTTGTGGCGGGCCTGCGACCTGGCCCGCGCGGACTCACAGGTATCTTCCATTTCCGGCTAGACAATTCCGGAGCCTCCTGCAACGCTTTTCCGCCACTGGAGCCAACCCAGCCTATTTCGTTACATTGGCGTCGAAGGCCGCGGTCTCGATCGTATCGCCATGCTTCATCTGAACGAAGATGCGAAACTTTCCCGGAGTCGGAAACCCATAGGGAAATCCCACTCGGTTAGGCAGCGCGCCGGAGGCTCCATCTGTCGGCATCGGCATAGCCATAGATGCCGCCTTCTGCCCCCCGAGGGTCGGGCGCTGCGCCAGGATCATGGCGGCCATGGAAGCGGTGCCGGATGGATGGATGTGGGCAAAGACCTTGCCGTCGGAACGGAGGAAAGCGGCGTGGCCGAGCATACCCATATAGAGCGCCATGTCGGCCGGCGGACGGCCCTGGGGATCAAGCAGGTAGAACTCGAACACATAAGGCTGCAGCGCCTTGAGCACCGGCGGCCGCGCCCACACCATCACGTAACCGTCAGGGAGCCGAAAGATGGTCTGCCTATCATTGGCGTCGGCCAGCGGCGGAGCATGGCCCTCCGCATCGTCGCCGCTGAGCGCGCGTCCGGCGATGGAAGACAGCTTTACCGTCGTGACGAGGGTTTCGGGAAATCCGTCCGCGTGCACTACATCGGCATAGAGGTGGTATGTCCCCGCGGGCATCGACGGCAACTCCAGCTGAAAGTGGCCCGGCGTGGAGGGCTTCGGATGCAGGTGGAAGACCACATCCATCTCGGGCTCCCGGATCATATACAGGTGCATCGGATGGCCGTGGTCAAGAATGAAGTCGTCGGTCTTGCGGTGGCGCATCCAGCCGCGGCCCGTAGCGGCTGGCTGGCTCAGCGCGAGATCCAAAACGTTGTGAGGCAGCAGCACCGCCTCCATGTTCAATGGCTTGTAGATGGTCTTGGCGTAGCCGGCCGCAGCTGCGTTCCACCACTTGCCGCCCAGCCAAACCCCCAGCAACAGCACGGCCAGCGTCGCACCCATCGCCCAGCGCGCGCGGCGCTGCCTGGCGGCAGGGGCGGTCATGCCGGGTGAGAGCTGAGCCTCGCGCACGCCCGCCCCTACAATCCCCACCATGCCGAACAACAGCAGCACACCTAAAAGCGCCAGCAGCGTTCCGAGTGCCGGCCGCATCTTGAGCGTGGCCGTTGGAGCGGCCGCCAGCGGAATCGCCAGCTCCCCTTTACCCTGAACACCGTCGACAAGAAAGCGGATCTGCCAGGAGCCGCCGGCCATGATCCACAAGTTACCGGTGTAGAAGTTTGAATCCTGCTCCGAACGCCGCATGCTCTGGGGAGCCGGCGGATGTTTCGAGGCTTCCCCGGTCAGCGGCATGGGAGCCATCCGGATCTGGCGAATATCGCCCGCACTGGTGCGCACCTGCACGTGGGCAACGCCGGGGATCACTGTCGGCGGCTGCACGGTAATGAAGAGCTTGTAGGGTCCGGCGTTGCCCTCGTCATACACACCGGGGCTATTCAGGTGTGCGAACGCCGGGAGAGCGCCGCAGACAATGCACAGCAACGCGGCAAGAAGACGAGTGGTTTTCTTATTCCCTCGACAGTGTTTCCAGAGCTTGGGCATCGCGGAAGCCACTCCGGCTACAGAATATAGCGGGAGAGATCCTGGTCTTTGACGATGGAGGCCACCATCGCTCGCACATAGTCGGGATCGATCAACACCACACGCTCCATGCCGTTCTCCGACTGCTGTTGGCTCACCGGCAGAGGAACCGTGGCTCCGCCGGCCGCAGCCGCAGCAGCCAAATCGCCGGACTCCAACGAGTGGCCCTTGGTGATGTCCGGCGCAATGAAGCTGATTTCGTCGAGCACACGCTCCATGATGGTGTGCAAGCGGCGCGCGCCGATGTTCTCCGTCGTCTCATTTACCCGGAAGGCGAAGCGCGCCATCTCTTCCAGCGATTCCTGCGTAAATTTGAGCTTCAAGCCCTCGGTTTCCAGCAAGGCCGCGTACTGTTTCGTCAGCGATGACTTGGGCTCGGTGAGGATGCGTATAAAATCCTCCACCGTCAGCGATTGAAGCTCGACGCGGATGGGAAAGCGCCCCTGCAGCTCTGGAATCAGGTCGCTGGGCTTGGAGACATGGAAGGCGCCGGCGGCAATGAACAGGATATGGTCCGTCCGCACCATGCCATACTTGGTATTTACCGTGGTTCCCTCGACGATGGGCAGGATGTCGCGCTGCACGCCCTCGCGCGAGACGTCGGGGCCGTGCCCGCCCTCGCGCCCTGCGATTTTGTCAATCTCGTCGAGGAAGACGATGCCGGAATTCTCCACGCGCTCGACTGCCAGGCGGGTAACCTGGTCCATATCGACCAGCCGTCCTTCTTCTTCCTGCACCAGATACTCAAAAGCCTCGCTGACGCTCATTTTGCGCTTTTTGGTGCGCTGGCCAAAGATGTTGGGCAGCACGTCCTTGAGATTGATGTCCATCTCCTCGATGCCCTGGTTGGAGATGATCTCAAAGGAGGGGTTGTTGCGCTCGCGCACGTCAATCTCGACGGTGCGGTCGTCGAGCTTGCCATCGCGGAACTGCTGCCGCAGCTTCTCTCTGGTTCTGCTATTGCTCTCCTGTGCCGCCGCGGCGGGGAAGCCGATCGTGTTGCCTTCCAGGACCGGGCCGCCAGACATGGCAGCGGGGGCAACAGGGGCGGCCGGAGGCGGTGGGAGCAGCAGATCAAGCAGGCGCTCTTCGGCGTTCAGCTCCGCGCGATCCTCAACCTCTTCCAGCTTCTCCTCGCGCACCATGTCAATGGCGATATCGACCAGGTCGCGGATAATCGATTCCACATCGCGTCCGACATAGCCGACCTCAGTAAATTTGGAGGCCTCGACCTTCAGAAAGGGCGAATTGGTGAGCTTGGCCAGGCGGCGGGCGATCTCCGTCTTGCCCACCCCGGTGGGCCCGATCATGATGATGTTCTTCGGCATGATCTCTTCGGCGATATCCGGAGGCAGCTTCTGACGGCGCATGCGGTTGCGCAAAGCGATGGCGACCGCGCGCTTGGCGGCGTGCTGACCGACGACATGCTTGTCCAACTCCGCCACGATCTCGCGCGGCGTCAGATCGTCGAGGGTCAGTTCCTGCTCTTCGGTGGTTCCGGGTAAAAAGATGGCCATAGACCCGCTCCTTTTGGGTTCAGACCCGCGCGAAGATTATGCGTGCAGCTCTTCAATCGTGATGTGGTCGTTGGTGTAGATGCAAATATCGGCGGCGATGTGCAGGGACTTTTCCGCGATGTCGCGGGCGGACAGCTCGGTATTTTGCACCAGCGCGCGGGCCGCAGCCAAGGCAAAGCTGCCGCCACTGCCAATGGCGGTAATCCCCTCATCCGGCTCGATCACGTCGCCCGATCCGCTGAGCAGGAATGTCTGCTCCAGATCCGCAACCACCAGCAGCGCCTCCAGGTTACGCAACATCTTGTCGGTGCGCCAATCCTTCGACAACTCCACTGCAGCCCGCCCCAGGTTGCCGGCATACTGCTCCAGCTTGCCTTCGAAGCGGGTAAAGAGAGAGAAAGCGTCAGCCGTCGATCCGGCAAAACCAGCCAGAATCTTGTCTTGATAAAGCCGGCGAATCTTGCGAGCGGTATGTTTGATGGCACTCTCGCCGAGCGTCACTTGACCGTCGGCGGCCATCACAACGCTGCCATTGCGCCGCACGCAAAGAACGGTTGTTGAACGGATGCGGGGGCCTCTGCCCGCGGAGCGGGAGTTTCCACGAGAAAGCTTCGCTGAAGCGGTCCCCGGAGATGAACCGGGCAAAAGAGAAGGACGAATCGACATGCGTAGGCTTCAGTATACGCTTAGCGCCGCATGCGGCCGGAGCCGAGAACGAGCCGGGCGGAAGTCATTTTGCATCCGGGGCCCGCTCAAAATGAGCGAGCGCGATCGGGGGGTCGGAGCGAAGCATTTTTCCGGTGACTGTCAATGCCTCCTGCGTCTCTCCCCCATGACATGCCGGTCTGAGTTATTCTGGATACCCTCGCAGCGAATGGTTTCACCGGGCGTGATCGTCAATGTCCGGCAAGCTGCGCCGGAGCATTCATGAACAGCGATTCACTGCGCAGCTTGCACCTATTCGGTTCGCTCGCTGCGGCCGCACTTGCCTTGGCGGGAGTTGCCGCCTATGCTCTTCTTCGCCGCCAACCCAGCCCGGACGAGCAGGAGCGGGGGCGGCGGGAGATGCTAATCCGGCAAGGCCGCATCATCGACGGAACCGTGATCGACATCTCGGACCTCAGTCCGCAGGAGAGCGGCCGCACCCTCGGAATGCAGCTCATTCTTTATAAGTACGATATTGCGGGTGTGGTTTATGAATGCTCCCAAGATGTCACGATGCTGCGCCACCTGGTCAATATCTACAATTGCCGCCTCGGCTTTCCCGCGTCTGTACGCTATGACCCTCATAATCCCGGTAATTCGCTAATTGTTGCGGAGACCTGGAGCGGGCTGCGGGACACCGCAGAATCCATCCCTGCCCGCCAAGGGGGGCAGCCGCCGAGCCGGCAACCAGCAACTCCCGGTAAACTGTAGCTATGCATGTGCACGGCTCGGCGAGCGAGAAGACGCAGCGCGTGCTGCGCTTTTCCTTGGCGGCGACGCTGCTCTACGTCGCGCTGACCCTCTTCGCCGGCTTACGCGCTCACTCCCTGGCTTTGATTTCGGAGGCAGGGCACAACGTCTCCGATTTTCTGGCGCTCCTGCTCTCTTTCGTCGCCGTTTATTTCCAAAGCCGCCCCGCCACCGAGAAGAAGACTTTCGGATATCAGCGCGCCGGCGTCCTCGCCGCCTTCTTCAACGCCGCCACCCTGATCCTGCTGTCGATCTGGATTGTCGTTGAAGCAATCCGCCGCTTGACTGCTCCGGTGCCTGTGCAGCCCGATCTCATGATGATTGTCGCCGCTGCCGGAATGGTGATGAATGGCATCATCGCGGCGCTGCTGTGGACAGCCTCCCACGATATCAACATTCGCAGCACGTTCATCCACATGCTGGGTGACACGCTCTCCACCGCCGCCGTCATTCTGGGAGGCGCGGCTATCTTGTTCACCGGACGCAACTGGATCGATCCCCTGCTCTCTGTCCTGATTGCCGCGCTCATCTTGTGGAGCGCGCTTTCCATCGTGCGCGAGACTCTCAATATTTTGCTCGAAGGCGCGCCGCGCGGCGTCTCTTTGGCCGAGGTCCGGAGGGCCATAGAGGGGCTCGACGGCGTTGAAGACGTCCACGATCTCCACGTTTGGAGCCTGGGTTCGCAAACCCACGCCCTGGCCAGCCATGTCACGATCGCCGACATTCCGCCATCGGAGAGCGGGCGCATTCTGGAGCAGATCACCAGCATCTTGCGAGAACGCTTCCGCATCTATCATGCGACCATCCAGTTCGAGCACGCCGAGTGCGAAGTCTCGCATGGCTGCGCTCCGCCGGTTGAAATTGAGCGCGCCCATCCGGGCCACTCCCACGGCCACGCGGATTAGTCAGGACCGGGGCTGTCCTGAGCGCGGTAAATCTCCTCCACCCGCTCCAGCGTGTCAATTTCGATCACCGGCTTATCGTCGCGGATACGCATGATACGCGGAAAGCGCAAGGCAAAGCCGCTGTCATGGCGGTCGGACCGCATGACATTGTTGAAGGCCACCTCGAGCACGATGAGCGGCTCGACCGACCGAATGAAGCCGAGATCCTCAATCGTATGCTCCTTAAAAAATCGGGTCAGAGTCTCGATCTCGGCATCGGTCACTCCCGAATAGGCCTTGCCCACATTGCGGAACCGGCTGCCGTCACGGACCGCGAAGGTGTAATCGCTGAGCAAGCCGGCCCTCTTTCCATGACCGTATTCTGCCGCCGTGACCACCACATCAAGTGTCGCCAGCTCACGCTTCAACTTTAGCCAGGCCAGCCCCCTCCGTCCCGGTTGATAGGCGCTGCGGCGCGATTTGAGCATGATGCCCTCGTTCCCCCGCGCTCGCGCGCCTCCGTAAGCCTGCTCCAGTTGCACCGCGTCCTGCAGCAAGGCGGCGGGAGCGAGCCCCAGGCGAGCGAATGCGTCCTCGCTCAGCGGCGAGGCGAACGGCAGCTGAGATTGCCGCCCGAGGAAGACTTCGCGGCTGCCCACGACGGTACGCGGAGCCTCGCGCTCCACCAAAGCTTCGAGCGCTTCGCGGCGAGCGGCCAATGGCCGATCCAACAACAATTCGCCATCGAGGCAGAGCAGATCGAAGGCAATAAAAACAACCGGCGCCCTCTCGCAGATATCGGCGGTGATCCGCTTACGGCCGAGCCGGGGCTGCAGCGAGGTAAAGGGGAGCGCCCGGCCCCCGCTTCCAGCCGCCTCCGGAACCCACGCGAGGATTTCTCCATCCAGAATCGCCGGTTGAGAAAACCCTGCAAAGGCTTCGACGATCTCGGGAAAGCTCTCCGTCATGTTTTCCCGGGAGCGCGAGAAGATCGCCACGCGCCGCGGCTGAATTGGGTCGCCGCAGTGGATCTGCGCCCGGATGCCATCGTACTTATCCTCGACCTGCGCTCCTGAGACCTGCGCTCCTGAGAGCCGGCCCGCGGGCGCCTGCTCTTCAGGCAAGTGCATCGCAGAAAGTACAATGCCGGGTACGTCCTTATTCGTAACTGCTGGAGTTTCCACGTCCGCAGCTTCATTGCCCGCGGTTTCGAGGCCTCCCGCTTCAAGCCTTTGTTCCTGGCCAAAGCGCCGTATTGCCTCCGCGACCGAATCGACGGGACTGGCCAGCATGAAGCCTAGAGGATGGAAGAGCTTCATCGCCGCCTCATGAAGCCGGCGATGGGCTGCCAGTTGAACCACCTCGGCTAAGCTGCCATTCAGCATGGTGGCGTGCCGCACCTGAGCCAGCGGAGCATCGTAGGCGGCTGCGATTGCCTCCTCCACCAGGCTCTCCTTCACCCCCATGCGCAGGTCGCCTAGAACGATCTTGATTAGATACTTGGCTTCTATCGGGGTCGTTCGCTCCAGAAGCGAGGAGAGAAGCCGCGCCTTCGCGGCCGGCTTGGCTTTGGCAGCAACTGCGGCAAAGGCCGCCTCCAGTTGAGCCAGAGTGAGCTCCGCCGCCCATGCTGGACCGCCTTCGGTGGCGCTAAGCAGATCAAAGGCCGCCCCGCCCATATCACCATGGCGGCGATATGCCTCATGCATGGTCTCTCGCCCGGCTCCGGTGCGCTCCGCCAACAAGCGCGAAAGAAGGGAGGCGCCAACATTCAACTGGCGTCCATCGGTCGCCGCAAAAGGTGAGCCGGCCAGATACAACACGGCACGCGCCGCGTCATCTACGCTGAGCCGCTGGAGATAGGAGGCAACCTTCGCGCGCTTTTGCAGCTTGCTGCCTGTGGCGGCAAGCTCCTGGCAGAGTCCGGCGAACACGGAGAACAGAGAGGATGGTTGGCTGGAGCTGGTCATAAGTGGAGAAGCGGCCGGAGAGCAGGCCCG
>JANWJB010000154.1 GCA_025449575.1 Acidobacteriaceae bacterium
AGGCGATGACCTTGCCCGCCGGAGCGGCGATGAACGCCGATCCTAAAACGATCGGCGACGAGGAATTGGCTGCCCGGGCGCTGGGCATAATGGAAGAACACAAGATCACCTCGCTGGTGGTGGTTGATGGCACAAGGAAGGTCACCGGCATTCTCCACCTCCACGATCTATGGGAGCTGAACCTGCTCTAAGCAAAAGCCGCCATGAACCTAACTGAGCTTAGCGAGAGGCCGGGGCAAATGTGATTCCCGGCAGATAAAGAACTCAAGGCTGAATCCCCGTCTTGTATACTTTCAATTACGGATACATCGCATTGATGCACAGCAGAGATATTTTGAAGCACGCGATGCAGAAGTGGCGAAGGACGGCGTGGATTACGTCTCTCTTCACAACCCTCATCTTTGCCGTCTTTGTCTGGGGCCTGCAATACAAGCTCTCCTTGTACGACTCACCGCACTCCATCACACATGAGATGCCCGAGGCCAAGCTGCTTTCCAACCAGGAGCGGGCAGGCGATGCGGCTCGGGAGACAGAGTTGCCCCGCATCGCGGCCGGTCTCCCCTGGCCGCTCGGCCTGTTTCTGACCTTCTCTGCCTGCTTGGCGCCCGCTCTGCGATCAGGCGCTCCGCAAAGGAGCCTAACCGGCGACTTTAGCGCCGCACCGCTGCCTGGAATCCGGATAGCGAGCCTCACTCCTTTCCTCTTTCGACCTCCTCCGGCTTTCCGCTAGAGCAGTTTCGCTTCAGCATCCGCCGGAAGGCCGCAGCGTGCTTCAATAAAACGCCGCCAAATCTCCCTGACTGACCCATGCAAGAGTGGAACGGCTCCAGACTTCCCGGTCCGGGCGCGCGCGGTGGCGCAATCGCCAAGGCCAAGCGGACCGTTTTGCCATGCGTTCTCGCACGCAAAACGGAGCCCCGAAATTTTGCGCTTCAAACAGTCAGCCGAGGGAAACATGCGAAAGCGAATCTTGGTGATACCCGTTGCAGGCATGGTTTTGGCCGCCGGGATCGCCGTGTCAATCTCCGGATGCAAAACAGGGGCATCCGTAGCAGCATCGGCAAGCACTCCTCCTTCCGCCACGGTGGCCCGCGTACAGCGCGGGTCCATCTCCCACACTTTGGCGCTGGCGGGCCAATTCCAGCCCTATCAGGAAATCGATGTGCACCCCAAGGTTTCCGGATTTATCCGATCGATCTACGTCGATATCGGCGACCGCGTGCACAAGGGAGAGACCCTGGCGGTGCTGGAAGTACCGGAGCTGGCAGCGCAACTGCAAGGCACGGTCGCGGAAGTAGCCAGGAGCAAGGACGAAATCATTCGGGCACAGCGGGAAGTGTCGGCGGCGCAATCGGAGCACACGGCGCTGCACGACGATTTTATGCGCCTGCAGCAGACGGCGCAGGCACAACCGGGATTGATCGCCCAACAGGAATTGGACGATGCCCAATCCAAGGATCTGGCGGCGGAGGCCCAAGTGGATGCGGCGAAAGCCGCGCTGGCGGCCGCGCAGCAGGGGGTCGGCGTGGCGAAAGCCGACAACGAGCGGGTGGCTGCGATTCAGAGTTACACCGACGTAAAGGCGCCGATCGACGGAGTCATCCTTTGGCGCTATGCCGATACCGGCGCATTGATTCAATCGGGCACCGGCTCAGACTCCAGCACCCAGTCGCTCCCCATCGTCAAGCTGTCAGAGAGCGGCCTGCTGCGACTGCGCGTGCCGGTTCCGGAAGACGACGTTCGCTATGTCCATGTCGGCGATCAGATGCAGGTGCGGGTGGACGCCGTGGGCCGCTCCTTCACCGGCAAGGTGGTTCGCTTTACGCGCGATGTAAGCCAGCAGACGCGAACCATGGAGACGGAGATCGACGTGGAGAACAAAGATCTCGCGCTCGATCCCGGCATGTATGCCAACACGGAGCTGCGGCTGGATCACGTTGAAAACGTGCTAACCGTTCCGGTCGGAGCGGTCGTCATGCAGAACGGCCGCCAGGTCGTGTATGTCCTGGACAGCCAGAATCGGGTGCACGTCCGGCCGGTCGAGGTCGGGATGGAGGGCTCTCTGCTGGCCTCGATCAACAAGGGATTGGATGAAGGCGACCGGGTGATTCTCGGCAACCAGGAGAAGTATTCGGAAGGCCGGCAGGTCATTCCCATCATGCAGAAAACCACCACCACCGATGTGACGCAGCAACCCGGCGGGATGGTCGATCTGCATAATGACGGAGACAACGGGCAGGGGGTGCAGTAGTGCCGAAGTTTGCCCTCAAATACCCCTTCTTCATCATCATGCTCTGCCTGGTGGCGACGCTGATTGGCGTGATCAGCATTTTCCGCATGCCGGTCGACCTGTTTCCCACCATCGACATGCCGGTAGTGGTGGTTGCGACGTTTTATTCCGGCATGCCGCCACAGCAGGTGGAATCGGATATCACCAACACCTTCGAGCGGTTCTTCACTCTCGGCAATAACATCGATCACATCGAATCGCGCTCGATGACGGGCGTCAGCCTCATCCGGGTCTACTTCAGGCCGGGCACCGATCCCAATGCCGCGCTCAGCAACATCGCCAACCTCGCCATGGCCGATCTCAGGCGGCTGCCGCCGGGAACCCTGCCTCCGGTAGTGCTCAGCGCCGATGCATCGAACCAGCCCGTATGCCTGGTCACGCTGAAGGGGAAAGGACTGAATGAGACGGACCTCAAGGACATCGCCCAGTTCGCGGTCCGCAATCAGGTCGCAAATGTGCCGGGCGCATCGGCTCCGGAGCCTTTCGGCGGAACCTATCGGCAGATCCAGGTCTACGTCGACCCGCTCAAGCTGGAGGCGAACAACCTCTCTGTAATGGACGTCGTGCACGCGGTCAACAGCTCCAATCTGATCCTGCCGGCCGGCGACGTTCGCATCGGCAAGAAAGATTTCAACGTCTATGCCAACGCCCAGTTCCCCGCAGTGAAGGAGATCAATTCCCTCCCCATCAAGACGGTAGGCAACGCATCGATTTTGGTGGGCGATGTGGGCAAGGCAGAAGACGCCGGAGCGCTGCAAACCAACATCGTCCGCATCGACGGCCAACGGTCGGTCTATCTCCCCGTCCTCAAGCAGGGTGGGGATAGCAACACCATCACCATCGTGAATGGGATCAAGAAGGCGATCCAACATCTTGTGAACGTTCCGGCCACGCTGAAGACGGCGGTGGTCTTCGATCAGTCGCTCTTCGTGAAAAAGGCGGTGAAGGAACTCATCAACGAGCTGGTGATCGGCCTGGCCCTGACCGGGCTGATGATTCTGCTCTTCCTGGGAAGCCCGCGCTCCACCGTAGCGGTGATGCTTTTAGTGCCGCTCTCGGTGATGGTCTGCATCGTAATCGTCAACTTGATGGGAGGCTCGATCAACACGATGCTGCTGGGCGGCATTGCGCTGGTCTTCTCCCGGCTGATCGACAACGGCGTGGTGGTTCTGGAAAATATCTTCCGCTATATGGAAATGGGCTCGACGCCGCGAGAGGCGGCGGAGAAAGGCGGAGCCGAGGTATCGCTCGCAGTGCTGGCGGCGACCGTCACCACTTCAATCGTCTTTCTCCCTGTGGCCTCCCTCACCGGAGTGAGCAAGTATCTCTTTACGCCGCTGGCCCTGGGCGTAGTCCTCTCCATTTTTGCCTCCTATGCCTTTTCGATGACCGTGGTTCCGCTATTTTGCGCCACTTTTCTCACCGGCCATCAGGGGGCGCAGACCCATCGGCGCCCATCCTTCTTCCAAAGGATCATTGCCAAGTTCAATCAATCCTTCCAGCGCATGTTGGACTGGTATGTCATCGCCGCGAGGCGCTCGATGGAGCACCCACGCCTCACCGCGACGGCCATCCTGGTTTGCCTGGCAGTGATAACCCTGGGGCTGTTTCCCTTTCTCGGGCGCGCATACTTTCCGCGTACCGATGCCGGCCAGTTCGTCATCAACGTGAAGATGCCTAGCGGAACCCGCATCGAAGACAGCAACCAGTACATTGCGAAGGTGGAAGGAATTATCCACCAGGTGATTCCTCCTCACGATCTCAATATGATCGTTTCCAACATCGGCATTACCCATGGTCCTTCCACTATCTACAGCACCAACTCGTCAATGGACACCGCTTTTGTTCAAGTGAGCCTGAAAGACGGTCATAAGTTAGGGAGCTATGAGTATATGGATCGCGTCCGGCGGGCACTGGCCAGGCAGATGCCGGAGTTATCCACTTATTTCCAGGGCGGCGGGTTGGTCAGCGCGGTCGTCAACCAGGGACTCCCCGCGCCTATCGATATCCAGGTAGGGTCCCAAAATCTGAATGGAGCCTATTCCCTCGCTCAGACTCTTGCCACTCGGATCCGGAAGATCAAGAACGTAGCGGACGTTTATATTCCGCAGAATATGCGCTATCCGGGGCTAGCGCTCGATATCGACCGTGAGCGCGCCAGCCAGGTGGGGCTCAGCACCAAAGACGTGGTGGATAACGTCGTTACCGCGCTTACCTCCGATGGAATGGTCGCCCCCAGTTATTGGATCGATCCGAAGACGGGCAATAACTACATGGTGACGGTGCAGTACTTCAATAAAAAGATACAAAACATGAATATGGAGGATTTCAAAAACATTCCTCTGCGCGGCGATGGCGCCTCCGGCTATACCCCGCTGCAATCGGTGGCCGATATCCGGCAGATCAACACTCCAGCCGAGGTGGATCACTACGAGATTCGCCGTGTCGTCGATATCTATGTATCCACCAAGACGGAGGCGTTGGGCGGCGTGGGTAAGAGTATCGACAAGCTGCTCGCCAAGACGCCCCTCGACAAGAACACCCGATTGACCGTACGCGGCGCGGTGGTGAACATGAACCGGGCATTCCACGATTTCGGCCTGGGATTGCTGGTGGCCATTGCGCTCGTCTATCTCATCCTGATGGCGCAGTTCAGCTCCTTCATCGATCCATTCATCATCCTGATGGCGGTTCCACCCGGTTTGGCCGGGGTAGTGCTGATCTTGCTCATTACGGGCAGCACCATGAACATCATGTCCCTTATGGGGACGATCATGATGACCGGCATCGTGGTGTCCAACAGCATTCTCATCGTCGACTTCGCCCGCATCATGCGCGCGCAGGGCATGCCTCTGGCGGAGGCTACGATTGAAGCCTGCAAGCTGCGTCTGCGGCCCATCCTGATGACGTCGGTGGCCACGGTTCTGGGCATGATTCCCATGGCTCTGGGCATCGAACCAGGAAGCGAGCAATATGCGCCGCTGGCGCGCGCCGTCATTGGGGGGCTCGGCGTCTCGGTGGTGGTGACCATGTTCCTGGTGCCGGCAGTCTATCTGCTGATCCATGCCCGGGATGAGCAAAACCAGACCGCCGAGGAGGTGCAGGCATGATGACGCTCGCCGTCTCGCTCGCGCTCCTGCTCTCCGCCGCGCCGGCGCAGACCGCCGGCAGAGCCGCCCGGCTGCCCAGCGCGCCTGCTCCCATCCTGCATCTGGAGGTCGCGCAGAATAGCCCGCCAAGCGGCCCCCCGCAGGGAACGAACTCCACCGCACAAAACGGAAGCGCCGTACTGCGTCTAACCCGGACTCAGGCGGAGCAGATCGCTCTGAGAGACAATCCACGCATCCGTGTGAGCCAACTGCTGGCGCTCGCCCAGCACCAGGTCGTGCGTGAAGCGCACGCCGCCGATCTACCCACTGCTTATGGTTCCGTCTCCGCGATGAACGCGCACGATGGCGGCCGCGTCTCCGCCGGCTCCCTCGCGGCATCGCGGCTGATCACACATGCGGGGGCGGGAGGAGCCTTCACGCAGCTGATTACGGACTTCGGCCGCGTTCACAACCTGGTGCTCTCGCAGAAGCTGCGGGAAAAGGCTGCCAACGCGAATGCGCTGGCCACCCGGGAGGAGATCGTGCTGGCCACCGACGAGGCCTTCTACAACGCGCTGACCGCGCAGGCCCTGCTGAAGGTAGCCAGGCAGACCGTCGCCGACCGGCAGACGACGCAGTCGCTGATCAGCGAAATGACCAAAAACAAATTGAAATCGACGCTCGATCTGAGTTTCGCAAATGTCGATCTCTCCCAGGCGCAGCTGCTGCAACTGGACGCCGCGGACAATGACGAGGCCAGCATGGCGGCGTTGGATGCCGTCCTCGGCCTGGATCACAACGTGCGCTACGTGCTCATCGGGGCCACCACGGAACTGACCCCTCCTGCGCCTGCTCCCGACGGGCTGATTCAGGCGGCGCTTCAACAGCGGCCAGATCTGCAATCGTTGACCTTCGGACAGCAGTCCGCGCAAAAATATACGCGCGCCCAGTGGGACCAGCTTCTGCCCACCATCAGCGCCGCAGGCACGGTGGGCGCGGCGCCCGTTCGCAGCGATGCCTACTACACCAGCAACTGGTGGGGCGGAATCGGCGTGAACCTGAACATCCCCATCTTCAATGGCTTTCTTTATACGGCTCAAGCGCGGGAGGCCGCCTACCGGGCGCAGGCGGATGCGGAGAAGACGCGCGCGCTGCGGGACCAGATCGTGCGCGACGTGCGTACGGCATGGCTGGACGCCAACACCGCTTACCAGCGGGTTGGAGTCACCGGACAACTGGTGAAGGAAGCGAACCTCGGCTTGCAGCTTGCGCAAGCCCGCTACAAACTGGGACTGAGTTCGATCGTCGAGCTAAGCCAGGCCGAGTTGCAACAGACGACCGCGCAAATCGATGACACCAATGCGCGATATCAATACCGGCTCTCGCTGGCAGCTCTGAACTACCAGATTGGAACGGCGCCATAACGCTCGTTGGCGATTCTCAGCTCCCAATCCGGACCAGACATTCTAAAGTATGCAGAGCGTACACTGCGGTCGAGACGACAGAGTTGTTGCAAAGGCGCGCCTGACGCCGGCAAGGAGAGGTGCTTCCCGTGGAGCCCATCAAGAACCGTCTTAACCTGAATGTGAAGGCAGTCGTGTCGGCAACCGATCTCGGCGACCGGTCGCACAATGCAGGCGAATTTGCCGCGCTTTTCGCGCGGCATTTCGCCGCCAAGCTGGTGATCTCCCACGTCTTTCTGCCTTCGCAGGCCGCCATGGAAGTGGAAGCCGAAGGGACGCCGGTCAGCGGACAACGAAAGGAGCTGGCGAGCCTACTGGCACAGAGAGCCTCGGAGCTGAGCGCCTCCGCCAGGGTCGAAACCGTTCCGGTGCTCCTGGATGGAACTCCAGAAGAGGCGATTCCCCGCTTGGCCGCCGAGTACGCGCCCTCGCTAATCGCGATGGGAACCCATGGAGGCAGCCGGCTGGAACGGATGGTGATGGGATCGGTCGCGGAAAAGATATTGCGGTCCACTCCCTGGCCCTGCCTTACCGTGGGTCCGCGGGTCGCCGCTATCTCGTCCGCCAACGATCTTCCCTTCCGCCGCATTCTCTATGCCACCGATCTGACACCAGCGGCTGCGCATGCCGCCGTCTATGCGGTTTTTTTGGCGGAAACCCTGGGCGCGAAGATCGACGTACTCCACGTCGTGCACGGAGGCGAGCATGACCGGGTGGAACGCACCGAGGACTTGAGGCAGCGGTTTCGCGAGTCTCTCGAAGGATTGGTTCCCCGCCATGCCGAGGAGTTTTGCCAGGCAAGCGCCTTCGTCGAATTCGGCTCCGCGCACCAGCGCATCCTTGAGCACATCAAAGAGCACGGCATCGATCTGCTGGTGCTGGGAATCAGGAAGACTCCGCATCTCGGCCTGGAGATGCGCACTTCCGCGGCCTTTCAATTGCCGACGGCGGCCACCTGCCCGGTGCTGACCGTTACCGCCTGACGGACCGCCGTAGAAGCGAATTCTGGAATCAATGCCCGACTATCCGGGCGCCGGCGGCGTGATGGGAGGAAGTCCCTTTTGGAGCCCGGAGAGTGGCCCCTTGAGGATCTTGGGTGCGATGTTCGGCCAGAATTCGTCGAAGAGGGCTCCGAGGGTCCCTTCCGCCGTGACTGTCATCCCGCGCTCGATGGTTAAGCCGGCGCCGCGGCCGGCGGCGGGATAGTACAAGTTGGAGATGCCGCCGGCGGCAAGATTGCCGAAGACGTTGGAGTAGTTGGGACCCCACTTTCCATTGTTATTCCTGCACCAAACAGTGGAGGCAATGGAATACAGGAACCGGCGCTTGAAGGTGTGACTCTCACCCATGCGGAAATAGCGCGGGTCCTGCTTGAGCAGGGCTGGAAAGAGCGCATTGCCGATCATGGCGCCGTCGAAACTATCCGCATAGGACGCTGCGAAATACTTGCTGTAACCTTCCACACCCTCCCCATATGCGCGATAACTATTCTGCCCCATGCTCCAACCTGCATCCAGGCCGGCGACCGCAAAGGTAGCGGGGTCGATCGCGCTGCGAAACGCAAGCCGGAATTTCTGACTTCGCGAGAGCGGGGGTGCATTCCAATCGTAAGAAGTATTGAAGTTGGGAACGATGCCAATGATTCGCTGCTTTTCCTCTGTCCTGAGCTGTTGTTCGGCCTTGTCACGCTGTGTCTGGGCGGCTGGGGCCGGCTGGGCGACCGCCGGCTGCGGCGACGGCGCGTTGGGCTCGGCGGCCGCCGATCCGGCGGGGGCGCTTGGGGAGCCGGCAGGCGAAGCGGGGACCGCGCTTTGCGCAACGGCCGGGTACGCAACAGTGCAGGCGATCAATAACCCTGAAGCGCGAGCGACGAGTGATCTGAAGAATTTCCGAGCGATCAAGAGAGCGATTCCTCGTACCAGGGCTCGTTCTCCCGGCGGTCCTCTGAGTGTATCTCAGCCGCGACCGCGCCCGTCGCGCCGGGCCGGGTACCGGCCATGGCCTGCGGCGTGGCGTTTTTCGGTTATATCCCTGAAGCACCGGCGGACCTCTGCGCGCGAGCGATCGCGTCCAGAACGCCATTGAGGAAGTTGAGAGATTCGGGCGCCGAATAGCGCCGGGCGATCTCCAGCGATTCGTTAATCACCACCGCAATGGGAGTCTCGGGAAAGCCCATCATCTCGGCCACAGCGGCGCGCAGGACATTACGATCGACCGCGGGCATCCGCTGTAGGCGCCAGTGTGCAGAATGGGATTGGATGAGCCGGTCGATTTCGTCCTCGCGGAGACTGGCTACTGCAAAAATCTCCTCGCAAAA
>JANWJB010000155.1 GCA_025449575.1 Acidobacteriaceae bacterium
CTCAGGCAGTTCTCCACTGCCGGACCTCCGATGCCGCTGCCTGCCGGCGACACAAGGGCACCGGAGATGGGTCCTCCACGGGAACCGGCAACAAGGAGAGGCCGGCGTTCAGCGTAAACTGCAGCGTGAACTTTGGCGAGCAGATGTCGCAAAGCCAAAAATGCACAGCCGCGTGAGAGGGCTTCTTTTCACAGATCGCCCGGGGAACGTCACGGCATGGCCCAGCGGGGTTCCGAAGCTCAAAAGAGAATAGGCGACCGCGGCTGGCATAGCGAAACTCAGTACTGCACTCAGGATTCGCGCACTTCTCAATCATCGTTCCGTCCTTCCTTGGGATGGCATTGTCCAGCTCTCACACCATACTTCCTTCCGCCTTGCAGGTCTGTGACCGTGGTCACGGCGCTCCCCATTTCCGGAGCCGCAGTCTGGTTTAGGAGGGCGCATTTATGGCATACGTAATCGCGGAACCATGCATCGGTGTGAAGGACACAGCATGCGTGGACGCCTGCCCCGTTGACTGCATCCACCCTCGCAAGGATGAGGGCGGCTTTGAAGAGGCGCCGCAGCTCTTCATTGATCCAGTGGAATGTATCGACTGTGGCGCATGCGTGCCGGTGTGTCCCGTCTCCGCTATCTTTGCGCAGGACGATTTGCCCGATAAGTGGAAGGGATTTGCGGAGGAAAATGCGAAGCATTATGGCCGCTGAGGAAGCTGCCGCCACCGTCGCGGCGGCGATTTCTCCGTTTCGCATGTCCTAACTAGAAAATGGCTTGGCGGAATCTATCTTGGCCTTGGCTTGCAAGCCCGCCACATTGAGAACGATGATCCGATGTCCGTGAATGGCGATGATCTGCTCTTTCACAAGGCGGTGCAGCGTCCGGCTGACAACTTCGCGCACAGAGCCGAGGCGCGCGGCGATTCGCTGATGCGAATCGGGTAGAGAGAAGGATGCGCCGTCTTCGACTTTTCCATGGCTTGCCGCCTCCTCTATCAGCATGGCGGCCAACCGCTGAGTCACATCCTGCAAGGAAAGCTGCTCGAGCAGAAGAGCCACTTTTCTAAGTCTGGCGGCCAGAACTCCGAGCGCCGCGAGTGCGGCCTCCGGACTCTGCACCAGACAATGCCGGACATCTTCTTTTGCGAGGAAGAGGATGACGGATTCTTCCTCTGCGACCACCGTCGAGGGATACGGGCCGTCATCGAAGACCGGGACCTCGGCAAATGTGGCTCCGGCGCGCTCGAGGTGGATCGTCTGCTCCCGACCTTCCTCACTCTCCCGAAAGGCGCGCAGGGAGCCGGAGACGACGACATACAATCCCCGGGCGGGATCGCCACTGACGAAGAGAATTTCTCCTTGATGCAGACGGCGTTCCACGGCGTGGGTGGCCAGCAACATGAGAGCCTGCGCGGAGGCATTGCCGAACAGCTGGGTTCGGCGCAGGGAGTCGATCCGGTCCTCAAGCGTCATTCTCTTTCTCCAGGTCTAAAGCGGATTCAGGATTGCTGTGCCCACCCGTGGTTCGAGAAGCGCGGCTTTTCTTACTAGTCGAGCAATGCGGCGACTTCCGCGTGTCCGCGCTCGCGCGCATAGGTTCCAGGCGTTTTCCCTTGATCGCAGAGTTTGCGGGGATCGGCTCCCGCTTTGAGCAGCAATAAGGCCATTTCCCGATCGCCGGCCGCAGCCGCTTGATGGAGGGGGGTGTAACCGCCGGCCTGCGCTGCATTGACGTCCGCCCCCTGCCCGATCAGAAGGCGCGCGGTCTCTATTTGGCGGCCTTGAGCAATGCAAGCGTGAAGAGGCTGGCAGCGGATTGGGTTGCGGGAGAACTGATGCAGATGAGCGCCACGGTCCAGCAGCAAGGCAGCGGCATCGGTTCCGCCAAAGGCGGCAGCCAAGTGGAGCGGGCTCCAGCCGTCGGCTGAGGTTTGGTAGATGCTAAGCGCGTCCCCGCGAAGCAAGAGGTCAAGCGCCCTCACGTCGCCCACCGCCGCAGCCTCGAAGAGGTCCAAGGCGGGCAGCCGCTCACGCAGGAAATCCCGGATCAATGGTTGGCGGCAGTAGACGGACCAAAGAAGCGCGGAGACGCCCTGAGCGTCACGGCAGGCGACCAGTGCAGCATCTTCTTCGGCGCAAGCGGCGACTTCAGCCGTCTCCCCTTTGCGGATCAGGTTCAGAAAGCGTTGGCTCACTGCCTCATTGTATTGGTTTCGCCGAAGTTTCCGGTGTTCCGGCGTCCCAAGCGGAGGCTACCACCTGCGTTTGCTTCTGTCCCTTTTTGACCGAGCCGGGTTTGGTGCGGTTCGAGTAGATGCGGAAGGTGACAACCACATCGATCACCGCCGCTACAGGCTTGCCGTCTTTCATTGCCGGCTTGAAGCGCGAGGCTTTGATCGCCTGCACCGCCGCCTCATCCAGTCCAAAGCCGATCGGGCGGGTAATTGCCACCTGCTGCGGTTTCCCGGTGGCGTCCACCACTGTGCGGAAGAGGGTCAACCCGGCAATGCCATATTTCTGCGCATATTGGTTCGAGCTGGGATCGATGCTGTTCAGCACCCGAGGCGGAGTGACATCGCCACCCACCGGCAGGACGCCGGAAGGCTGGAACTGGTGGTGATCTTCCTTGCTCTGAAAGTACCGCTGCCAATAGGCGGGCAGGTGAACCATCATTTGTTGATCGATGTCGGAGGAGAAGACCTTGCCGAGTGCCGTCTCCAGCACCATTGCGCTGTGAGCCGGAGAGAGGGTTGTACCCGGAGCCAATACGGGGACCGGAGGCGGAGCCGGAGCGGCTGCAGGCGGGGGAGCGGGGGAGGCGGGCACCGTAGCGTTGCCTGCCATCTCCTTTCCCGTCGACGCTTTCGTCTCTTTTTTGGCCTTCTCCTTCTTCTCCTTCTTTTTCTTGAGGGTGACTACCAATTCGCGCTCGATTGTGATGTGAATCGGCTTCTTTGAGATTTTCACCTTATCGAAGGATTTGGAATCGGACTGGTAGGGCAGCGCGCCGTCGAAATGCAGGGCATAGCGGTCGGCTTCAATCTCCAGTTTCTTTTTGTTCAAATCGACTTTGCGAACCTGAAGAGCGGAAAGCGTGAAGGAGGCGGTTCCCGGGGTTCCCTTCACTTTGCCATTCATGTCGAAGGTCAAGTCGTCTCCCACATAGAGGCCGCGCAGAAATACCACTTTGCCCAGGAAGCGCCGGCGCAGCATTTCCTCGGTGAGCGGCGGCACAGCATTCTTTTTCGCGGCCGTCGCGGCTGCGGCGGGAGCGGCTGAGGGCGCGGCAGCGGGAGCGGGGCTCGACACGGGCGCCGCGGCCGGCAGTCCATGGGCCGGGAGGGCGGGGATACATACCAGGACCGCGGCCAACAAGGCGGCAGAGAGTCGGGGAGCCTGGAAGAAAGAATTGTGGGTTGAGACCGTCATAGATTCTCCTTCTAGTAGCATGTCGCACGCCTCGGGGATAGGCCATAGCACTGCGGAGGGAAGGCGCTGCACAAATTTGGCCATCGAAGCGGGGGTTCATGCTCGGGGCTGGCCGCTGGAGAGCTCTATTCAGCCGGTCGAGAGCGTTTCCGCGAAGAGTGGCGGAGCGGCAGGAGTCACATGTGCGGCCATTTGCGGAATGGAATGACCGGGCATGGCGCAGATCGAGGTCTGCAGTCTGGGCTTAAGTCCCTGCGCCGTTTAGCGCTCTAAGATGTTGCGCAGGGCACGGATATTGCGCACGGCACGGCGGCGGCAAATGCGGCCGCGGGCCGCAAAACGGGTTGAGCCTGAGCATTCTCTGCCATCAGCATGATCACAAGCGCCAACAGCAATCCGATCCGAATCAGAGCCGTTACCAGAGCGTGAAAGACGCGCGGGGACATAAGGGGGGACCTCCTCCGCCGAAACAGTTAAAGGGAGCGTATGCCGCTACTTGGAGAGCCGAAAATCCCTCTTTTGTGGATGCTTTGGCGGATCTGGAGGCGTCCGGGGCGTTGACTCGGCTCGCGGAAGTGGGTTACTCTGAAATCCTTGCGCAGGGCTCCGTCTGCCCGTCCGCGCTGGTTCTCGTGTGATTGATCGAGCCAACCAGGGTGGTCCGGTTGGCACAGCCAAGAGCCCGAGCATTTTCGCTTTAGGTGTATTCCGAAAGACTGCTCTGTGGGTGGCCGTTTCAAAAAAGGGGCCAGTCGTAGCCGGTCTCACCAGTTCACATTAAAGGCGAACCTGCTCTAAGTCGTCTCTGCGCCGCTCACGCGATTCTGGAATTTATCGTATGTGGCGAGAAGTGCGGAGGTGCGGAAGCATCTTCGCGGGACCAGAGCGCGACAAAAGGGTGCGCAGCAAAGCGCGAAACGAGAGATTGATCCCCCGGGGGAATGAATCAACGATGTCTACTTATATACCTAGTTCGCACGATATAACCCGCAAGTGGTATGTGGTTGATGCCAGCGGCAAGACGCTGGGGCGGCTCGCCACGGAGGCGGCCAGCGTCCTGAGCGGCAAGCGCAGCCCGAAATACACGCCGTTCCTCGACATGGGAGATCACGTCATCGTGATCAATGCCGCCAAGGTCACGCTCACCGGGCTGAAGAGCGAAAAGAAGGTTTACCGCCGCTATACGGGCTTTCCCGGAGGTTTGCGCGAAGAGAGTTTCGTGCGGTTGATAGCGCGGCGGCCGGAAAAGGTCGTCGAGGAGGCGGTGAAGGGCATGCTGCCAAAGACCAAGCTGGGGCGCCAGATGGCAACCAAGCTGAAGGTATATCGCGGCGAGGAGCACCCTCATCAGGCGCAGCAACCGGAAGCGCTCACATTGGCGGCGCGTTAGCCGCAACGAGATTTGAGAGATAGGACGGACATGGCAGAGTTGGTTCAGTACTACGGAACAGGGCGACGCAAGTCGAGCGTAGCGCGCGTATTTTTGCGGCCGGGGAGCGGTAATTTCCTGGTCAACGAGAAGCCGTTTGAGACCTACTTCGTAACCGAGCAACAGCGGATCTCCGCCAAGCGGCCGCTGGCGCTCACTGAATTGGGCTCGACCTTCGACGTAGTCACAACCGTGCGCGGGGGCGGAGTCAGCGCCCAAGCCGACGCCGTGAAGCTGGGAATCTCACGCGCGCTGCTGGAGTTCAATGTGGAGCTGCGCAAGACTCTTAAGTCCGACGGCCTGCTCTCGCGGGACGCCCGCATCAAGGAACGCAAGAAGTACGGGCAGAAGGGCGCACGCAAGCGGTTCCAGTTCAGCAAGCGGTAAGGAGTGCGCGAGCCGCACCTGCCTTCTGCCGTATCCAGGACGGAAGGCATTGCAACTCGCCACGACGCAGCAACGGCGACACCCTCTGCGGGGCTAGGGTGTCTTTAGACAGAAAGCCGGATGCGCCCGCATCAGTCTTCCCCGCTCCTTTCGCCAAGGGGGGAGGGGGAAATCAATTCCAGGCTAAGGCCGGGGATGCATTTCACAAGGAGGTTTTTTGGCCACTATCACTATGAAGGAACTGCTCGAAGCGGGAGTCCACTTCGGGCATCAGACCAAGCGCTGGAACCCGCGGATGAAGGAATACATCTTCGGCGAGCGGAATGGGATTTACATCATTGACCTGCAAAAGACCTTGAAGATGTTCAAGGAAGCGAGCAAGTTTGTTACCGATTTGACTTCGCAGGGGAAGGTGATCCTTTTTGTCGGCACCAAGAGGCAGGCGCAGGACGCGATTGCCGAAGAGGCCACACGCTGCGGCATGTTCTACATCAACCAGCGCTGGCTGGGCGGTCTGCTGACCAACTGGGTCACGGTGCAGAAGTCGGTCAAGCGTCTGCAGGAGCTGGATGAGATGGCGGTCGATGGCCGCTACGACCTGCTGACGAAAAAAGAGGTTATTCGGCTGGAGCGCGAGCGCAAGCACCTTCAGGCCAATCTGGCCGGCATTAAGAATATGCGCCGCCTGCCCGATTCGCTCTTCATCGTTGATTCAAGCAATGAAGCGATCGCGGTGAAAGAAGCGCGCAAGTTGGGAATTCCAGTGGTTGCCGTGGTAGACACGAACTGCGACCCGACGCTGGTGGACTATGTGATTCCGGGCAACGATGACGCTCTGCGCGCGATCCGTCTCTTTACCTCCAAGATCTCCGACTCGGTGGTGGAAGGCGTGCAAGCAGCCAATGACAAGCGCGCCGCCGATGCCGGCGTGACCTCCGACGAGCAATTGGAAGCGGCTGAAGTCGCGGCCGCTCCCGAGCCGGCCGCCGAAGGAGAGTCATCCAGCGACGTGGAGTCGGCCGCCGAAGGAGAGACACTCGATATGGAAGCCGCTCTGGGCGGAGGAATCCGCAAGGCGCCGGCCGCGATTAGCGCGACCGACGAACCGGAAGCCGTCGAAGGCACCCTCTAGAGCGAGTCTCCCGTATTGTCAGCGCTCGAGCCGCCGGAGCCAAAGGACTGATCCGAAGGCGGCCGCGCCATCCAACGCGGCCGCTCCAAGGCGCTCTCACAAGTTCAAAGTAAGTGAAACATGCTCTGAACCTCCAAAGGCCGCCCGGCCGCTCCGGAGAGCGCCGGCTTACCCTGCGAACCAAGCAGTCGAAAAGGAACAAAAAGGGATGTCAAACGTGAGTGAAAATATCTCTGCCACCCAGGTGAAAGAGCTCCGTGAGAAGACCGGAGCGCCAATGATGGACTGCCGCAAGGCGCTGCAAGAAGCGAAGGGCGATCTGGAACAGGCCGTCGTGGTCCTGCGCAAGCGCGGCATGGCCTCTGCCGCCAAGAAGGCGTCGCGCAGCACCACCGAGGGCTCTGTAGGCACCTACATCCATGCCGGCGGCAAGATCGGAGTCCTGGTCGAGCTGAATTGCGAGAGCGATTTTGTCGCCCGCACCGATGACTTTCAGGAACTGCTCAAGGACATCGCGATGCATATCGCCGCGAGCGACCCCCGCTATGTTCGCCGTGAAGATGTGACCGCCGAGGATCTGGCGCGCGAAGGCGACATCTACCGCACGCAAGCTGCGGCCACCGGCAAACCGGCCGCGGTGGTGGAAAAGATCGTTGAGGGTAAGATGAGCAAGTTTTATGAAGAGGTCTGCCTGCTCGATCAGCCCTTCATCAAGGATCAATCGGTCGCCATCAAGGACCTGATCGCCCAGAAGGTGGCCAAGCTGGGAGAAAACATCGTGGTGCGCCGCTTCGCCCGCTTCAAGGTAGGCGACGTCTCCTGGACGGTCGCCCAGACCAGGCCCGCCGGCGAATAGCCGGGCAGGCACAGCTTTCGTCTCCAGACCGTAGCCTCGCCTTGGCGGCCCTGCGCTTTTCCGGATCAGTATGGGAATTTCAGGGCCGCTCCAGCACCTTTCAAATCAAGCGCCTATAAGGGCTGAACGAGCCTCGGTCAGCGTTGCAGCCGATTCGTCTTCCGGTGAGCCTTCCATGCGGATGTGCGATACTTTCACTGCATGTATAAGCGTATTCTCCTCAAGTTATCTGGCGAAGCACTGGCGGCAGGCCGGGGCTTCGGAGTGGACGGCGATCGGGTGCACGAGATCTCGCTGGAGATCGCGGCCATCCGCGACCTCGGGGTAGAGATGGCGATCGTCGTTGGAGGAGGCAACTTTTTCCGCGGTGTCGCCCAACAAGCTCGCGACATGGATCGGGTTTCCGCCGATCACATGGGGATGCTGGCCACCGTGATCAATTCACTGGCCTTACAAGACGCGCTGGAAAAGTGTGATGTGCAGACCCGCGTGATGTCGGCCATCGAGATGAACCAGGTGGCGGAGCCTTACATCCGCCGCCGGGCGATCCGGCATTTGGAAAAGGGCCGCGTAGTGATTTTCGCCGCGGGCACCGGGAACCCATTTTTTTCTACCGACACAGCAGCCTCTCTCCGGGCCATGGAGATCAAGGCGGATGTATTGTTGAAGGCCACGAAAGTGGAGGGAATCTACGACGCCGATCCGGTGATCGCCAAGGACGCCGTCAAATTTGAGCAGATCTCCTACATGGAAATTCTGCGGCTCGGGTTGAAGGTAATGGACTCCACTGCGGTGAGCTTGTGCAAAGACAACAACCTTCCAGTGATCATCTTCAATCTGAACCGGTCGGGGAATATTCTGCGCGTGGTAAGCGGGGAGAAAGTCGGTTCTCTGGTCACCGCTTAACCTCGACCACGCGGCGAAACGGTTCGACTCGAACCTCCAGATTCGCTGTCTCCATCGGCACTTTCTCCAAAGATATGCGGTGCACGACCTGCCGGCCTACTCCGGTGAATTCGAAGCCGGGTTGCCGGCTGCGCCGCGAGGGAACGGGCGAACGACAACAGACTCTGAACCATTCTTGACAGCACCTCCACTATGAGACCGGTCCTCAGCTCAGTCGTCGATTCACCAGCCTCCACACCTTCCGCTGTGGCCGCGCCACCGGCGCTGTCCACGCCGCCCAAGACGCAAAGGCGCCCGCGGCTGCCGGCGCTGAGCGGAATCCGGTGCTTCGCAGCGGTCAACCTGGTCTTTTTCCACTTTTCCAATCCGCACTGGTTTGGGCCGCTCAGCCCCATCGTCGACGGGGGCTTCATCGACGTCAGCTTCTTCCTGCTGCTCTCCGGCTTTATTCTCACGTACAACTATGGGGAGCGTGGCCAGCAGGGCAAGCTGACAGCGCGGCATTTCTGGAAAGCGCGCTTTTCCCGCATCTATCCCGTCTACCTCTTCAGCTTGTTGATCTCCCTTGGCATGCTGGTCCAGGAGTTCCACGCGCAGACGAGGACTCACTTTGTCATGGGCCTCATCCTGACGCCGCTCTTGCTGCAGGGGTGGCATCCCGTCCTCTCAACCTTTTGGAACACCCCGGCGTGGACCATGTCCACCGAAGCGTTCTTTTACCTGCTCTTTCCCTGGCTGGTGACGCTCCGCCGTCCCCGCCGGCCAAGAAGCATTCTTCTGCTCATGAGCGCGTGCTGGCTTTGCGGGCTCATTCTGCCGCTGCTCTATGTGCATTACAACCCCGACGGAGAAATGCCGGTCGGCCGCTACTCGGGCGGAATATGGCTGCGGGCGCTCAAATTCATGCCGATGGAGCATGTCCCGTCATTCCTGTTCGGAATGTCGCTGGCGTTCTTCAATGACCTGATTCCGCAGGAAAGCCGCAAGCGTTTCGCCCTAGGCATCGCCGCATTTTCCGGGCTCTACATGGTGCTTTACTTCCGGAATCACATCCCCTATCCGCTGCTGCATGATGGGTTGCTGATGCCGATCTTCGCGGGTATTATCCTCTGTCTGGCGGGACGAAATCCGGTCTCCCGAGTCTTTGGGCTTCTTCCCTTCCTCGCCATTGGCGACGCCAGTTACTGCCTCTATCTGCTCCACTTCAATCTGTGGAATATCCTGCACAACTCGCACGTGCTGGAGAAGCTGGGGCTGGCGGTCTTCGATCCTTGGCTCTCCTATCTGCTGCTGATCGCAGCCGCTCTGCTGACCAAGCGATTGATCGAGCTCCCGGCACGGGATTGGATCAACCGGCGCATGACGGCCAAGGCAGCAACCTAGAGCGTTTCTCCTGTTGCTGTGTCCCACCGGGCACCGCGAGGTGCGGCTTTTTTGTAGAAAGCCGCGTTTGTCGAAGCCGTTCCGGGACACACCTACACGAGAAATGCCCGAGGCTTTCGAATCGCTCGATTTCAGCCGGCAACAGGCAACCTCGATTCGAAATCTCTTCTCTAGTACCATGACCGTTCGCTTCCCAGTCGAAGCCGCGGCTTGAACCGATGGCGACTTCACGAAACCGTAAAACGGAACCGGCACGGGCGCGCAAGCCCACCGCGACGCGTTCCTCCCAGCTCATCGATCGGCAGCTTGCCCGGTACCGGGAGATGCGCGACTTCCGGCAAACACCCGAGCCGAGCGGAGCGGAACGAAAGCGCTCCAGGAGCCGGCTGGGGGAAAAAGCGGCCGGCCAGACCGCCTTCCCATTTGTGGTCCAAAAACACGCCGCCACCAGGCTGCACTATGACTTCCGCCTGGGGCTCCATGGCGTTCTCAAAAGCTGGGCGGTGACCAAGGGTCCGAGCTACGTGACTGCCGACAAGCGCTTGGCAGTGCAAGTGGAAGATCACCCCATGGAGTATGGCGGCTTTGAAGGCTCCATCCCCAAAGGACAATATGGCGGCGGTACGGTGATGCTATGGGACGAGGGCACCTGGGAACCGCTGGGGGATCCGGAAGAAGGACTGGCCAAGGGCAACCTCAAATTTACCTTGCACGGGAAAAAGCTCCAGGGCAATTGGGTCCTGGTGCGCATGGGCGGACGGTTCGCCAAAGAGTCTAAGCCCAACTGGCTGCTGATCAAAGAGCACGACGAGCATGAACGCGCATCAGACGACCCGGCGATCACCGAGGAGGCTCCCGATAGCGTGCTAACCGGGCGGAATCTGGAGACGATCGCCCGCGAGAACGATCATGTGTGGAATTCGAGCGGACCCAG